>CADDZL010000370.1 GCA_902812335.1 Chloroflexota bacterium | reverse complement strand
ATATGGGGGGTCAGGTTCTGATCGGGGCATTCTTCCTGCTGGCCGGCCTCTTGGCGCTGCTGCGCGCCCTGCTCATCCGGTAGAAGCACCGGGACGGCTCATCCGTGGCGAGCCGGGGGGCTGGCCCCCAGCCCTAGGCTCCCTCCCCTTTCTCGCGCGCCCAGCCCAACAGCTTCACCTGTAGCCTGCGCCCCCAACGCTGCCAGGCGAACAAGAGCGCCGCGGTCACGAGCGTCAACAGAGCCAGCAGGAATACCAGGCGCCTGCCCTGCTGGGCCCCGATCCAGCTCATCAGGAATAGATTCGGGATGCGGGCGATCACGCCGGCCAGGATCAGCCACCGCAGACGTGCCCGGCTCAACCCGGCCAGGTAATAAGCGGCATCGCCTATCGGCAGCAGGAAGATCACGAACCATAGCCAGGCTGAATGCGTCCCCAGCGCCTGCTCCCACCGGTCCAGGTCCTCCTGGCCGACCAGACGTTCGACGAAGGGCCGTCCAAAGCGCCGCGCCAGGGCCAGGGCAATTGTCAGCCCGATTGCCGCCCCCACCAGACTATAGATGCCGCCGGCCAGCGTGCCGAACACGTAGCCGGAAGCCAGCGCCAACGGCGCGCCGGGGATCGGCGCGGCCACGATCTGAACGGCGTAAAGCACAATGTACGCGACCGGCGCGATGGGGCCCAGTGCGATCAGCGCGGCTTTCAGTTGGTTGGCCGTAGCCAGCAGCGGAATGAGCCGACGCCACGCCCATGGCCCGGCAATCAATGCCGCCAGCACCACCCCAGCCAGCGCGGTCGGCCACCATCGCTTGAGACGTTCGAACCATTCCTTAATCGTGTCGCGATCCATGCCTTGCTATCACAACCTCGAGCCGCTGTCACCTGCATGATATATGATAGGCGTATCCAGCGCGATCGCCAATAGGAGTTCGACCCGCGCCTGCTTTCTTGTGCTCCCTTCCTACGACCTATTTCTCATTGACCCCAGGCCGGTCCATCGTACACTGTAAGAGGATTCATTGTCTGAAAATGGTTTCATTCTCTATTGTAGGCGGATTATACGGTTCGGACCATGGACAACTTGAGGAGCATTCATTATGTTATTTCAACCGCGTGAAGCCGGACAGGGCCTGCTCGAATACTCACTGTTGCTCGTGATGATCGCTGTTGTTGTCATCTTCATCCTGGCAATCTTTGGCTCGACGGCGGTCACGTTTCTGTACAGCAACATCCTCTTGAATTTCTGATGCGTGATACGTGATACATGAGACGTGAAACGTAAAGCGTGAAACGTTATGACGTTTTATGTTTCACATTTTACGTTTCAGGTTACCTGAACGACCAGAACGCCAGAACCCCGTCGGCAATCCGCCGCGGCTCGCCACCAGTGATGTCTGCGACGTAGATGCCGGAGCCGCCGGCATCGTCGTCGGCTGCATACACCAGGCTGCGGCTGTCCGGCGACCAGGGCGTGGTCGAGCGGATGTACTGGTCAAAGAAAGGGAGCACCGAACGCAGATAGTCCTCAGTGGGTTGGAAGACCGCCACCGTCACGCGCCGCCCGCTTTCCATATCGGCCACATCCAGGCTGAAGCGTAGCTCAGCCCGTCGCCCGCTGGCTTGCTTATCTCCCGCCAGCGAGTCGCCTACCCGCAGGTAGGCCAGGTGCTGGCCGTCGGCTGCCCAGTACAGGGCCACCACCGGCCCCTCGGTGATGCGGCGCGGCTCCGCGCCGGCCTGCGCGTCCACTACGTAGAGCGGCCCTAACGCCACCGGGCCCGGATCGGCGGTCGTGATATAAGCCACCCGGTCGCTGCGGGGTGACCAGGCGAAGGCGATGGCTCCTTCATAGGGGGCCAGGAGCTGTAGCCGGTCGCCGTTCTCGTCTGCCAGAAACAAGCCGTCCCCGGTCACACTGGCCGCCGCAAACAATACCTGTTGGCCGTTAGGCGACCAGGCGGGTGCCTGGAAAGTGGTGGGCCGGTAGGGCAGGTCCAGGGGAATAGCCCGGCTTGCGACCGGGTAGCTTATAT
>CADDZL010000369.1 GCA_902812335.1 Chloroflexota bacterium | reverse complement strand
CCATCCAACCGGGGGACACGCTCTTCAGCATTTCCCAGCGTTTCGGATTGACCGTTGAGGAGTTAGCCCAGGCCAACAACATCGCCGACCCGTCCAGCATCGAAGCCGGGCAGGTGCTCACCATCCCGGCCAGGGGCACGGCTGCGCCGACCGCAGCCGGGGGCCAGCGCACTTACACGGTTCAGCCGGGCGACACCTGCTTCCGCATCGCCTTGACCTTCAACCTGACCTGCGAGCAACTGGCGGCGGCCAATCCGGATCTGACCCCGCCTGATTACGTTGTCTACCCCGGCCAGGTATTGACTATTCCTTAGGTTCTAGCGTCTCACACAGCCCATCGCCGATCAGGTTGGCAGCCAGCACCGTCAGGGTGAGCGCCAGGCCGGTTCAGGCCATCGTAAACGCTGGTCGGCCGGATACCCAACTCGCGTGGCTCTTTATGGTATAATTCTCCTTCGGAGGAAACTTGTTCGACCGTCTCAGGAGCTTACGCGACAGCCTCGACCGCACCCGGCGGACCGTATTCGGCCAGATCGCCACGGTGTTGGGGGCCACCGAGATCACCGACGCCACCTGGGACGACCTGGAGGCATTGCTGATCCAGGCCGATGTGGGCGTGGCGACGACAACCAGGCTGCTGGAGCAATTGCGGGCGCGGGTCAAGCGCGAGGGCGTCACTCAGGCCGGTGCACTGCGTGACATGCTCAAAGCCGAATTGCGCGCCTTGCTGGATCACCCGCCGCCGCTCCGGCTGAATCACGAGCGCCCGCTCAACGTGGTCCTGATCGTCGGTGTGAACGGCAGCGGCAAGACAACGTCCATCGGCAAACTGGCCTATTATTACCGCCAGCAAGGCCATTCGGTGTTGCTGGCGGCAGCCGACACCTTCCGCGCAGCCGCAATTGAGCAACTGCGCATCTGGGGTACGCGCGCCGGCGTGGAGGTGATCAGCGGCCAGCCGGGCGGCGACCCCGGTGCGGTCTTGTACGATGCTATCCAGGCGTCGCGCTCGCGCCGCGCGGACCTGATCATCGCTGACACCGCCGGGCGCTTGCATACCAAATACAACCTGATGCAGGAACTCAAAAAGGTGCACAGCGTCGCGGCCAGAAATGTGCACGAAGCGCCCCACGAAACGCTGCTTGTCCTCGACGCCACCACCGGACAGAACGCGCTGTCACAGGCCCGCAGCTTCCAGGAGGCCGTCAAGGTCACCGGCGTGATCCTGGCCAAGCTGGACGGTACGGCCAAAGGCGGCATGGTCTTCGCCATCGCGCAGGAACTTGGTCTGCCGGTGCGCTTCATCGGCACCGGCGAATCTATTGAAGACCTGGCCCCGTTTGATGCCGATGCGTTCGTAGAAGGCCTGTTTGAGTAGGAGCAGATACAGGGCATACAACGTAAAGCCACGTGTCAGAAGCAGAGGAGCTTATGGAAGACCTGATCAATCGTCTCAGCGTATTGAATACCCAGATCGAGCAACTTAAGGAGCGTCTTTGACCTCGCCGGCAAACGGCAAGAGATCGAGCGGCTGGAACGTCAGGCCGCCGCGCCTGACCTGTGGAGTGACCCCCAGGCCGCCCAGGCGATCACGCGCGACCTGGCCCGCCTGCGCGCCGAAGTCGAGGTTTGGGATCGGCTTTCGGCGCGGGTTCGCGATGCGCTCGAACTGGCCGGATTGGCCGACGAAACCCTCCGGCCTGAACTTGAGGCCGAGGTCAGCGCCCTGGAGCAGGAAGCCGGCCACCTGGAATTCCGCCTCCTGCTGAGCGGGCCGCACGACCGGAGTGATGCCATCCTGGCGATCTACGCCAGCGAAGGTGGCACCGAAGCCCAGGACTGGGCAGCCATGCTCCTGCGCATGTACCTGCGCTGGGCCGAGTCACATGGTTACAAAACCGAAATCCTCGATAGCCTGGCAGGCGAGGAGGCCGGCTTCAAGAGTGTTACCGTTAGCATCGCCGGTGAGTATGCCTACGGTTATCTGAAGAGTGAGCGCGGCGGCCACCGCCTGGTGCGGCTCTCACCTTTCGACGCCGCCCACCGCCGCCATACC
>CADDZL010000368.1 GCA_902812335.1 Chloroflexota bacterium | reverse complement strand
AGCCCGCCCAACCCGCGCCCGACGCACTGCCGCGCCAGCGTCCCGATCATCGCGCCCGACTCGGCCCGCAGCGTCACCCAGGCACCACTGTGGCGGAACTGCACGCCCTTGGCCCGGTTCAGGATCACCAGCCCGCGCACACCACGGTCGGCGATGAGCACGTTGGCCCCACCGCCCAGGACGACGTAGGGCAAGCGGTGCGCCCGCGCCAGTTTGACTGCTCGCACCAGGTCCTCCACGCTCTCGGCGGTAATGAAATACTCGGCCGGGCCGCCGATCCGCGCTGAGGTGTAGCGCGCCAGCGGCTCATCTTTGGTGAAGCGGCCATCGAAGACCTCCTGAAAGACTCGCTCCATCGCCTCGATCACGGTCAGGTTAAGCGCGCGTGGCCCATTACCCTGCAGCCGCTCCAGCAGCCAGCGGCCCACCTGGTTAGCATCACCCGCGCTCAGCGTGATGACCACGTCGCCCGGCCGGACGCGCCGAATCAGTTCCTCAGTCGCCTGCGCCAGCGAGGGGATATAGCGAGCACTCGTGTGCTTCATCCGCGCCACCAGATCCTTTGAAGTGATGCCCAGGATAGGCTGCTCACGGGCAGCGTAGATGTCGGTCACAATCACGTGATCCGCGTCGCCGAAGCTCCGGGCAAAGCCGTCCAGGAACGCGCGCGTGCGGCTATAGGTATGCGGTTGGAACACGGCCCAGACCCTCGCGCCGGGGTAGCGCTGCCGCGCCGCGGCCAGCGTCGCCCGGATCTCAGTCGGGTGATGGCCGTAGTCATCTATGACCGTCACGCCGCCTGCCTCCCCCACCACCTCGAAGCGGCGGCCCATGCCGTGAAAGCCGGTCAGCGCGTCGCGGGCGGTCGAGAAGGGCACCCCCACCTCATCAACGACCGCCAATGCCGCCAGCGCGTTGCGTACGTTATGCAGGCCCGGCACGCGCAGCCGCACCAGCCCCAGCATCTCGCCCCGGCGTTCCACCAGGAAATCGCTGCCCCCGGCACCGTTGGTGCGGATGTCCAGTGCCCGCCACTCTGCCCCTTCATCCAGCCCATAGAAGGCGACACGGCCCCACTTGGCGTGGAGCAACCCCAACTCCTTCGCTGCCGCATGGTCCCAGCAGGCCACCAGCAGGCCCTCGGCCGGCACCAGGTTGGTGAACTCGTGGAAGGCCGCCCTGTAATCCTCGAAGGTCGGGTAGATGTCCGGGTGGTCATGCTCCACGTTGGTGACGACCGCGATAAACGGCTTGAGCCCCAGGAACATGCGGTCGTACTCGTCGGCCTCGATGACGAAGGGCTTGCCCTGGCCAGCGCGGGCATTCGTGCCGAGTTCGCCCAGCACCCCGCCGAGGACAAAGGTCGGATCGAGCCCGGCCTCCATCAGAATCAGCGCGATCATGCCGGTTGTGGTCGTCTTGCCATGGGTGCCGGCGACGGCGATCCCCGTGTGCCCGGCCATGAGCTCGGCCAGGAAATCGGCCCGCTTGACCACTGGGATACCCCGGGCCTGGGCTGCCTCCACCTCGGCGTTGCCGGGCTGAACCGCCGACGAGACGACCACGGCCTCGGCCCGGCCGAGGTTTTCAGCGCGGTGGCCCTGATAGATGCGCGCGCCCAACAGGGCCAACGCGTCGGTCAATGAATTGGTTGCCACATCAGAACCGGACACAGCGTATCCCTCTTCGAGCAGAACTTTCGCAATGGCTGATAACCCGGCGCCGCCGATGCCTACGAAATGCACATGAGCGCCGGGGCGCAACTTGAATCGCTCTTGTCGCTTCACTTCCTTCGCTATCGCTCAGGATGACATTACCTAGATCATCGCCACAATGACGAATACGAACAGCACAATGATTAAGGGTGGCAGATAGGGCTTGAGCAGGGGCGGCGGCAGGTAACTCATCAGGCCATAGGCCGGCGAGTCCGCCGTGGGCGGCAGCATAATCGCCGCCGGGAACGGGTAGCCATACTGGTCCAGGTAATACCAGATGGTCCCGGCGATCAGATAGCCATTCAGCATACCCACGATCAGCCCTAACACTGCATCACGCACCCCCTCACTGGCC
>CADDZL010000367.1 GCA_902812335.1 Chloroflexota bacterium | reverse complement strand
GCTGGTAGTAATCATAATAGGAGACGAAGTACTCGACGGCGTTATGGGGAAAGAACGCCTTGAACTCGGCGTAAAGCTGGGCCGCCAGTGTCTTGTTATGGGCCAGCACCAGCGTCGGCTTCTGCCACTGCTGAATGACCTGGGCCATGGTGTAAGTCTTTCCCGTACCGGTCGCCCCCAGCAACGTCTGGTGTTTATATCCCTGCTTCAGCCCGGCGACGAGCTGTTCAATCGCCTGGGGCTGATCGCCGGTCGGTCGCAATGCGGAGACAAGCTCAAAGTCAGGCATGGGCCAAGTATAGGACAGATGTTCGATGCTGTCAAGATGCTCGCAGGCGCCGTGCAGGATTGACGAAAGGGGGTTCTTGCTTATACTATCCTTCCCAAGACGCTCACAGTGCGCGGCATGAGGCCGTGCTGACAGTTCTGGCCGTTCGGAGTGAATCAATGAGCATCACCGAAACACCTAAGCCCTCTAACTTCATTCGAACGCTGGTCGCTGAAGATGTGGCCGCCGGTCGCTTTGGCGGCCGGGTCGTCACGCGCTTCCCGCCGGAGCCGAATGGCTACCTGCACATCGGCCACGCCAAAGCCATCAGTCTGGACTTCGGCCTGGCAGCCGAGTTCGGCGGCCGCTGCCATCTGAGATTTGACGACACCAACCCGACCAAAGAGGAGGCCGAGTACGTCGAGTCGATCATGCAGGATGTGCGCTGGCTGGGCTACGATTGGGGCCCGCATCTGTACTTCGCCTCCGATTACTTTGAGCAGCTCTACGAATGGGCCGTACAGCTCATCAAAGCCGGCAAGGCCTACGTGGATGATCTCACCCCCGACCAGATCCGTGAGTACCGGGGCACGCTCACGGAGCCGGGGCGCGAGAGCCCATACCGGAACCGTTCGGTTGAGGAGAACCTGGACCTGTTTGCACGCATGCGCGCCGGCGAGTTCGAGGAGGGCAGCCGCACGCTGCGGGCCAAGATCGATATGTCTTCGCCCAATCTAAACCTGCGCGATCCCGTGATGTACCGTATCCGCAAGGCGCGGCATCACCGCACAGGCGACAAATGGTGTATCTACCCGATGTACGATTGGGCGCATGGTCAGTCCGACTCAATCGAGGGCATCACGCACTCGCTGTGCACGCTCGAATACGAGGATCACCGCCCCCTGTATGACTGGTTCCTGGACGCCCTCGGCATCTACCATCCCCGGCAGATCGAATTCGCCCGGCTGAACCTCAGCCACACGGTGCTGAGTAAGCGCAAGCTCATCCAGTTGGTCAACGAAGGCCACGTGGCCGGCTGGGATGATCCGCGCATGCCGACGCTGGCCGGGCTGCGCCGCCGTGGTTACACACCTGAAGCGATCCGCGACTTCTGCGAGCGCATCGGCGTGGCCAAGGCCGAAAACCTGGTGGACATCGCCCTCCTCGAGCACTGCCTGCGTGACGATCTCAACCGACGTGCCCCGCGCGTGATGGGCGTGCTGCGCCCCTTGAAGGTGGTCATTGAGAACTATCCCGAAGGTCAGGTGGAGGAGATGGAGGCGGTCAATAACCCGGAGGACCCCAGCATGGGGGTGCGGCTGGTGCCCTTCTCGCGCGAACTGTGGATCGAGCAGGACGATTTCCGCCAGAACCCGCCCCCCAAGTACTATCGCCTGTCGCCCGGCAGCGAGGTGCGGCTGCGCTACGCCTACTTCATCAGGTGTGTCGGCGTTGTGCGCGACGAGCGCACAGGCGAGGTCGTCGAGGTGCGCTGTACCTATGATCCACAAACACGCGGCGGGGATGCACCGGATGGACGCAAGGTCAAGAGCACGATCCACTGGGTCTCGGCCGCTCATGCGCTCGAGGCTGAGGTGCGCCTGTACGATCATCTCTTCCTGACGCCCCGGCCCGATGAGGACGAGGATTGGAAGGCGAGCCTGAATCCGAACTCGCTCGAACGGCTGACGGGGTGTCGTCTCGAGCCGTCACTGCAAGATGCACGGCCGGGCGACCGCTACCAGTTTGAGCGGGTCGGCTATTTCTGTGTCGATCCCGACTCCACAGCGGGGCACCTGGTCTTCAACCGGACGGTTTCGCTGCGCGACACCTGGGCGAAGATTGAGAAGGCAACGGCC
>CADDZL010000366.1 GCA_902812335.1 Chloroflexota bacterium | reverse complement strand
CTCCGTGATGATCCAGGAGAAACGCGGCCAGCTTAAGGTCTGGAACATGATTCTGATCATCCTGACCTACTGCCTGGTCATCCTGGGGACTTTCATTACCCGTACCGGCGTAATCTCATCGGTACACGCCTTTGCCCGTTCCGAAATCGGTATTCCCTTCTTCGTCTTCGTTGGGGCGGCGCTGGTCATCTCCCTTGGCCTGCTGCTGTCGCGATGGGAGTCTCTGAAGAGCGAGAACCAGCTCGATTCACTGCTGTCGCGTGAGTCGGCCTTCCTGCTCAACAACCTGCTGTTCATGGGCATCACCATGGCGGTGTTTTGGGGGACATTCTTCCCGATCTTCTCGGAGCTGTTCACCGGTACCAAGATCACCGTTGGCCCGCCCTTTTACAACCGCGTGACCGGGCCGCAGTTCGCGGCGCTGGTGCTGCTCATGGGGGTGGGGCCGCTGGTCGCCTGGCGGCGGGCCTCGGCCAGGGCGCTGGGGCGCTTGCTCTGGTTACCGACGGCGACGGCGTTGGTGCTGGCCGGGCTGCTGTTGCTGCTGGGTGTGGGCATCCCCGGTGCCGTGTTGGGCTTCGCCATCACGGAGTTCACCGCGGCGACGACCCTGGGCGAATTCTGGCGCGGCGTGCGCGCTCGCCAACGCAGTGCGGGCGAGCCACCACTGGTGGCACTCAGCCGGCTGATCGGCCGCAATCGGCGACGCTACGGTGGCTATCTGATCCATCTGGGCGTGGTCCTGGTTGCGGTCGGCGTCATCGGCTCGCACTTCTTTCAGAAGGAGAGCCAGGGGACACTGGGGCGCGGCCAGTCCCTGAACGTCGCAGGTTATACTCTGGTCTACGAGGGCTTCCACGAGAGTCCGCCTCAACCTGGCAACGACCTGATCCAGGATGTGGCGACGGTCGGGCTATACCGCGATGGGCAGCGGCTGGCGACATTGCAACCACACCGTGACTTCTACCAGACCACGCAGGAGACCATGACACCACCCGCGCTGTATGCTGCCAAGATGGGGACCGAGGACGTCTATCTGCTGCTGGTCGGGTGGGAGCAGTTAGGCCAGACCAGTGCCAGCTTCAAGGTCTACATCAATCCGCTGGTGAACTTCATCTGGCTCGGCGGGTTCGTGTTTATCCTGGGGACGCTGGTCGCAGCCTGGCCGGACCCGGCTGAGGAACGTCTACTGGCCCCGGCGGCCGAGTCGCGGTGGGTGCTGGGAGAGGTTTGACGGATGGAGTCCACGAACCGCGAAGACCGCAAAGGTCGCAAAGATGCCTTCGGTTTCTTTGCGCTCTTAGCGCCCTTTGCGGTTTTGATCATAGTTCTCGGCCTTGGGTTGATTGCCTCTACTGCCTACGCGCAGGGGCCGACCCAGGACGATGTGAACCGCGTGGCCGATAAGCTCTACTGCCCGGTATGCGAGAACATCACCCTGGCCAACTGCCCTACCCAGGCGTGTGTGCAGTGGCGCGCACGCATCCGAGATGAGTTGGCGGCGGGCAAGAGCGACGACGAGATCATTCAGGGGTTCGTGCGGGACTATGGCATGCGTGTCGTGGGTGCGCCACCCCTGCCGTTGCTGTGGGTGCTGCCCCCGCTTGGCCTGATCGCCGCAGCTATCTTCCTGGCCTGGGTGGTACGGTCGTGGTCGTCGCGACCCCGACCGGCAGCGCCGTCCGAAGCTGCTCCAGCGCCGCAAGACCTGGATGAGTATCGAGCCCGCTTGGAACGCGAGGTGCGCGAGGAGGTCGGGCGATGAGCATCTCGACCCGCGAAGAGGTTCCGCTCCGCACCGAGATGGCCGGGGCGGTGAGTGCGCCGGCCACGCGGCCCCACTTCCGGCCCTGGCAGCTCCTGATCTGGGTCCTGGTGCTGGGTCTGCTGGCGGCGCTGGGCTGGAAGCTCGTGACTGACCGTCGAGCGCAACCGACCTCGGGCCTGGCACCGGATTTCACGCTGAAGACGTTCGATGGCCAGGACATCCGGCTGTCGTCGCTGCGCGGCAAGGTGGTCGTGGTCAACTTCTGGGCCTCGTGGTGCAAGCCATGCGAGGAGGAGGCTGCCGAGCTGGAGCGTGCCTGGCGAACCTACCGCGACCGCGGGGTGGTCCTGCTGGGCGTAGACTACG
>CADDZL010000365.1 GCA_902812335.1 Chloroflexota bacterium | reverse complement strand
CCAAACCTCTGTGGTTTGGCCCGATGGCCCTGGCCCTGGTCGCGCTCCTGGTCGTGGCCTGTGGCCCAGCGGCCCCACTGTCCACCCCGGCGATCACCACATCGGGACCGGGGGTCGCGGACGTGTTGGCACGCCCACCTGCCGCCGGCGAGTCCGTTGAACTGGACGCCTACTTCAGCGGTGCCGGTGTGCCCTCAATGCCCGGCCCACCCCCCGTGCCCGATCGGGTACACTGCCCGGATCTGTGGAATACAGCCCTCACCGACCGGCCATTCCCGGCCCTCCTGTTCATCCTGAACGGCTCCCGCAGCAACGTGTTGCCCGACGATGCCCCCTGGCTTATTGCTGCTACCCCGGAAACGGCCCGGCCGGGTGTTTACGAAATGCCGGCGCTTCCCTACCATGCCCGGCTGCGTGGCCACGTGGGCGATCCGGCTCTGGCCCCATGCCAGCATGCCGACCGCATCTTCATGGTTGAAGCGGTGGTGACCGTCTATCAGGAGCAGCCGCCGGATTCGCCCTCGTATGGGCTGCAGTTGCCGGCCGACTACGCCAACTGGCCGCGCTACCACGATACTGGTCTGGGTTACAGTCTGCCCTACCCACCCGATTGGGGCGTCGAACGGCTGAGCGACGTGACGCTGGTCCTGCGCTCCCCCCAGGCGCTGGCCTACCCGGTGGTGGTGCGGGCTCATATTGGCGAAACACACTACGATCAATACGACCCGGCCTCTCTACCGCCCCTGCTGCAGGGGGATGGCTTCGGTGTGTTTGAGCAAGGCTGGGCGTTTGGCGAGGAGAGCGCCAGCAGCCAGCACCTGTCCGGTTACAACCTGGAGCACGAGGTCGGCGCCGGCGAATGGTCGGCATCGGTCTTGTTCAGCGGTGGCGGTCGCACTTATGAACTGGCCCTGCGCTACCCGACGGGCTTCGACGCGTCGCAACCCCTGCTGACGGCTTACTCGGCTATTGTCGAAGGCTTCCGGCTCGACACCCCGCCCGACCCCTCGCCCACGCCGCCGGTGAAGCAGACCCTGGGCCTTGGCCCGTTCATCAACCACGAGCAAGCTGAAAAGGGCGCTATCGCCTCGCTCCAGGGAGGCGACTGGCAGGCTGAGGGTGCCCGCCTGGTGGCGGAAGCGGAAGCGCGGCGGCTGGCCGGGGCCTGCGGCACATTCGAAGGGCACCTGGATGGTGTGTGGGTGGTGTACCTGCGGGGCCGTTATGAGGGCCGCCAGACGGCTTTCACCGTCTTCCTGGATGCGGTCAGCGGCGCGTACCTGTGTGGTGAAGAGATTAGCTCAGACATCACAGCCGGGCCGACGATGCCCCCTGACACACCCTTGACCCCGCTTGCGACGGAAGCACCCATCCCCACCTCGACACCGGCCATCAACCCGGCGGAGCAGATAGCTCTCTACAGCGCCGCTGTGCATCACCTGTTTACTCAGGAGCCGGCCTCGCTGGGCGCGGTTGCCTGGCCGGTCATCTTCGTGAATCCGGTTCTCGGAGATGTGGAGGGCCCGCCGACGCCGCCGGACTTGCTGCCGGCCCTGGCAGACCTGGCCCCCCGCGTCGAGTTTGCCGCGCGCGAGTCAGTCATCCCATCCCAATCGCACACGCTCAATCAGGTGCGCGACGGTGGCATCTGGCTGGCCCTGTGGCCTATCCGGCCTGAGGATGAGGGTGAAGTGAGCCTGAGCGTTGAGCATTTCGTCAACGGCCTCAATGCCGCCATGTACGATCTGCGCCTGGCGCGGCAGGGAGACGTCTGGCAGGTCATCGAGGTCAAACTGCGCTGGGTTGCGTAGGCTGTTGTTATAGCCAGGCACGGGAGCGATATTTCCTAAATTCTCCCTTGCCGGTTACAATAGGTCTCGTGAACGCGGAACCTAAGGTGGCCCGTCAGCGGCGCCCCTTCTGGCAGAAACTGGCTCTCTTGCTTGCCATCGTTTTAGGCGTGGTGGCTCTGTATAGCGGAGTGAGCGGCCACCTGACCGCCCGCGATCTGTCCGAGACACTGTTCTGGTCGGCGGTCATTCTGGGCTTGGTAGCCGCCGTCCCCATCGCCGGCGACCCCGGCGGCGCGCTGCTGGCCCGGCGCGCGCTGCTGGAGGGCAAGAAGCTGGACGACCTAGCTAAAGCCAACCGCGAGGCGCGCCGCCAGAACCGCCCCCTGATCGC
>CADDZL010000364.1 GCA_902812335.1 Chloroflexota bacterium | reverse complement strand
GCAAGAAGAAGTACGCTGAAGTTGAGGCCGAGATGCGCGCTATTCTAGCGCAGGCCCAGGCCCTGCGTCAGGAACTCGCCGCCGCCATCGCCGCCGACAGTGCCGCCTTCGAGGCGGTGATGGCAGCCTACCGGCTGCCCCAGGGAAGTGACGACGAGAAGCGCAGGCGTGAGGCAGCCATCCAGCAGGCGCTGGGCGGGGCGGCTGCTGTGCCGCTGCGCGTGGCGCGGGCCAGTGTGGCCGTGCTTGAACTGGCCCGAAGCGTCGCCGAGAAAGGCAATACCAATGCACTAAGCGATGCCGGCAGTGCGGCATATATGGCTCGCGCTGCCGTCGAGTGCGCCGGCCTCAACGTGCGCACAAACGCTGCCGGCGTCAGCGATCAGGACGCAGCCCGGGCCTGGCTGGCGGAACTGGCCGACCTGCGCCGCCGCGCCGCTGAACTGGAGACAGCAGTTGAGAGGATCGTGGTGGAACGGGGCAATCTGTCCTCATAGCCAGCGCCCAAGCAGCTTCTCCAGCGTCCCATCCGCCTGAATTTCCGCCAGCGCCCGGTTAATGACCTCCAGGAGCGTCTGGCTATGTCGTGGTACAGCGATGGCGTAGGGTTCATAAGTCACCGGGTCGCCGCTCAGGCGCAGCGCCGGATGGTCGCGCAAGACGGTCCGCGCCGAGATGGCATCCACCAGGGCCACGTCGGCCTCCCCGGCCTCGACTGCGGCCAGGGCCTGAGCCGGCTCCGGCCAGGGTTGCACAACCAGGTCAGGCAGCCGCTGGGCCCAGCGCCGGGACTGCACCTCGCCGTCCGAGCCCAGTTCGACTGCCAGCCGCTGGCCGGCCAGGGCGCTCATGCCCTGTGGCGCTGGTCCATCGCGGCGGACAACCAGCACCTGCCCGGCGTTGAAATAAGGCGCGCTGTAGGCAAAGTCGGCCGTCCGCATGGGGTCGATCACCAGTGCCGAAATGAGCGCGTCCACCTGCCCCGCCGCCAGCGCGTCGTATAGCCCATCGTAGCCCAGGTTGATGAATTCGACGCGCACGCCCAGCCGTGTGGTGATGGCACGCGCCAGGTCAGCATCGAAGCCGGCGACCTGGGCCTGGTCATCCACGAACTCAAAGGGCGGGTAACTGGCGTCGGTGCCCACGCGCAGCACGCCCCGAGCCTGCACCTGCTCCCAGGACCTATCCGGCTTTCCTACCGGTCCTCCCTGCCCCAGCCACCAGATAGCCAAGCCGACCAGTACCACGGCCAGAATGAATAGGACGCGGATGAGCGCGGATCGACGCGGGTTTCTTTTGGCTTGATCCATATCTGCGTTCATCCGCGTTTATCAGCGTCCCCTTTCTCCGCCGATGGCATAGGCGCGAACCTGGTTATATACCGGGCGCGGGATGAACTCTGGGGTGACGAAGGCGTAATAGTCGGCATAGCTATGCTGGGGGGCGGGGAAGCGGAAGACCCACATCACCAGGGCGCGGGCCCAGGGCCAGTGCTCGGCCGCCCACTGGTAGGCGGCAACCGTGTAGGCGGCGCGTTGGGCCGGGCGCACCGCTCGCGTCCAGCGGGGACTGTCGTTCCAGCCCGATTCGGTGACGTACACCGGCTTGGCGGCGTCGCCGTGCCGCTCCATGATCGCGCGCAGCAGTTCGACGCGGCGGAAGTTTAAAATAGCCGGGTCGGGGGGCTCCTCCGGCGGGAACTTGAAGCCGTAGCTGTGCACGGCCAGCCCATCCATGACCGCGCCCGCACCGGCCGCATACATCTCCTCCAGGTAATCCGGCTCATTCATGCCGAAGGGACTGCCTTTCGGCTCCAACGTCGGCGCCAGCGCCCCGCCCAGGACGACGACATTGGGATCGGCCTGTTTGGCGCGGGCATAAGCGACGCGCAGCAGACGGATGTAGGCGGCCGGGTCCACGGGCCGGTATCCCCACTCCGAGGTGATGTTCGGTTCATTCCAGATGATGATGTGGCCGATGCGCCCACGAAAATGGTTGACGAAGGCATACACAAAGTCGCCGAAATCGGCAAAGTGAGCCTCATCAAGATAGCTGGAGGTAGTCGGTTGGGCGCGGGGGTCGGGCCGGGCCCAGTCGGGGACGAAGCCCAGGCGGGCGATGACGGTCAGTCCCTGGGCGCGGGCGTGGTCCACCACCAGGTCAGCGTGCTCCCAGGAGAAGTTGCCTTTGAACCCCGGCTCGGAGTAGGCCCAGGGG
>CADDZL010000363.1 GCA_902812335.1 Chloroflexota bacterium | reverse complement strand
GTGTTTGAGTCGCCCAGCCCGATCGAGCCGCCGCGCCGCTACCGCAACGAGTACGGCCAGCTTCTGGAGCACTCACCTTACTGTGAGCGCGACATCCGCGTGCCGCAGACGCTGGAGACGCACCTGGAGACGGGCGAGTTTGAAGTCCGCGTGAAAGCTCGCAATGAGCTGACGGCCTTCTTCTTCGACTTTCATCCGCTTGATGTCGTTGGCTGGGACGGCTACCTGTACCCCTGGATTTTCAACATCGGCGACTTCGAGCCGATCACCGGGCGGGTGCATCAGCCGCCACCGGTGCACCAGACGTTCGAGGGGCATAACTTCGTCATCTGCTCGTTTGTGCCACGCAAGTTCGACTACCACCCGCTGTCGATCCCGGCCCCTTACAACCACAGCAACGTGGATTCAGATGAGGTGATTTACTATGTGGACGGCAATTTCATGAGCCGGCGCGGCATAGACTACGCCTCCTTCACGCTGCATCCCAGCGGCATCCCGCACGGCCCGCATCCGGGGACGGTCGAGGCGAGTATAGGCAAGGAGCGGACGGACGAACTGGCGGTGATGTGTGATACCTTTCATCCGCTGCGCGTCACACGGGCGGCGCTGGCCTACGAGGATGAGAAGTATCCCTATAGCTGGCTGCCGGAGGCGCACCAGCCCGAGGCGCATCCGGTGTCGCTGGAATAAGATTACTCTACGCATGCTATAATAACGATATCGATTTAGAGCACCTCGGCTTTGTGGAAGTTCGTCAACGGGGATCGCACAAGCAGTATCGGCACCCCGATGGCCGGTGTGCAATCGTGCCATTGCATAGAGGCCGAGATATTTCTCCGATTCTGCTACGGCAGATCGCTAAAGATATCGGTCTCACCATTGAAGAGTTGCTAAGGCCCAGGTGACCGCACCTGACCCGGCACTGCAGCCGAACGAGGGAATATGGCTGAGGGACAGAAATGAGAGCCGCACCGTCAGGCTGGTTGGCCGGGCCGTCCCGGCACTTTATCTCTCCGCTGCTGAAAGTTTAAGGAAGTAGGTGATCCGCCAGCGCCGGCGTTGTCTCAAGGATCAGGTGTGCGCCGGCACGTTCGAGTTCATCTCGCTCGCCGAAGCCGCATAGAACACCCACGGCCCATGCTCCCGCCGCCCGCGCCGCGCGGATGTCCACTTCGGTATCTCCGACCATCAGACAGTATTCAGGGGCGACGCCCAGGAGTTGGGCTGCCTTCTGTATCGGCTCCGGCTGGGGCTTCATGTGCCGCACATCCTGTGCCCCAACGGTGGCCTGGAAGACGGGCGGCAGGCCGGCAGCGGCCAGCAGAGCCTCGGCCTGGCGGCGCACGCGTGTGGTGACCAGCGCCAGTGGATAACGCGCCGCCAGCGCGGTCAGCAGCACATCCACGCCAATGATCGGTGCCACCGTCTTGGGTGTCGCCAGGCCGCGGGCGCGATATAGTCGCTCGCCCAGCTCGGCGAATACTCTATCGAGGTAGAGGGCATCGAGCAAACCGACGAAGGCATTGCCGGGGGTCTCGGCCTGCATCAGTGCCCGGCGGAGGAATGGACGTGGGTCACGCTGCGGAAATAGCCAGGCCAGACGTGCTAGCCGCCGCGCCCACTGCGCAATCAGCGTGTCGTCGGTGTCAATCAGCGTCCCGTCCAGGTCAAAGAGGACGGCTTCGACGGACTCGAAGGTCATGCGGTATGAGCCAGTTGCGCTCGCTTGTTCAGGTAGGCCTGGACCGCCAGGACAAATGTGGCATGGCTCCAGGTCAGAGGCGAGACGCTCATGGGTGCGCCGGTATAGGGGTTGATCTGCTCGGCCAGTACCCCACTCGGCAGGGCATGATCGGCGGCCCAGGCCAGGATGTCCGTGGCGGGCTTGAGATCGTCGGGCACCTGCGCTTTGGCGATCATCCACTCGGCCAGCCAGAGGGTACATACGAACCAGGGGTTGCCCGGCACGTTGGCGATATCCTGGCTCACTTGATGATAGTAATCATTGTAGTAGCGTGCCATGCCTCCCACAGGCGTCTTGGCCCACAGACGGTCGTGCACGGCTTGCATTGTCGCCACGACCTTGGGATCTTCCGCCGCGTACATGCCGAAGCGGAATAGCCCGAACAGGCTACTGTCAATGGTCGCGTCAACCGTGTAGCTTGCGTCGGGGCGGGGGACGATCATGCGGGCGAAGCGGTTGACCTCCGGCCGCCAC
>CADDZL010000362.1 GCA_902812335.1 Chloroflexota bacterium | reverse complement strand
TCCTGGATCCGACCCGACCCGCCGCCAGATGGCCCGCCCGCGCACGATCCATCCGAATGCACCTCCACCAACATCGGCGGTGGCCTGGTCCTGGGCGTCAACGAGTTCTCGCGCCCGCCGGTGCGCACGGACTCGGTCTGGGTCATGATCTTGCTGACGGACGGCTCGGCCAACGCCACCGATCCGGACCCCGACCCCAATCCGCCCCTGGGCTACTGTCCGGGGAGCCGCGACAATCCTGACTGGGTCCAACCTTTCTGCCGTGACGATTCGACCAGCCGCCATCCGTCCAGTTCACCCCTGTACGATGCTGACGACTATGCCCGCGACATGGCCGATTTCGTCGGCATGCCGCCGCCCGCGGGCAGCCTGGTGGCGATCTACACCATCGGCCTGGGCAACCAGGTGATCCAGGCAGATTGCGGCCTTAACCCCTGCAACGTTCCCGATGCCGGCGAGAAACTCTTGCGCTACATCGCCGCGGTGGGCGACGACGGCAATCCCAATACCGACCCTTGCGCGGGCGTTCCGCCCTCGACGCTGAGCCAACCACAGCCCTGTGGCAACTACTACTTCGCGCCGACCGGCGCTGAGTTGCAGCAGATCTTCGCCGACATCGCTTCACGCATCTTCACCCGGATCAATAAGTGAGGTGGGCATTCGTGCTATGGTGAGGGGTCAAGTCGAAGGCATGACCATGATGATAGAGGCTTACGATGCGCACAGAAGTCGGTAGCGAGCCCGCGCAAAAGCTGAATTCTCGATTGGTGTGGCTTCAGAGCGAACTGGCCGCGCTCCAATCCGCCTATGCCCAGCTCCTGGAGCAGAACGCGGCGCTGTACGCTCAGAGCCAGCGCCAGGCCGCCTGGACCGCGCTGATCTCCCATGAGTTGCGCAAGCCGCTGACCACCATCAGCGGCGGTCTCGAATTGATCCTGACCTGCGAACCGGACCTGCCCCAGACGGTGCGTGACACCCTGGCAATCGTTCGCGCCCAGAGCCTGCGCCTGGGCCACCTGGTCGCTATGATCCTGGATGAAGCCGCACTCTCCAGCGGCCAGCCGCAACTGCACCTGGAGCCGGTGTCGTTGCCCTCCGTCGTTGGCGCGCTCCTGTTGGAGCAGCCGCCCTCGCGCCCGGTGGAGTGGGGCATCCCGCCCGGTCTGCCGCCCATCTGGGCCGACCCCGATGCCCTCAGCCACGTCCTATCCCAGTTGCTCGACCACGCCTTCAAATACGATCAGGGACCGGTGACGATTCAGGCCAGTATCCGCAATGATCAGGTGATTGTCACAGTCGCTGGTCGCGGACAGGACCTGACTGAGACCGAGCAGGAGCGGCTGTTTGACTCCAACCGGCTGGGCAGTGGCCCCAGCCTGATCATGGCCCGGATGTTAATCGAGGCGATGGGCGGCCGCCTGGGGATGGAGAGCCCGCCGCAAGACGGTGTCGGCTTTATCTTAAGCCTGCCCTTGGCCGAGACTGTTCTCGAACCCGATATTAGCTCAGCATAAGTGTCAAAGTGTGGTGATTCGAATGAGGACTCACATGCACACCAACCAGCCACCGGCCCGACGTCCAACTGCCCGCCGCAGCTATGGTCAGTCCATGACCGAGTTCGCGTTGATCCTGCCCATCCTCCTGTTCATGACCATGGCCATCATTGAGGGGGCCCGCGTGTTTCAAGCCTGGCTGACGGTCGAGAACTCGGCCCGGGCGGCTGCCCGCTACGCCGTCACCGGCCAGTACGACCCGGCCCACTGCGCCAGCGGCTGTAGCACTACCGCCGACCAGGACCACGCGCGGTTGCTGACCATCAAGGACGTGGCCCGCTCTAGTGGTGCCGGTCTGTGGATTGACGACGGCGCCGGCCAGAGCGGCCGGGGCTATTTCCATGTCACGGTGTGCAGCAGCCGGGCCGGTTTCTATTACGACCCGGCAACTGAGACCTGCGTGCCCACCGAGGACGCCGGTGGTCCGGGGGACCGGGTGCAGATCATTGTCCGCTTCAACCATCCCGTCATCGCGCCGATGATCCGCAGCATCGCCGACCAGATCCCGTTGTCGTCAAGCCGTGAGATGATTAACGAAACCTTCCGCACCGGCCGCATGCTGGGCTTGCCACCCACCGTCGCCCGGCCGACCTTCACCCCGACGATCACGCCGACGCCGATGCCCTCGCCGACCCCCACCGAGACATTCACGCCCTCGGTCACGCCAACCGATACGGACACGCCGACAAAC
>CADDZL010000361.1 GCA_902812335.1 Chloroflexota bacterium | reverse complement strand
CGGCAGCGACCGGGCAGGGGGTGAGGGACCTGCTCTACCGGGCGGCCCAACTCCTGGCCGAACTGCCGCCCGAAGAGAAACAGGCTGAGGTGCCGGTGTTTCGGCTGCCGGAGGATGAAAACGCCTTCGAGATCACCCGTGAGGGCAACGCCTGGCGTGTCAGAGGGACGCGTATCGAACGCGCGGCCGCGATGACCTTCTGGGAGTACGACGAGGCGGTGCAGCGCTTCCAGCGGCTGCTCGAACGCCTGGGCATCACTCAAGCGCTGGAGCAGGCCGGCGTCAAGCCCGGCGACACGGTCTACATCGGTAAGGCTGAGTTGGAATGGCTCCCCTCCCCCGAAATTGGGAGAGAGGCCGGGGGTGAGAGCCGCTGGGAAGAATAGGCGTCCTGGGCGGGACGTTCGATCCGCTTCATATAGCTCATCTGGTGCTGGCCGAGGCGGCGGCGGAGCAATTGGGGCTGGCACAGGTGCTGTTTGTCCCGGCCGGCCAGCCGCCCCATAAGCCGGGCCGGCCACTGTCGCCGGTCGAGGACCGCGTGGCGATGGTGACGGCGGCTATCGCAGATAACCCCCGCTTCGCGCTGTCGCGGGTAGATGTGGACCGGCCCGGCCCGCACTACACATCTGACATGCTGGCGCTTGTGAGCGCCGAGCACTCCGATACCGACCTGTTTCTGCTGATCGGCGGCGATATGCTGGCCGGGCTATTGACCTGGCACGAGCCGGCGCAAGTCATCCGGCAAGCCCGGCTGGGTGTCATGCGCCGTCCCGGCGCGACGCCCGACCTGGCCCGGCTGGCGGCGGAACTGCCAGGCCTGGCCGAGCGCCTGGAATGGCTTGAGGCTCCGCTGCTGGACATCCACGCCAGTGAGTTGCGGGCGTGGGTCCGCCGTGGCCGCTCCATCCGCTACCTGGTGCCTGAGCCGGTGCGCGAATATATCGTTGCACACGGGCTATACAAGTGAAATCACCCACCACCGCCTCCTCCTGTCATAATGCCGCCCTCGGTCATGCGGCGCACGTCGAGGATGCGATCCACTTCCTCTGCGGAAAGCAGGCCCTTCTCGACCACAACTTGCTTGATGGGGATGTTGCGCGTCATGGCCTCCTTGGCCACTTCGGCCCCCTTCAGGTAGCCGATGACCGGGTTGAGCGCCGTCACCAGGATGGCGTTCTTCGCCAGCCAGCCAGCCGCCTTCTCGCGGTTGGCCGTAATGCCTTTGACACACTTATCGGTGAAGGCCCGTATCCCGCCGATGAGGATGTCCATGCTCTGGAACAGGTTGTAGGCGATGATCGGCATCATCACGTTCAGTTCCAATTGCCCTGCCTGCCCCGCCAGCATCACGGTCAGGTCATTGCCCATCACATGGAAGCAGACCATGTTCAGCATCTCGGCCAAGACCGGGTTGACCTTGCCCGGCATGATGCTTGAGCCGGGCTGCACCGGCGGCAGGCGGATTTCGTCCAGGCCGGTGGCCGGGCCGGACGAGAGCAGACGCAGGTCGTTGGCAATGCGGTCGAGGGTCTGGGCCAGCGTGCGCAGGCTGGCCGAGAAGTCCACCGGATCGGCCATGCTCTGCATGCACTCGAACAGGTTGTCGCTCTCATATAGCGTCAGGCCCGATAGCTCGGACAGCTTCCTGACCATGCGGCGGTGATATTCGGGGTGGGCGTTCAAGCCGGTGCCGGTAGCCGTGCCGCCGATGCCCAGCCGCCGCAGCCCTTCGGCGGCACGGGCGATGCGCTCGCGGTCGCGCTCGACTGCCCGCGCATAGGCCCCGAACTCCTGGCCCAGCCGCACCGGCACGGCATCCTGGAGATGCGTCCGACCCGATTTAACCACATCATCGAACTCTCTGGCTTTCTCCCCCAGGGCCGCCGCCAGATCGTCTATCGTCCCCAACAGCTCATCCAGCCGCCACAGGCAGCCCAGACGGATGGCTGTGGGGATGACGTCGTTGGTGGATTGGGCCATATTGACATGATCGTTGGGATGGACCAGGTATTGGCCGCGCTGCCCGCCCAGGATCTCCGTGGCGCGGTTGGCAATAACCTCGTTGGTGTTCATATTGTGCGAGGTGCCGGCGCCGGCTTGAAAAGGGTCTACGACGAACTGGTCATTCCATTGGCCGGCCATGACCTCCTCGGCGTCCTGCATGATCGCCTTAGCCTTCTGCCCATCGAGCAGACCCAGGTCGGCGTTGACCTCGGCGGCAGCGCGCTTGATCAGCGCCATAGACCAGATGAAGGCCGGATAAGGGCGCAGCCCGCTGACGG
>CADDZL010000360.1 GCA_902812335.1 Chloroflexota bacterium | reverse complement strand
CAGCAATTCGGCCTGGGCCATCAATTCCGCTTTCAACTCGGCGCGGGTGCGTTTCATGGGGCATCTCTCCAGTCATTCGTTTGCCCCTATCTTCCCCCAGATTGCCCCAAAACTGAAATGCACCCGTTGTGGAGATGGCCGGTCTCTGCCAGGGCCTGGACAATGGCGCGGGCGGCCACGCGCACCTGTTCAGGCGAGAGGGCCTTAGGCCGGCGGTGATGGGATTGAGCGGTACGGATACGAGAGGTGAGAAGTGCTTGCATGGCCAGGAGCCCGGAGCCGCTGTCCTTCCGCTGCAAGTCAACCCCGTAGCTCTCTGTTATTTGCTTTAGACGGTCTAATTCACTTAATTGTCGCTCCGCTCCTAGACGGCTGAGGCGTGCCACCAGCCGCTCCGTCAGATGTTCTACATCGGTCATCCAGCCCCGTTCCCCTTAGCAATCTGTACGTAGCGCCAAGTCCAGGCGATCACAGGAGCCTTCTCTCAAATAAACATATCACCTGGGCTTAACGGCCAATACATTCTCAGGTCATGTTAATTCTAAGATGGGTGGGCATGTCCGACAATAAGACGCAGGATAGAGAGTCGTTATAAGCCGGTTAGGGCCTTTAAAAAGACAAGGGGGATACCCCGGCGTGCCCGCGCCGGCGCGACCCCCTGGCACAGTGCCGTGATTACAATACTATAGATAGGGTGGCAGGTCAATGGGACTGTGGAGATAGGCTAAGAGGGGGAGTGAATCAGCGCGAGTGAGCAGGCCAGAATAGGGCAGGGCAATGCGTAGCGAATATAAGCGCCGGTGGAATTGTGATGTTATCTCAAAAATTGAGTATTGACAGAAAATTGAACTGGTGCTATAATGGTTTTAATGGATACAACTATCCGCTTCACCGGCCAGATGATCAAAGAACTCCGTTCTCAGCGGGGATTGACGCTCGAAGAGGTGGCCAAGAGAAGCGGCTGCACGCCCGGCTTCCTCTCACAACTCGAGCGGAATAAGGCCGCCCCCTCGATCTCCATGTTATACGCCATCGCTGAGGCCCTGGGCGTTAAGGTGATCGATTTCTTCCCCGATGGCATCAATGCGACCAAAGTGACACACCATAGCGGTCGAGAGCAGTTCCATTTTGAAGGTTCTGCGATCATTTACTCCTCGCTGTCCGCAAAGTTCTCTCATGCAGCCCTGGGAGCCTTCCTCTTAACTATCAGGCCAGCCAATCAGGCTTTGCCCACCGATGAATTCCGGGCGCACATGGGCGAGGAGTTTGGTTATGTCCTGGAAGGGGTTCTGCGACTCTGGATCGGTGATACGTTCTACGATCTGTACGCCGGGGATAGCGTCTACTTCAAATCAACCGTTAAGCATCGCCTGGAAAACCGGAGCAATCAACCTGTCGTCGCGCTTTGGCTGATTACGCCTTCGCTCTTCTGATCTTCGGACGATCTTATGAGGGAACGAAGAACGTATTCAGCTTATTGTTCTTTTCCGACATCACTTGAGTGAACGCAGGTACCATTGGTAGAGAGCATCGGCGAACGCATTAAGGAATTGCGCATTGAGCAGGGGATGACCCTGGCTGAGCTGGGCGAAAGGACAAACCTCTCGACCAGCTACCTATCGCAGATCGAGAGGGACAAGACGACCCCCTCTCTGTCTACCCTGATGGGCATCGCCAGGGCCCTCAATGTCGGGTTACGATACTTTTTCGAGGCCGAGGCCGAGGCGGCTTATGTGGTGCGCGCCGACGTCGGTCAGGGCGATCTCGCCGCCGATGCTCCGATCGTGCGGCTGCGCCTGACGCCTGAGGTGGGGAGCAATAAAATTGAAGTCGAACGGGTTATGCTTCAGCCGCATGCATCGTCCGGGCCGCTGGCCACATACCCTGGTGAGGAGTTCGCCTTTGTCCTGGCGGGCGAGGCGACTATCAGTGTAGGGGATGAGCAGTTCGCTTTGGTCGCCGGCGACAGCATTCACTATGATGCACTTCAGCCCCATTGTTGGAGCAACCAGGGGGACCAACCCTGTATTGTGATCTGGGGCCGTTCGACCTCACGGTCCGAGCGCCAACCCTAGCAGGGCAGCGCCTCACCGGGGCCGACGCATAGCGGGGGAACGGAACACTTAGCGGAACGTCTCGACCATCACAAGGGGTTGTCACCCTGAGCGAAGCGAAGGGTCTCAATGCAGCGGAGACCAAGGGGTTTCGCAGCGCTCAGCAGAAAGGAGGTGGAGAGCCGAAGATAAAGAGGGGGCGTAAGATCAGTTGCCAGCCGTTTTGATCCGCTTGACAAGAAGATGCCAGAAAAGGAGGAGAGATGGGCATGCGACGCAAAAGATATATCGTCCTCAGTGCCGTCCTGGCACTGATGAGCCTCTTGGCCACTCAGTGCGGGCCGGCACCTAGCGCACCGCCTGCTGC
>CADDZL010000359.1 GCA_902812335.1 Chloroflexota bacterium | reverse complement strand
GGAGGGAATCATCGAACGCCCGCGAGGGCATTAAGACGAATGTCATCCCTCCCGCAGAACGCACCAGACATGCCGATAACCACGGTGTGGCACCCACCAAGAAGCCACGACGCCTCAGCGCCGGATGGCCGCTTGCCCCCAATATGGAATGCACCCCGGCAGAGCACCACAGTTGCCATAGAAGCTATATCGGTATAAAATCCGGCTAAGGAGGCTGCGTGGAACTCAAAATCGTCGCCATTCAGAAGCCGGATGACATTAACCTGATCCTGGGGCAGGCTCACTTCATCAAGACCGTCGAAGACCTGCACGAAGCCCTGGTCGGAGCCGTGCCCGGCATCCGCTTCGGCCTGGCCTTCTGCGAGTCTTCCGGCCCGTGCCTGGTGCGATTCAGCGGCACCGATGAGGAAATGGTGAACCTGGCCAAGACCAATGCGCTGGCTCTCAGCGCCGGCCACTGCTTCATCATCTTCCTGCGCAACGTGTTCCCGATCAATGTCCTCAACGCCATCAAAGCCGTGCCTGAAGTGTGCGCCATCTACTGCGCCAGCGCCAACCCGGTCCAGGTCATCCTGGCCGAGACCGAACAGGGACGCGGCATCCTCGGCGTGATTGACGGCTTAAAGTCGCAAGGCATCGAGACCGACGAAGACGTCGCAGCGCGCCAGGCCCTCTTGCGCCGCTTTGGCTACAAGCTCGCCTGACCGGCGAATACTACTACAGCGACGTAGCGCAACCCCGAAACGGACAAAAGGGCACGCAAAAGCCTTTCATGCGTTCCGCGCCCCCCTCTGCGCACTCTGTGTCTCTGCGGTAAAATGGCGCCATGATCCGGTTGTTGCTTGACAACCCCCTACTGCTCCTGTTCGTCGTCGCGGCCATCGGCTACCCGCTGGGCCGGCTCGAAATCCCCCTCTCCTTGAGGAGAAAGAAAGACGGCGGAGTCAGGTTCGGCGTTGCCGCCGTCCTGTTCGTCGGCCTGGCCGCAGGCGCGCTACACCCCGATCTCAAACTACCTGAGATCATCTACGAGCTGGGGCTGGTCCTGTTCGTCTACACGGTCGGCCTGAGCAGCGGCCGGCTCTTCTTCACCTCGTTCCGGCGCAAGGGCCTGCGCGACAATCTGCTCGTCCTAAGCATGCTCGTTCTGGCCACAATGCTGACCGCCCTGGCGCATTACCTGCTCCAACTCAGGCCCACATTGACCACCGGTCTGTTTGCCGGCAGCCTGACCAACACCCCGGCACTGGCGAGCGTGCTGGAATACATCAAGAACTCCGCGCCCCCAGGAACGCTCGACCAGATGCTGGCCGAGCCGGTGATCGGCTACTCGATCACCTATCCCATGGGCGTGCTGGCGATGATCCTCATGATCAACCTACTGCAGCGATTCTGGAAAGTGGACTACGCCAGCGAAGCCCGGAGCGCACGCGACATCGCCGCCATGGACAGGCGGCTGAGCAACACCACCATTCGCGTCACCCGGCCCGAAGCGACCGACAAGACCATCCAGGAACTGACCGATGGGAACCGCTGGGACGTGGTCTTCGGACGCATCAAGCGCGCCGGCCAGCTCTCCCTGATCAGCGGCCACACCCGGCTGGAATTGGGCGACATCGTCACGGTGGTGGGTGCGCCCGACGAACTGGCGCGGGTGGTGGCCGTCCTGGGGGAACCCAGCGACGAGCGCATTGAACTGGATCGCAGCGAACTTGATTTTCGCCGCATCTTCGTCTCCAACCCCAAAGTCGCCGGCCATCGCCTGCGCGACCTGAACCTGCCCCAGCAATTTGGAGCAGTGGTAACCCGCGTCAGGCGCGGCGACATCGAGTTTCTGCCGCACGGCGACACCGTGCTGGAACTGGGCGACAGAATCCGCGTTCTCACCCGCCGCGAGCAAATGGATGCCGTGACCGCCTTTTTCGGCGACTCGTACCGCGCACTCAGCGAGATTGACATCCTGACCTTCAGCCTCGGTCTGGCACTGGGCCTGGCGCTGGGCATCGTGCCGATCCCGCTCGGCGGCGGCGTCATCAAACTGGGATTGGCGGGCGGTCCCCTGATTGTGGCCCTGATCCTGGGAGCGTTAGAGCGCACCGGCCCGGTGGTCTGGAACCTGCCCTATAGCGCCAACCTGACGCTGCGCCAGATCGGGCTGATCCTGTTCCTGGCAGGCGTGGGGACGCGCGCCGGTTATGCCTTCGTCACGACCTTCGCTAAGGGTGGCGGAATCGCCATGTTTGTGGCCGGGGCCGTCATCACCAGCGCCACCGCTCTGGCGACCCTATGGGCGGGCTACCGTCTGCTCAAGATCCCCATGGGGCTTCTGACCGGCATGCTGGCCGGGCTGCAAACCCAGCCCGCCGTCCTCGGCTTCGCCCTGGAGCAAAGCGGCAACGATCTGCCCAACATCGGCTACGCCACCGTCTATCC
>CADDZL010000358.1 GCA_902812335.1 Chloroflexota bacterium | reverse complement strand
CTACACCGGTTTCGAGCTCTGGCAGGGCTCGAAGACGCCACTCTGGGCCTACCTCATCCTCAACGGCGTATTCCTGTTCATCCTCGTCTCGTGGATGGTTAATGAGGTCGTCGGCTGGCTGCGGGGGCGGTTCCCCCTGACCAGCGCCGACCTGGCCCGGCTGCGCTCATGGTCAGGGGTCATTGTGGGGGGGCTCGTGATCCTGGCAGCGGGCTTCCTGATCCTGCGGGGATCACACTTCTGGGTGCCGGTGGCACCACTGGCCCTGCCCCTGGTCGTTGTCGCCGCGCTGTTGACCCTGCGGCCGGGGATTGAAGCGGAACGGCGGGCAGTGGGGGCACTGGTCACACTGTCGTTGACATTGACCTACGTGGTTGAGGTCATTGTGCTCAAGGGCGACATCAGCCGCATGAACACCGTATTCAAGTTTTACCTGCAAGTGTGGATCATGCTCGGCGTGGCCTCGGCTGTGGCGCTGGCCTGGTTGCTGGCCGATTGGCGCACCTGGCTGCCCGTTCTGCGCCGGGCGTGGGGCGTGGCCCTGGGCCTCTTGCTGTTCTGCGCGGCGCTGTATCCGGTCTATGCGACCAAGGCCAAGTGGGAGGACCGCTTTGCACCTGAAACCATCCCGCCGACGCTGAACGGGATGGCCTATATGCAAGGCGCGCAGTATGATGAAGGGCACGGTGGGCCGTTCAAGCTCATCGGCGACTACCTGGCCATCCGCTGGTTGCAAGAGAACGTCCAAGGCTCGCCGGTAATTATGGAGGCCTCATCGGGCAACCCTGGCCCGAATGTGCCGCTGTACCATTATGGCAACCGTGTCTCCATCAACACCGGCCTGCCGGCGGTCATGGGTTGGGACTGGCACCAGAAGCAGCAGCGATCGGCTACGCCGGGAGAGTGGATTGACCAGCGCCAGCAGCAGGTGCACGATTTCTACTCCACGACCGATCCACAGCAGGCGCTGGCGATCCTGCGGCGCTATCATGTACGCTATGTTTACGTTGGCCCGGAGGAACAGGTGACTTACGGCCCGCAGGGCCTGGCGAAGTTCGACCGGATGCCGGAGCTGCGACTGGTCTATCCCCTGCCGCCTGATCAGAATCCGCAGGTGAAGATCTATGAGGTGCTGTTGCCGGCCGAGTAAATGAACACGTAAGACATAATTCACGTTTCACGTTTTAGCTTTACGTATCGCGAGAGCTCTATGAGTGACGTGCTAGCCTTCCTGCGTTGGTGGACCGTGGTCGAGCTATTCGGCTTGGCGGCGCTGCCGCTGGCTTTCCGGCTACTGCGCTGGCTGCCCGACCGTGGCTACGCGCTGGCCAAGCCGCTGGGGGTGCTGCTGAGCGGCTACATCTTCTGGCTGCTGGTCAGCCTGGGCTTCATGCGCAATACCGCTGGCGGCATTGTGATCGCTATGGCCGGCGTCGCTGCCGCCGGTCTGTGGTGGCATAGCCGCCGGAGTGAGGGCCAGGGCGACGCGCCTGCCGCTGAATACATGACTCTGGGCAACTGGTTGCGGTCTCATCGGGCGCTGATCATCACATCCGAGGTGCTCTTTCTGCTGGCCTTTGCCGCCTGGACGGTCTTTCGAGCCTATAACCCTGAGATCGCGGCGACGGAGAAGCCGATGGAGTTCGCCTTCCTGAACAGCACCCTGCGCAGCCCGACGTTCCCACCGCTCGACCCGTGGATGTCGGGCTTTGCCATCAGCTACTACTACTTCGGCTACGTCATTGTCTCCATGCTCGTCCGGCTGACGGGCGTGCCGAGCGCGGTCGGCTTCAACCTGGCGATCGCACTGCTATTCGCCCTAACTGCGACCGGCGGCTTCAGCGCCGTATACAACCTGGTGGCCTCGGTAAGAGCGCAAAAGAACTCCCCGGGCTCTCTCAGGGTTGCCATCGCGTTTGGGCTATTAGGTGCGCTGCTCCTGGTTGGGATCGGCAACTGGGAGGGCATGCTGGAGGTGCTGCACAACAACGGCATCGGCTCGGCGGGCTTCTGGAAGTGGCTGGACATCCAGGAGATCAACGTGCCGCCGCCGGCACAGCCATCCTGGCCGCCGCGGGGCGGTTGGTGGTGGTGGCGGGCCTCGCGCGTGATTCATGACTATGCCCCCGGCGGGGGCGATCAGGAAGCGATTGATGAGTTTCCGTTCTTCAGCTTCCTGCTGGGCGATATGCACCCCCACGTCCTGGCACTGCCGTTCGTCCTGCTGGCGTTGGGGCTTGGGCTGAACCTGTTCTTGCGCACCGCCGGCTCGTCCCCCTCTTCCCCGGCCCCTCCATCAGCGGAGGAGAACGACAAGGAGTTCAAGCTGAACGCCGTCCTCCGGCGTGTGCTGCGCCTGGGCGGGCCTGATCTGGCAGTGTACGCCATTGTCCTGGGCGGGCTATCTTTTCTGAACACGTGGGACTTTCCCATCTACTGGTC
>CADDZL010000357.1 GCA_902812335.1 Chloroflexota bacterium | reverse complement strand
GGGGATGTACACGTATCCCGGATTACAGAATCAACCTGTCCTGGATGTGGCTGGCAACCCGGCGGGGGAGGCGGTCACCTTGGGACCGCTGGCACAGCCATAGCTCCTCAATCAGCTCTTTGATGACTGCCCCAGCTTTGATCAGATAACGGATCAGAACGCTGGTGTCAATGACGGCGCGAATCACGTTCTCTGGCGTTCCTCGTGCTCTTCACGGCGTGCCCGCTCAATTCCATCCTTATGGATATTGAATAACCCAGGTATATCGCTAAGTTGATGTGGGGTCAATGGGCACGCTTCGCCAGCCATCCCATCGCTGCCAGACTCAGCATGAAGACAAATGCCAGGTCCACCAGGAAGATGGAATTGTCCACCAGGCCGTGCGCCAGCGTCGCAGCCATAGCGCCCATCCACCCGGCCGCCAGCGCCCGCCCGTCCGGGTCACGCTCTTCCCGCCAGACCTGCCGCCCGATTCGCCAGAACCCCATCTGAAGCCAGACACCGACAGCCAACCCGAGCAACCCCAACCGGCTCCAGAAATCGAGCACGATGTTATGGGGGTGCGACAGGCTCGGCTCCTGCCAGGCTGCCGGCAGGATGTAGTGGCCGCGATACTGGTACAGGAAATTGTCCGGCCCAACCCCCAGCCAGGGGTGGTCACGGATCATGGCGATGGTGCTGCGCCATAGGTTCAGCCGGAACACCGTTGTGGCGCTGGCCAGATTGAGCCGCTCGCTCAGCCCTGGCAGGCGGAGGAGCAGCGCCAGCCCGGCCAGGGCAACCCCGGCTACCGCGCCCAGGAGGACCAGCGCCCGCCGTCCCCCCCAGAGCAGGAGCACGGTCGCCAATGCCGCCGGAACGCCAAAGAAAAGCGTACCTTTGGAGAAGCTCAGGACGAGGGCCGGGGCGATGATGAGCAGCGCCCCCAGATAGGCTCTGCGGCGGCGGCGCTCCCGCCCCATCAGCCCAACCGCAACCAGCAGTGGCAGCGCCCGCTCCAGGTATAGCCCGACATTGTTGGGCGAGCCGTACACGCTGCGTAGCCGCACCAGCCCCTCCTCGGCCGTAATGATATTGTTGCCTGTGGCGTACTGGACCAGCCCGACGACGGCGACGACGACCGCACCCAGGACAAAGGCATCCATGATCCGCCACCAGGCTCGCCGGTCCAGCGGGGTCGTGCGCAGCATCAAGTAGAAGAGCGCCGGCTCCAGGAAGACCACCCGCCACTCGCGCCAGGCCACCCCCTGGAACTCCGCGCTCACTGCTGCTGCTGCTCCGACGACGACCAGCGCCAGCACGCCCCAGTCCAGCCAGTGGTCGGTGGTCAGTAGCCAGTGGTCAGAGCGGAATCTGCCCACTACCCACGGCCGGCTGCTCACGGTTCTGATGATCCAGGCGGCGAACGACATCAGCAGCGTGATCTCGACCATGGAGAAGGACCACTGCCAGAGGGGTTTGGGCTGGAGGTAGAAGGGTGCGAAGAAGGCGACAAGCATCAGACCCAGGTCGAGGCGCAGGAGGATCAGGAGGGCCAGGGCCAGCCCGCTCAGGACGTTGAGGATGACCCAGGGGGAGTAGTAGAAGAGCGCAGCGGCGGCCGCAGTCAGGCCGATCTGGAAGGCTTCGCCTAAGCGGCGATAGAAAGAGGCGGTTTCCTGCCCCCAGGTCAGCCAGGTGGTGAGGTAGAAGGTCAGAGCTGCCAGCCATGACCATAGCCAGGCCGGGCGTGAGAGGGCGCGAAAGTCTTCATGTGCGAGCGCCCTTCGCATCGTCAGAACCCGCATTCCGAAGCGGACCACGCCGACGGCGAAGCCTGCTCCCATGACTGCCAGCAAGCCGATGAGGATCTGAGGCGGGGCAGTGGAAGCTGTGGACCTGCCGACGCTAAAGCCGACCAATGCCCATTGCCCCCAGCCGCGCTCGGCGACGATCTCCGCTGTATGCACGCCGTCGGGCAGGCCGTGCGCCACCGGCAGTGTTGCTACGCCCGGTTGGGCCGGGTCAGGTGCGGTCAGGACCAGGTAGGCGCCGCGTTGGTCGTGGGGCAGTGCGTTGGCCGGCTGGCCGTCAATCGTCACATACAGATAGGCGCGGTAATCGGCGCGCCGGACGGTCAATCCCAGGTCGGTCCCGCGAAACGTGAAGGTCACCTGGTCACCGTTCTGGCTGATGTCGGCGCCCAACTCAGAAAAGCGCCAGCCACCGCTGTAGCGCGCCGCCGGGTCTGCCGCCGGATGCCAGCCCGGGTAGGCCAGTGGCGGGGCATCGTGTGGGGTCGCCGCCTGCGTTCGCAGCGCGTCATAGAGCGGGCGCGGGAGGCTGTCGGGCCCGACTAGCGCGAAGCCCCAGCGGGGGTCGTCGGCTGTCGCCGGTCCCCTCAGCCGCTCCAGGAAAAGCGGCCCGGCCCAGGGCCATTCCAGCCGCGCCCGCTCCAGCGCCCGCA
>CADDZL010000356.1 GCA_902812335.1 Chloroflexota bacterium | reverse complement strand
GCCTATACCTCGACCGCCAGTTCGGTGGTCCTGGTCACCACCAGCCCGCTGCTGGTCGCGCTGGCCTCGCCCTGGCTCTTGCGCGAGCACCTGACGCGGCGGGTGTGGGAGGGCGTGCTGATGGCGACGGCGGGTGGCGTGATCATCGGCTGGGGGGATTTCGGGCTGGGGCCGCAGCAGGCGCTGGGCGACGCACTGGCACTGGCCGGCTCGGTCTGCGCCACCGGCTATTTCTTGATCGGGCGCCGTTTGCGCGCCCGCCTGGGGCTAATCGCCTATATCTTCGTCGTATACACGACCGCAGCCCTGGTCGTCATCGCCCTGGCGCTGGCGACGCGCCAACCCTTCACCGGCTATCAGGCGCAGACATTCCTATGGTTCCTGCTGTTGGCGCTCTTGCCGCAGTTGATCGGCCATTCGTCGTTTAACTGGGCACTGCGTTACACCTCGGCGACCCTGGCCACCGTCCCGGTGCTGGCCGAACCCATCGGCTCGACCATCCTGGCGTATCTCATCCTGGGCGAGGGGGTGACCTGGTGGAAACTGGCCGGTGGAGCACTCATCCTGGTTGGCATCCTGATCGTATCGTGGAGGAGATAATATGGTTTCGCTACATTGCCCTTACTGCGGTTGGGCCTTTAGCCTGACGGGTGAAGAGGCCGCGGCGGCACTGGAGGAGGCCGAACGCGCCCATCACAAGACCTACGAAATTCACTGTCCCAGGTGCCGCCGCGCCAACAAAGTATCGCTACAGCAATTGCGCAAGGGCATGGCACGCCCGGCAGCAGACGCGCCCGCGGGCGACTAGGACCATCCTGCTGGCGCTAGCAGTTAATGCTCAAACCGCTTCCGGTAAATCACCAGGTCATCGCCAGGGGCATAGAAATCGTCAATCGTCGCCACGCGGCTGTAGCCCTGGCGCTCGTAGAAGCGGCGCGTGCGGTCATAGTCGGGGCGGCCGGAGGTCTCCACCATGAGCATGCGGCCGCCCCGCGCCTGGACTTCGGCCTCTACCCGCGCCAGCAGCGCGCCGCCGATGCCCCGCGCCTGGGCCTCCGGGTCCACCGCGATCCAGTACAGATCGTAGGTGCCCTGGGTGAGCGCCACCGGTCCGTAGCAGGCGAAGCCCAGGACTTGCCCCTTGCCCCGGTAGGCCAGGAAGAAGTAGCCGCCATGCCCGGGCTGGTGCAGATAAGCCTCGAATAGCTCCTGGACGGTGGCGACCTCCTCTTTGGAGAAGACGCCGGTGCGGGCTGAGAGGTCGAGGATGGCAGCCAGATCGGCGGCGCCGGGTGCAGTGATTTCAGCTACGTGCCTTCCTCCCACGAGGCCAGATACTTCTCCTGCTCCGGGGTGAGTGTGTCAATTTCCACATGCATCGCCTGGAGCTTGAGCCGGGCGATCATCTGATCAATTTCCTCCGGCACCGGATAGACGCGTCGCGAGAGTTCGCTGGCGTGCTTCGACATCCACTCGGCCCCCAGTGCCTGGTTGGCGAAGGACATATCCATGACCGAAGCCGGATGTCCCTCGGCCGCGGTCAGGTTGACCAGGCGGCCTTCGCCCAGCAGGTTGAGCTTGCGGCCATCGGCCAGCGTGAACTGCTCGACGAACTCGCGCACACGGCGCACCTCGGTGGCGAGCGCCCGCAGCGCCGGGATGTTGATCTCGACGTTGAAATGGCCGGAATTGGCCAGGATGGCACCGTCCTTCATCACCTCGAAGTGCTGGCGGTCGATCACATTGATGTCGCCGGTCGAGGTCACAAAGATGTCGCCGATGGGAGCGGCCTGGCTCATGGGCATGACACGATAGCCGTCCATGACCGCCTCCAGTGCCCGCAGCGGATTGACCTCGGTGACGATGACGTTGGCACCCATGCCCCGCGCCCGCATGGCGATCCCCCGGCTGCACCAGCCGTAGCCGGCGACGACGAAGGTCCTGCCGGCCAGCAGGATATTGGTGGCGCGGACAATGCCGTCAAGGGTGGACTGGCCGGTGCCGTAGCGGTTGTCGAAGAGGTGCTTGGTCTCGGCATCGTTGACCGCCAGGATGGGGTAGCGCAAGACCCCTTCGCGGGCCATGGCTCGCAGCCGGATCACGCCCGTTGTCGTCTCCTCGGTGCCGCCGATGACGCCATCTATGACGTCGGTGCGTTCCTTATGCAGTGTGCTGACCAGGTCGGCGCCGTCGTCCATGGTGAGATGCGGTTTATGGTCCAGCGCCGCCTGGATGTGCTGATAGTACGTCTTCTCATCCTCGCCTTTGATGGCGTAGACCGGGATCTCGTAGTGAGTGACGAGGGCAGCGGCGACATCGTCCTGGGTGCTCAGCGGGTTCGAGGCGCATAGGACAACATCTGCGCCGCCCGCCTGGAGCGTGCGCGCCAGGTTGGCGGTTTCGGTGGTGATGTGCAGGCAGGCGCTCAGGCGCAGGCCCTTCAGCGGCTGCTCTCGGGCGAAGCGTTCGCGGATCAGCCGCAGCACCGGCATTTCCTGCTCAGCCCACTC
>CADDZL010000355.1 GCA_902812335.1 Chloroflexota bacterium | reverse complement strand
CCGTTCGGCCCGTGCCAGGAGCGTGCCGATCGAGCCGGGGGCCACGTCCAGCGCCTCTGCCAATTCCTTATACGACAGGCCGGAATGGCGCAGGATCAGAAGCTGAGCCTGGCGGGCGGGCAGGTCGGCCAGCGCCAGTCTCACCCGGCGGCGCTCCTCGGCCAGCGCGGCCAGGTCAGAGGGGTCGCCGGCATCCTCAGCCAGCGTCGCCTGGGCCAGGGCCTGTTCATGCTGCCAGCGCCGCCGCCGGGCCCGCAGGGCGTTATAGCCCAGCCGGGTGGCGACGCGATAGAGCCAGCCGCCCAAGTGATGTTCCTGCCCGGCCGGGAGGGGGCTGCGGTGCAGCCGCAGGAACGTCTCCTGGGCCAGGTCCTCGGCGTCTTCGCGGTTGCCGAGCAGGCGCACCAGCACGGCATAGACCTGGTCGTAATGCGCGAGAAACAGTGCCTCGAAAGAGGCCGGGTCACCGCTGCAGGATCGTTCCAGGAAAAAGCTATCCGATAGCGTCACTCATCACCGTGCGCCCGCCCTGCGCAGCTTCTAGTATATATAACACCGGCGAAAAGGGGAATGTGACAGGGCGGCAGTTCGATCATGAAAGGCACGAAAGAGAAAAATACTGGTGCGGCGAATGTTAAGAAAATACTTGACACAGAACAGGTGTTCGTAGTATAATATGAACAAGTGAGCTAAAAGATGGGACATAGGAGGCCTTCATGGCTAGGAACGGTCTTTCCGAGCGGCAACGTGCGATTCTGAAATTCATCCGTGACTTCACCCAGGAGCACGGGTACCCCCCGACTATCCGCGAGATCGGCGCCGCCGTCAACATTTCCTCGACCTCGGTCGTCAACTATAACCTGGCTAAGCTGGAGGAGGGTGGCTATCTGGCGCGCAATCGCGATATCTCACGTGGGCTGCGCCTGGCGGGTGAGGCCGCTCTCGCCGCCGTGCGCGAGGTGGTGCGCATCCCGCTCCTGGGCCGCATCGCCGCCGGCGAGCCCATTCCCGTGCCCAGCAGCGGCTTCGCCACCTTCAGCGATGAGGAGGCCATCGAGTTGACCCGCGACCTGATCCCGGACGAACGCGGGCTGTATGCGCTTCAGGTGCGCGGCAATTCGATGATTGATGCGCTGATCAACGACGGCGATATCGTCATCCTGCGCCATCAGCTCAAGGCTGAAAATGGCGAAATGGTCGCGGTCTGGCTGAAGGACAAAGAGGAGACGACCCTCAAGCGCTTCTATCTGGAAGACGGCAGGGTACGCCTACAGCCGGCCAACCCCACTATGAGCCCGATTTACGCCGACCCACGCAACGTCGAGGTTCAAGGCAAGGTCATCCTGGTCCTGCGCCAGCTCAACTAAGCACTCAAAATTAAGGGATCAGCCGGAAAATTTAAGGTTGACCCCCTTGACATAGAACAAGTGTTCTGGTATAATCATCGCCAGAACACTCGTTCTATTTTGGCATCGCGTTGGACTGGGAAGGAGAGTGGGCCATGAATAACCTGAGTCAGAGGCAAGTGAAGCTATATAGTTACATCCGCGAGCACGTGCGGCGCGAGGGCTATCCCCCCACCTACGACGAGATGTGCGCCGACCTGGGCTTCAGCACCAAGTCGCTGGTGCGCCATCACCTCGACGCCCTCATCGCCAGGGGCTACCTGGAGCGCACGCCCGGCGCATCGCGGGGCCTGCGCCTGGCTGAGCCGCCACCGGCGACGACCTTATCGCTACCGGTGCTAGGGGTCATCGCAGCCGGCATCCCGACCACATCCGACCAGGTATTGGAAGCGGTTGAGTTGACCCGCGACATCGTGCGCGAGCAGGGCGATGGGCTGTACGGCTTGCGCGTGCGCGGCGAGTCTATGATTGACGCGCTTATTCACGACGGCGACATTGTCGTCATGAAACACCAGAAAGAGGCCCACGACGGCGAGATGGTGGCGGTGCGGCTGAAGGACCGCGATGAATACACGCTCAAGCGCTTCTACCGCGAGAATGGGCGCATCCGCCTGCAACCCGCCAATCCGTCCTTCCCGCCGCTGTATGCGCACCCGGCCAATGTGGAAGTGCAGGGGCGGGTAGTGGCAGTCATCCGGCAACTGTAAGTTCCCGTCAGAGGAGGAGTCCGGCAATGGCAATAGATATAGGACAGCTAGCTACGTCTCCGGCACCGGCCGGGCCGGTGCCGCGATCGGCCCAATACCGGCCACGCACAGCCGACGGCGGCCAGGCAGTGGGCCTGATTGACTTGTTGGATGAAGTGGGACCGCTGCCGCCGGTGACCGCCTGCCTGGGCCGGGCCGAGGATGGCGGGCCGCTCCTGCTGCGGCTGCCTAGCCCAGAGGCGGCGCATGTGCTTGTGGCCGGCTCCGGCAGCGCCAGCACCAGCGGGCTAATGCGGGCAATCGCCATGAGCCTGGCGCTGCGCAACCGGCAGGCCTGGGTGCAGATCGTGCTGGTGGAACTGCGCGGCCAGAGTTTCGCGCCGCTGGCGGCGCTGCCTCACCTGCTGCTGACGGTGATACAG
>CADDZL010000354.1 GCA_902812335.1 Chloroflexota bacterium | reverse complement strand
GTTATCCACCAAGAGTACCCGGTAGCGAGGATAGGTCAGGCGTTGCAACGATTCCAGGCAGCGGAGGGTATCCTCGCGCCGGTTCCAGGCCAGAACCAGCACCACGACGAACAGGGGCGAACGCTCAGCCATTGGCCCGCCGTCTGCTACCCCTGGTGCACAGGATATGCTGCAAGTGCGCTTCAGCCAGTGCCCCAATCGCAACGGTGGTGTAGCGCTCGCTGAAGGTGCGATAGGCCGTCTGGCCGATACGCGCCCGCCGGCCCGGATCTGCCCGCAGGGCCAACAGCGCTGCCGCCAGGGCCGCCGGGTCCTCACGCGGCACCAGCACCAGGTCCTCCCCGTCCCGCAGCATCGCACGCACTGTCGGCGAATCGCCGGTGACGACCGGCAGCCCCATTGCCATGCCCTCATAGATCTTGTTGTGAATCGTCCGTAACGACTGTTCGGTCGTGCCGAACACACCCAGCACCACATCCGCCTGAGCCAACCGCTCAGGCACCACCTGCCGGTCGAGCCAGCCCGTGAAGGCCACATGGCTCAATCCCATTTGAGTGGCTAACGCCATGGCATGCGCCCGCTCCGGCCCATCCCCGATGAGTTCAAAGCTGACTGTTCCGTCACGTAGCCGCGCCGCTGCTTCAATGATTGTGGGCAGCCCGTGGGCACGCAGAAAGCCGCCGACGTAAACCACGTGCAGACAGCCGTCATCTGGGCGCGTGCGAGGCCGTGGATAGAAGAGACGTTCGTCGGCACCTGTCGGGATCAGGTAAAAGCGTTCCGGCGGCAAATCATAGGTTTTGTGGAAGAACTCCGCATAAGCCGGCGTGTCGAGTAGAAGCGCGTCGGCCACCTGGCAGGCCGTTCGTTCCAGCCAGCGTATGATCCTGACACCGGCCGGGCTACGGCGGTCAAGGCCACGTTCCAGCATGATCAGGTAAAGCGACATGAACACGTCAAGCACCACCGGCACGCCGGTTCGCCGCGCCAGCCAGCGGGCAAGATGGACATCAATCTGCCCGGCGTAACCAACGACGATCACGTCGTGCGGGCCAATGGCCCAGTAGCGCCGGCCCAGGTTGGCATAGACGCGGGCGGTGTGGGCCAGGAAGCGCGGGCTGCGCCAACCGCCCAGGCTGGCGGCAACCTTAGCGGCGGTATCATCGCTGCCCCATAGATCGGCATGGCATTCGGTCACCTGCACACCGCGTGCCCTCAGCCCGTCAATCAGGATGCGATTCCGCGAGTAACCCTGCTTATAGGTCCCGAAGTAGCACACGCGCATGGCGTGCCTCTCAACCAACAGGCAACCCTACGGCGGCGGCCCTTTCGTGCGCCGCACGATCAGATCGGCCAGCAACCCTAGCGCCCCCACCTGTACCGCCATGAACAGCAAGAGCAGCGTGATGCCAGGGATGTAGAAGACGCTGCCATACACCAACAGATCGCGGATGAACTTGATGATACCCACCAGCAAGAGCAGCCCTGTGACCGGCAGGAACACCTTGAGCGGGTTGAAGTACATGATAGAGCGCACAACCAGTGTAATGTAATTGTACGTGTCGGTAATCGGATGAAACGACGACCGCCCCTTGCGGGGATAATAGTCAATCGGCACATAGGTCACAGTGTAGCCATCGCTCAGGAACGCCAACGTGATCGTACTTACCCACGAGTGCGTCGTGGGCAGGATATTCAGGTAGCGCAGTGCCACGTCACGCTTGAACGCGCGGAAACCGGAGTTCAGATCGGGGATATGCGTATTCGTCAGAAACGAGGCCAACATGCGGATAAACCACTTGGCCGGGGCGCGCAGCCAGGGCAGCGTACCTGCCTCGCGCCGGCGCGCGCCGACGACCATGTCGGCGTCGGCCAGCGCAGCCAGCAACTTCGGAATGTCATGATTCGGATAGGTGCCATCCGCGTCGGTCATGACAATCACATCCCCCCGAGCGGCGCGCACACCCGTCGTGCGCGCTGCACCCGTGCCGAGGTTGTGGGCGTGGCGAATGACGCGCACACCCTCACAGGCGCTGGCAATCGCACCGGTGCGGTCGGTCGAGCCGTCATCCACCACGATAATCTCATAGGGTACGCACGCATCACCTTCGAGCGCGCGCCGGATCGCCGCCAGGTCGTCACCGATGGCCGCCTCCTCGTTATAGGCGGGGACAACCACGCTCACGCGCGGCTTAGGCTCAGATTGGCTTGAGATTTCGGCCATGCGTTCCGCCATCAACAGACCAATTGATAGACTGCCTCCATATCACAGACCTGCTCTGCCAGGGTGCGCACCGGCTGGATGCCCCGGCGCAACTGCGTAATGCGCTCCGGAAAAGCCACCAGCTCGGCCACAGCCCGCCGCCAGGCGGCCACATCGCCCGGCGGCAGCAGTAGCCCATCCACACCATCGCGCACGCGTTCGGTCAGTGCGCCCAGCGCCGAGACCATGACCGGCAGGCCGCAGGCCATGGCTTCCTGGACGACCAGCGCCGAAGTCTCGTACCACAGCGACGGCACCAGCAGCACATCGCCAC
>CADDZL010000353.1 GCA_902812335.1 Chloroflexota bacterium | reverse complement strand
CATCTGTATGGCCCGGCGGACCCGGCCAGCTTCGGCCCCTGGGGCGACCCGGCCCGCCATCGCATCGTGACGCTGGGGATCGGTTGCAGCCCATGCCGCCACCTGGACTGGCCAAAGGCGGAATTGGGTGAACACCCTTGTGTGTGGGCGATCCCGGTCGAGCGCGTGATGGAGGAGGTGCGGCGCATACTGCAACTGGGATAATCCCCAGCCCTCCAAACTGCTTGACCATTGGGGGATTCGGCCATATACTCGCCAGTGTGAAGTGCCAAGAGCGCCGTAGTAGGCAGCTATGGAGGAAGCTGGGCAGAATACGCCTAACATAGCAATCAGGGACAGTCAGGAATGACTCATACTGAAGCGCGCCGCTCATGCCAGACATTAGGCAGTCTCGCCATCAACAGCGGAGGATCAGTAAAGAACAGAGAAGATGTGGCGAATAGGTGGCAACGACTGTCGTTGATGGAGCAGTTGCCTTTGGGTTCCCCTGGGTCCCTACGACCCCAGGAAGGCGAACAAGCCGGCGAAGCGGTTCACCGCCGGCAGGAATGCCTGGGGAAATAGCGACAGTGCGAAGCCGACCACCAGGCACAGCCCGACCAGGACCGCCGCCAGGCGCGGCTCACGCCCCGTCGGGACGGCCGCCACACCCAGCAGCTCCCCCTGGCCGCGCAGGTACCCTGCCGCCACGCTCACACCCGCCAGGAACAAGACCAGCGCCGCGACAGGGTTCTCCGTGACCAACAGGCTCAGCAGCGCCCAACGCCCAACGAACCCCGGCGTCAGTGGGAAGCCCGCCAGCGATAGCCCACCGAAGATCAGCGCCCCCAGCCCCACCGGCGTCTCCCAGCCACGGCCCCGGACCGCCTCAAACGTATCGCTGCCGGTCCGCTGCCGCACCAGCGCCAGCCCAGCGGAGGAGATAAGCAGGCCCACTGTTCGCAGCGCCAGGATCACCAGCGCCAGCCGCAGGCCAGCGGCGTTTCCCAGGCTCAGCGCCAGCAGTGCTGCACCCAGGTCCACCAGTACAGCGTAGCCCATCAGCCGCCCGAACGAGCGCCGCGAGAACGCCAGCAGCCCACCCAGTACAACCAGAACCAGACCAGCACCACCCAGCCAGCGAAAGGCGGCCCCGCCGGCCGCCAGCCAGGGGAAATCTTGCAGCATCGTCAATAACAGCACAAACACCGTGGCCTGATTCAGCCCCAGGATCAGCGCCGCGCCCAGCGGCGGCGCTTCCGAGCCAACGGCCGGCACCCAGCTATGAAAGGGCGCAATCGCCAGCAGTACGGCAAAGCCGAACGCCACCAGCCCGGTTGCCTGTGGCAGCAGGCTGACCTCCAGCGGATTGGTGGTGTACACATCGATCAGCCAGGCGGCCACCAGAAAGGGCGGCACAGCCAGCGTGGTCAGAACCAGGTAACGCAGGGCCGCCTGCGTTGAGCCAGGCCGGTCGCTCTGGATCAGGAACACCGAGACCCCGGCACCGATCTCCAGCAGCAGAATGGCGAACAGAAACGGCCGCACCAACAACACCCCGGCCAGGATGGCCAACAGCGCCAGGCTAATAGGGAAGAAGGACCGGCCCTGAGGGATGCGCCAGCCCAACAAGAAGGCTACCGCCGCTATACTGTAGAAGAAAGCCAGAACCAACCGATTCGTAGGGGTCAGTGCCAGTTCACGCCCCAGCACCGATATTGCTGAAGTCGCGTTCAGCGGGACGAATGGTAGGCGCAATACGACCAGCATCAGGAAGACGGCTGTGCCGGTCGAGAGCAACGCTGCCAGCGTGGCCCAGCGCCGTAACAGGAATATCAGCGGGGCCATCGCCAGCGGCAGCATCACCAGCCCTAGCGGCCCACCCAGCAGCACCATCATGGCCCGGCTGCTCCCTCGTCATACGGTGTGGCGCGGGCCGTGGCCAGGTAGGCAACCGCCAAAGCGATCAGAAAACTGGCCAGGCCCAGAAAGCCAATAACCAGCAGTGATTGCTCCAGACCAGCGTAGAACAGCTCAAAACCCGACATGAAAGTCAGCAGCCCCATTCCGGCCTTGAGCGGCTCTTCGGTCAGCCCCAGCGCCAGCAATCCCAACCCCATCAGGAAGTAGCAGGCCAGGTTGATAGCCGGCTCGCGCACCTCCGGCAGCGTGAAGCCCGGTCGCGTCGCCAGATTATAGCTGACCAACCCACCCATGAGCGCGGCCACCAGGCGGAAGGGCACGCTCGTCGGCAGCCTCCAGCCCGGCCGGCCGTTAGCTGAAGCGGCCGGCCGCCCCCAGCGGACGCGCACCGCCGTGACATACAGCGTCGGGCAGATGATCAAGCCGATGAGCGCCTTGAGCGCGGCCAATTCGGGCACCAGCAGGCGCGTGAGCAGCAGGCCAACAAAGACATATTGCACCGCCAGAGCTAACAGTGACAATCGCCAGTCCTGAACCACGACCAGCACCCCGGCGGTGATCAGCACGCCAAAGGCCGCCATCGTAGCCGAGATGAAAGACAGCCGAGCCAGCAACTCACCTAGAGTCGGCATCGTTC
>CADDZL010000352.1 GCA_902812335.1 Chloroflexota bacterium | reverse complement strand
AAACCACTGTACGCCCCGTACAGCACCAGCCAGGACCAGCGGCGCTCCTGCCGCCAGCGCTCAAGTGCCACAAGTGCGGGCAGTACATATACCCCCGGTCCAAGGTCAATCAGCCCGGTGCCAGCCAGTCGCTTAACCAGTGTTACGCTCAGAAACAAGGCTACAGCCACCACGCCGACCCGGTCATCGAAATAGCCGTGGGCGACAACCAGCAACCCCAAGACCGTCAATACCGCTGCCCCAAGCATGAGCAGGTGGGGAGCAATGTCCGAACCCCACATCAGCGAGACGCTGAACAGCATCTCGCTGTTCATCGGCCAATTGGAGTGCACGATGAAAGGCACGTAGACGACGCGGTGGGCCTGCACATACAGCTTCGGCAGAGCTAGATGATAGGCTACCTCGTCCCATTCATGAGGTGGCATCAGCGCATGTGTCAGCACAATCCACAGCACGCTACCGGCGCTGATGAATAGCAGCAGGTAGGCGCAGACTCGGAAGGGCCACTCGAAACTGCTAAAGGCCAGCCAGCCTCGTGCCGCCTGCCGCCAGTCAGCCCGCGTCCTCCACAGCAGCCAGGCGCTGGCGGCTGCCGCCGGCGCGAGCAGCACGGCGAACAAGGCGCTGTAGAACAGCCCGGCCACGCCGAGGAGCATGGTACCAACCGACAACAGGCCCAGGCCGCAGGTCACCGCCAGCCACAGCCACGTCACCCCGCGCTCCTGCAGGCGCAACAGCCGCAGGACCCAATGGCCCAGCCCCAATGCCGCCAGTAGGATCACGAGCGCTATGGCGCCAGCGCGCAATCCATCGGCAAGCGTCATCGCCTACAACCCCATGGTGCCGGTTGCCCTCGCATCGTCTTGATTGTACTCACCAGGGCCTGCTGCGGAAAGTCGCCACGTTGATGGCGGCATCCGAAACGGATGGGGATCAACAGCGGGGGCTACCACTTTGTGGTGTGGTAGCCCCCGGTTATTACCTGTGCAGTTCTATCTGCGCGGGCGTCTCGCTCAGACGGAACGCCATTGCTCGGACTAGTGGTTCGTCCCCTCGTAGACCAGGAGCGAATCCACAGCCGAACCCAGGTTCAGTTCGTTGGCGACGCCCACGATCTTCTGGTCGCCACCGCTAGCGGTGCAGGTGGCTGCTCCGACGTATCCACTGCTCAACTGATTCAACTGCACATCGTTGAGAGCCTCGCCCGGCGCGAGTGTGGCACTGACTGTGCGCGTGCTATTGGTGAAAGCGCACGTGACCGTTGTGCTCTGCGTGCCGACGTTCTGGACGTTGAAGCCGGTGAAGAAGCCATAGTTGCGGTCCATGATCAGCGGGAAGACCACCGTGGCTGTGGCCGCCGACGGGTCGAAGGCCCCGTAGGATCCGCCCTTAACCGCCGCGGTGTTGAGCTGGTTCACCACTGCTGTCAGAGGCTGGTCAGCCGTGTTTTCGGTCACCTTGCCTGAGCCAACAAAGGTGTTGGTACCGAAGACGCTCAAGGCATACAGGCCGATCTGACCCGGTGCGATGTCGTGGGTCTCGGTCGTGACGCTTCCGGCTGTGCTAGGCGTATAAACAATCGTCGCCGTCGTGGTCACAGTCCCGTTGTTGAAAAGCGAGATGCCGGTGAAGTAGCCGAAGTTGTTGGCCTGCACCAGCGGCATCACCGGCGCAGTCGAACCGGCCCCAAAGCCATTGTAGCTGAACAATGTCGGGCCATTCTCGATTGCGGACACCGCGATCGGCGTGCCATTGCTGGTCGTGACCGTGGCCGAGCCAACCCAACCATTCGCGTGGGCCTCGGTGGACTGGTCAAAGGTGTGCGCCGTGCCGGCCGGCAGATTGGCGTAGGTCGCCACGATGCCATCGCTATAGGTCACGGTGAGGGTCGTGGACACCGTGCCGGTGTTCTGGACGTTGAACCAGGTGCTGTAGCCGTAGTTGTTCTTCATCAGAAGCGGTACCAGCGCCTCCGTTCCGCCCGCCTGGAAGCCGGTATAGCTGGCGTAGTTCCCACCCGAGGTGTAGACGTTGGTGATGGCCGCCAACTGGGTGTTAGATGACACTACCGCCGAGCCGTTGAAGCCGTTGGATATCCCCGGCAGTGGACAGTAGGTCCGGGATTGGCCGGCCGGGATCGGGTTGGGGTCGGAGTACGGCGTCGACGTACCCGATTGATCATAGAACGTTAGGACGACGGTGGCTGCGTTGACCGCATCCAGGTTCACCAACTGGACGCACGAGGAGTAGGTCGTGGCCTGGGCAGATGCGCCCTGCATGGGCAGAGCGACGACGGCCAGTAACGCAACAGCAATTAAAACGCGAGCAGCTTTCATGATGTTCCCTCCCTCAGGCAGAATGCTTCGGATGTTATTGGCCCCATTCTATAATCGTTTTCCTCCCTGCGCAATACCTCTTTGGTGTTATTTCACCCCTTCACCCTAAACGCGCCAGGCGATCAACGCCCAGGCCAGTTCCAGGCCGGTCGTGAGAACCCGCATGAACACTGCCACGAAGGCCGCCTGGGGCACGGATAACAGCGGCGCGAGCAGCAGCGTCAGTGACAC
>CADDZL010000351.1 GCA_902812335.1 Chloroflexota bacterium | reverse complement strand
GTCCGTCTTCTTGCTGACGCTCCCGCTCACCTTACCGCCATGAGCCTGGATAAAGGCCTCGGCCTCCTCGCGGCTGAAACTCGGCAGCGTACCCGTGACGACGAACGTCTTGCCGGCCAGCGGCAGCGCCCCGGCCCGGGCCGACGGCCGATCGGCCGTCAGCCGAAGCCCGGCCGCCAGCAGCTTCTCGATCAACTGCCGGTTGCGCGGGTTGCCGAACCACTGGCGCACTGCCTCGGCTGTCTCCGGGCCGATGCCCTCAATCCCTTCCAATTCCTCAGCACTTGCTGCCATGAGTGCATCCAGACTGCCGAAGTGCTGCGCCAGAAGCGTGGCAACGGTTGCGCCAACATGGCGAATGCCTAACGCTGCCAGCAACCGTTCAAGTGGCTGCTTCTTGGATGCCTCAATGCCTGCCAGCAGGTTCTCAACTTTCTTATCGGCAAAACCTTCCAGCGCCAATAACTCTTCGCGCCTGTCCTTCAGGCTGTAAATGTCGGCGATGTCATGGATCAGCCCTGCCCGCATCAGCAGGTCCACCGTCTCCCCGCCCAGTGTGACAATATCCATGACACCCACGAACCAGTCAACCTGGCGCACCACCCGGCCAGAGCAGTCCTCGTTGGGACAGTAAACGGCCACCTGGTCCGCGCGACGCACCGTCGGCGTGCCGCAGAAGGGACAGGTCGCGGGCGGCTCGATGGGTCGTTCTTCGCCCGTGCGCAGATCGACCACCGGCCCCACCACATAGGGGATGACGTCCCCCGACCGCTTGATCTGAACCACATCGCCCAGGCGGATGTCCTTGCGGGCGATGTCATCATAATTATGTAAGGTCGCATGGCGGATGATCACACCGCCCAGCTCAACCGGCTCGAGCACAGCTACCGGGTTGAGGATGCCGGTCCGCCCGACGTTGACCTCGACCTCCACCAGGCGCGTCGTCGCCTCCCGCGCCGGAAATTTGTAGGCGATCGCCCCCCGCGGGTCTTTGCCCACCACGCCCAGCCGCTCCTGAAGGCGCAGGTCGTCAATCTTGATCACCATGCCATCGGCCTCGAAGTTGAACCGGTTGCGCTCCCGGGCCCACTTTTCAGCCTCGGCAATAGCCTCCTCCAGCGAGTCACACAGCGCCACCTGGCGCGCCACCGGGAAGCCCAGCGCCCGCAACGCGGCCAGCACCTCCCACTGGCGGGTGATCTCCAGGCCCTCGGCCTCGACGATGCTGTAACACAGCAGGTCGAGTGGCCGCGAGGCGGCGATGCGCGGATCAAGCTGGCGCAGCGCCCCGGCAGCGGTATTGCGCGGGTTGGCGTAGATGCGCTCACCTGCCTCGGCCATCTTCTTCTTGAATGCTTCAAACTTGCTTAATGGGATATAGGCTTCACCGCGCACCACCAAACGACCGGTGACTAGCAAGCGGTAATCTGCAATCGGTTGGTCCTTCCCTTCCGGCCGATCGCCCACCGCTGACCACTGACTACTATCCGCCGGGAGGCGGAGCGGCAGGCTCTTGATCGTTTTCAGGTTGGTGGTGATGTCCTCACCGATCTCGCCATCGCCGCGGGTCGCACCCTGGACGAAACGACCGTTCTCATAAGTCAGGACGACCGTCAGACCATCGATCTTGGGCTCGACGACGAAGCGCACCGGCGTGCCCGGTGGGATGAGCTTGCGGATGCGCTCCCACCATGCCCGCACCTCGTCGGCGCTATAGGCGTTGGCCAGGCTGAGGATCGGGCGAGGGTGGCGCACTTTGGCGAACTTCTCCACCGGCGCGCCACCTACCCGCTGCGTCGGTGAGTCGGGCGTGACCAACTCAGGGTACATCTCCTCCAGCCAGCGCAGTTCGTTCATCAGCGCATCGTACTCGGCGTCCGATATGACCGGCGCATCCAGTACATGATAGCGGTAGTTATGATAACGGATCTGCTCACGCAGGTGCTCGATGCGTTCAACGATCTGCGGATCGGCCATATGCGCGCTGCCCTCCTTCTCCGCGTGATTGTATCTGGTCCAGCTTATTCAGGCAAAATGCAGTCATCGGTTGCCGGCCATCAGCCGTCAGCCGGTTTGCACGAATTTGCACAACCCCGCTTGAGGTCTATAATGGCCCTCTGCTGGCAGGCCCGCCGATGGCTCGCATCGCTGCCCTGGTTGCGCTGTGTGTCCTACTGACCCTGGCTATCACCAGTGGACAACAGACCGTCAGCGGCAAAGGGCAGCCGTCCTTCGTCCTCCGTCCTCTCCCGGCGTCGCCCGGCGACATCGTCATTAACGAGGTCGAGTTCGATCCGGTCCAGCCCGGAAACGATGCCGACTGGGAGTGGCTCGAACTTTACAACAACGCCGCCATACCCGTCAGCCTGAACGACTGGACCATCAGCGATAATGCCGCCAGCGACCCGCTCCCCCGCCTGGTCGTGCCCGCGCATAGCTACGCCGTCGTCGCCGCTACCCCAGCCTTCTACGAGAACTATCCCAACTTCAGCGGCCTGATCGTCTTCCTGAATGGCTCTATCGGCAACGGCCTGGCGAACAGCGGTGACCGGCTGATCCTGCGTGACAACACCGGCGCGACGGTAGATGCCCTGTCTTACGGC
>CADDZL010000350.1 GCA_902812335.1 Chloroflexota bacterium | reverse complement strand
CGCCCGCGCTGGTGCTGCGGCGGGAGACGGAATGGGTAGAGTACGTCGCCGCCGGGATGAATTGCCTGGTTGGCGTGGACGAAGAAGGGATTGTAGCTCGAGCCGGAGAGGTGCTGGGGTCGCCGGAACGGCTGGCGGCAATGCGGCGGAGCGCAGCGGCAAGGGAGCATATCTGGCCGGGTGCAGCCGAGCGCATTGTCGAGGTGCTGAGGGAGGACCCAACGCGGATTCTCACGGATCGCATCAATCTGGCAGCAGGGCCTGTGAGATCCATCGGAATCCGTGCGGTGCGCTGATAGCTGATGATGGTACTCAACGGATCGTCTAAAGAAGTTAAGGAAATTGGTATCGTTGGCGGTGGCATTATGGGCTTAAGCCTGGCTTACTTCCTGACAAAGGCAGGGGCCAGGGTGCAAGTCTTCGAAGCCTCGGATAACCTGGGTGGCCTGGCCGGACCGATCTATCTAGATGGCGCGGCGATTGACCGCTTCTACCATGCGATCCTGTCGTCCGACGGCCATCTGCGCAGCCTGTGCGAAGAGATCGGCATCGCTGATCGACTCCGCTTCCGCGAAACAAAGATGGGATTTTATCATCAGGGCCGCATCTATCCGATGAACGACGTGCGCGACTTTCTGCTCTTCCCGCCGTTGACCTGGCTCGACCGCTTCCGGCTGGGGCTGACGGTCGTGGGCGCGCGCCTGGTGCGCGATTGGCATAGCCTGGAGGGGGTGAGCATTGAGGATTGGCTGGTGCGGCTGGGTGGGCGGCACACCTTCGAGGTCATCTGGCGGCCCTTACTTAAGGCCAAGTTCGACGGCAATTTCACCGGCACGTCGGCCACGTACATCTGGGCGCGACTCAATCGCATGTCTTCGACCCGCTCCGGCGCCAATCAAAAGGAGATGGCGGGCCATCTCATCGGCGGCTATATCACATTGGTCTCAGCACTGGCCGAACGGGTGCAGGCGGCAGGCGGGCAGGTTCACCTGCGCACGCCGATAGCGGAAATTGTTGTCCAGGAGGGGCAGTTGCACGGCCTGCGCCTGGTGCGGCCGGCGGACGGCAGGAATGCCACGGCGGTTCAACCGGTTGGCGGGGAGGTACTCCCCTACGATGCGGTTGTGGCCACAGTTCAGACGCCGATCTTCATCCGGCTGATCCCCGGCGCACCCGCAGGCTATCGCGAATTCCTCGGCAGGACGCGCTACATGGGCATCGTCTGTCCACTGCTTGTGCTCGACCGGCCGCTGTCGCCCTATTGGACGCTGAACATCACCGATGACCGCATCCCCTTTACCGGGGTGATCGAAACAACCAACTACATTGATCCGGAATATGTGGGTGGCTATCACCTGGTTTACCTTCCCAAGTACACCCAGGCGGAGAGCGACTGGTTTCGCCTGTCTGACGACGAGGTGCGCCATATCTGGCTGGAGCATCTGGAGCAGATGTTCCCCGATTTCGAGCGGAGTTCCATCCGCCACATGCTGATCCACCGCGAGCGTTACGTTGAGCCGATCCATCCGCTCAACTCGCTCGATCAGATGCCCGGCGTGACGACGCCGGTGGCGGGGCTATATCTGGCCAACACGGCCCAGATCTACCCGGAGCTGACTAATGGCGAGTCGGTCTCACACCATGCTCGCCGGGCAGCTCAGGAAATCATTGCATCACTTGCCCCACGTGGCGCATCCGTGAGTGAGCCCATCCCCCCCCTGACGGCCGGCTCGCGGTCGGTAATGCACGCACGCTGAGTTAGGGTTTCCGTCATGGACAGTTACGTTCTCTCGCGACCGCAACAGGAACGCCTGACCACCGGTCTGGCTGGGGGGAGCCACCGGCGCTGGCTGTTGGCAACACTGGCTTTAGTAGATATGACGGCTATCGGCCTGGCATTCGTCGTGGCGGCCTTCCTGCGCTTCCAGACGCGCTTCCCACTGTTCTACGAGCCGCCCATCTCACCCCTCGAGGCCTACCTGCGGCTGGGCTTGTGGCTGATGCCGATCTGGCTGCTGATCTTTGCGGCGGTGCGCCTGTATGATCCCCACCTGCTGTGGGGTGGGACGGCCGAGTACCAGCACGTCGTGTATGGGTGCAGTCTGGGGATGATGGCGGTGATCGTCGGCAGCTTTTTCTACCCGGATTTCGTGATCGCCCGCGCCTGGCTCTTGCTCTCCTGGCTATTCACGATGGCCTTCGTCGGCGTTGGGCGCTTCGCCATGCGCCGGATGGTCTATCGGCTGCGCGCCAGCGGCCGCATGGTCGCGCCGGCGCTGATCATCGGCACCAACAACGAGGCCCGAGCCATCGCCGAGCAAATCCTGGCGACACCCCAGGCCGGGCTGCGCCTGGCCGGATTTGTGGACGACGGTCATGAGGGTGAAGAAGTGATGCCAGGGCTGCGTGTCCTGGGGACGACGCTGGCTATCCGGGAGTTGGTGGATCGTACAGGGGCGCAGGAACTGATCGTCGCCACATCGGCGCTGCCACGCGAGCAACTCTTCGACCTGTTTGTCGCCTGTGGTGCTGTGCCCGATGTGACCATCCGGCTGTCGTCGGGGATGTATGAGATCATGGCAACGGGGATGCGGGTGAAGGAG
>CADDZL010000349.1 GCA_902812335.1 Chloroflexota bacterium | reverse complement strand
GGTGGGCAATTGGTGAGCCTGCTGGCCGGGAGCGCCGTGGTGCCGCTGACCGTGTTGCTGGCCCGCGACCTGCTGGTGCGATCCGGGCTGGAACGGGCCGCCGCGCAGCGCGCCGGGCGTGTGGCCGGCGTGCTCGCCCTGGTCTGCGGCCAACTGGTGCAATCCAGCCTGGTCGTCATGAGCGATGCGCCCGGCGTCTTCTGGGCGACGTTGAGCGCCTGGGCGCTGGTCCGCGCCGAAGGCACTCGCCGCCCGCCCTGGCTGGTCCTGGCCGCCTGTGCCCTGGCTGTTGCCGTCATGACCCGCTGGGAGAACGGGCTGCTGATCCTGCCCTGGTCGTTATACTGGCTCTTTGACCTGCGGGGCAGCTTTTCCAGAACGGGGCACGTGCCCGCACAGGCTGGAAAGGCGCTCAGCTCTGCGCCACAGACCATGGCATCCGTAGCGATCGCTCTGGCGGCTGCCGGGCTGGTCCTCGTACCGCAGGCCGTGCAGAGTATTGCCGACCCGGGCTCCTCGGTTGGGCACGCCTGGCTGCAGGGCTGGAGCCCGGCCAACGCGCTGCTGCGCGACTTCGTCAACGCCGATGGCATCTTCCACTACCGCTGGCCGGTGGCGCTGGAGTATGCTCAACCGGCCTTTCATCCCTTCTTCCTGTTCCCCATCTTCACCCCGGCGCTGCTGATCGGGCTGTGGATCCTGTGGCGAGGGGCGACGGTATGGCGGCGGCTGGTGGGGGCGGCCCTCCTGCTCATCGGCTGGCCTTTGGCCCAGTACACTTTCCTGGCCGGCATCCCCTACGAGAATGCGCGTTTCGGGCTGGCCTTCTTCCCACCCCTGGCCATCCTGGCTGGCCTGGGGGCCGACGCGCTATGGGCAGCCGCACCCCGCCGGGGCCGGGCCGTTCTTGTGCTGGCGGGGGCCATTGGCCTGGCCGGGGCGCTCTGGTGGGGCTGGCGCACCACACTGACTTCCCCTATCAGGCTCAAGCAGGCCGACCTGGACACGGTTGCCTGGGTGCAGAGTCGGGTGGCGGCGGATAGCCGCGTGCTGGCTTTCGGCCTGACGGCAACGCTCGAGTTCTACACGCCGCTCACGGTGCGCGAGTTTTTCAACGAGACGCCGGAGACGCTGGCCGCTCTTCTGGCGGATGGGCGTCCGACCTATCTCATCCTGAACGTGGATAGCGTCGAGGCTCAATGGCAGGGCCGCGCGCCCCAGATTAACCTGCACTGGCTGCGCGACAAGCCGGGGCTGGAAGAGATCGGGCAGCGGAACGGGTATACGTTGTATCGAGTCCTGCAGCAGTAAAGTGGGGTGGGAACGTGAAGGTCGCCTGGGTTGTTCCCGGCTTCAGCGCCGATGAAAGCGACTGGTGCATCCCGGCACTGCTCGACCTGGCGCGGGTCCTGGCGCAGCGGGTCGAATTGCACATCTTCACCCTGCGCTATCCGCCGGGCCGGCGCACCTATCGCGTCTATGGTGCGACCGTCCACAGCTTCGGCGGTGGGCTGGACACTGACTGGCGCAACCTGCCGCTGTGGTGGCGGGCAGTTGCCGCCATATGGGCTGAAGCCCGGCGTGGCCGCTTCGCTGGGCTACATGCCTTCTGGCTACACGACCCCGGCACGGTCGCCACGCTGGCCGGCTTCCTGACGCGGACGCCGGTCGTCCTCAGTCTGGGCGGGGCCGAGATGGTCGGCCTGGCCGACATCGGTTATGGTGAGCAGCTTCACCCGCGGCTCGCTGCGTTGATGCGCTTCAACTTGCGCCGGGCGGCTTGCGCCACCGGCGGCTCGCGCTACGTGCTTGGCCTGGCGCGCCCTCATCTGCCGCCCACCGCTGTCGCTAATCTTCTCCTGGTCCCGCTGGGTGTGGACACATCCCTCTTCTCACCCGGAGTAGGGGCACGGCATGCCGTGCCCCTACAGCCCACTGACGCCACCGGCCCGCGTCTGCTGCACGTCGGCTCGCTGCTGCCGGTCAAGGACCAGGCCACGCTGTTCTCGGCCGTGCGCCGTGTAGTGGACGTGGAAATGGGGGCGCGCCTGACAATCGTGGGCGGTGGCCCGCTGGAAGAGGTCCTGCGCGCTCGCTGCCGTGCGCTTGGCCTGGAGGCTCATGTGAGATTCGCCGGCCTGGTCCCCCACGAGCGCCTGCCGGACTATTACCGTGATGCCGATCTGTTCGTGTTGTCCTCGCGCCATGAGGCCCAGAATATGGCTGCACTCGAAGCCGCCGCCTGTGGCCTGCCCATTGTAGGCACGGCCGTCGGCGTGATCGCCGATCTGGCTCCGGAGGCGGCCTGGGCCGTGCCGGTGGGCGATGCGGCGGGGTTGGCCGAAGCCATCCTGGCGCTATGGCGCGATGGGGAACGCCGGGCGGCCATGGCGCAGGCTGCCCAGGCTCGCGTCGCGGCTGAGTACAGCCTGGAGCGCGCTGCCGACCGTTTCTTCCGGCTTTACCGGGAGTTGGGAGAGCAACGGGTTAGCGCCCATTGAGGTAATAAACGCGCATCGGGCCATAGACCGCATCGTCCACCTGCGCCGCCAGCCGCGCCCGATGGCGATTCATGAAACCCCAGAAGGCCACCCATTTGGCATGGTCGGGGTGGCCGATCTCATCCAGATAGCTG
>CADDZL010000348.1 GCA_902812335.1 Chloroflexota bacterium | reverse complement strand
GGGCCTGGATCAGCCGGCTGACCCCGTAGACCATACCCCCCAGAAGCGCCAATGGCACCAATCCCAGGATCAGCACCTCGGCGACGACGACGATGGCGGCAGCGTCAGCTAAGGCCCGCATGGTCATGGTGACGGGCACTCCCGACTCAATGTCCAGTCTCCGCTGGGCGTGCGTTGCTCGCATTGACAGTAACTCGTTCGCTCCACGCTGCCCTGACTCCATAGCCAGAAGGTCACAACAGTGCGGGCACAGACCTCATCAGCGTCTGTACGGCCCAACGGCTGGGTGTCGGACAGCGCCAGGCCGTTCTGGCCCGACTCGCGGATCAGCCACAGCCGATCCTGAGAGAACCGGCTGCGTTCCCAGGTGATGTCCCCACGCACCGCCAGGACAAAAGCCAGGCACGGCAGCAGCAACACCGCCAGCCAGATCAGTGCCCCGGCCAAACAGCCAACCCGCCGCAGCACCCTTCTCATGCCGAGCCGGCCGCAAACACGGCCTCGCCAGTGCGCTCCAATAACGCCGTGCCACGCACCTCGGTTTCGTACAACGGCACCAGCGCCCGCACCATACCGTCGAACGTATCCCAGATCTCCTGCATGTAGTGTTGCTGCATCGCCAGCCGGTTGCGCACGAAGTCCGGTGAGCGCTCGCTGACCTGGGACTGGTCAATCAGCATATTGACCACCACGCCGCCCACCGGGATGCCGAAGTCGCGGAACCAGGCGATGAAGCGGCGGATGACGGCAATGGGCAGCGCCTCCGGCAGCGTCACGAAGAAGAAAGCCGTCTTATCCGGATCGGTCAGAAGTTGACGGGCGTGCTCCATTCGCCCCCGGAAGCTCAGCAGGTATTCCATCAACGGGTCCTCTTCCTTCTTCTTCGTGAAAGACAGCATCTCGCGCAGGGATTGGGCCTCCTCCCGCGACTTGACCATTTTGTTCACCCACAAGGAGTACACTTTAGACATGCCCAGCAGGCGGCGGGCGTTGGCAGTGGGGGCGGTATCGAAGACGTAGACGTCGTACTCGTCCTTGAACATGAGATCGATCATGTTCTCGAACATGGCCGATTCCTCAAAGGCCGGGTTCATCGTGGCCGACTCGACAAATTCGTCGGCTTTGGCCGAGATCTCGGCGAACCTGAGGAACCACTGGATTTTCTCTTTGATCTCGGCCTTCGACCGCTCGATGGCATCCCTGGTGTCGATCTCGTAGGCCCACAGATGGTCCACGCCGGTGACGGGCGTGGCCTTGCCGAATACATCCTGATCGAGCAGCCCCGACAGGCTATGGACGGGGTTGGTCGAGGCCAGAATGGTGCGGCGGCCCTGGCGAGCAAACCATAGCGCCGCCACGCCTGCCATAACGGTCTTGCCCACACCCCCCTTACCGCCGAAGAAGACGTACTTCAGCCCAGGGTGCTGGCTGATATAGGCTGTCATACTCGTTTCAATTGGCATGATTACCCCCTCATCCGTACATAATGCCTGCCAATCGCTCGATCATCGCCAGGCCGGTCACATCGCGCTCCAGTTCCGGGACGTAGGCCAGCACCTGCTTGCCGAGGCGGTTACGGATAGTCTCCATATGCTCCTGCTGCATGGCGATACGGCGGCGCAGGTAGACGGGAATATCCTGGCTGGCCAGCTCCTCAGGCACGACGCGGTTGACGACATAGCCAGCGATGGGCACGTCGAAGCGGCTGAACAATTCGGCCGCCTTGAGGGTGTCAATGATGATCATCTCCTCCGGCACGACGACGAAGAAGAAGGCGGTCTTCTCCGGGTCGGTCAGGATGCGCGACGAGGCGTTGATACGGTTGCGGATATATTGCAACTCCCCAAGGATCTGGTCCTCTTCTGTCGTCTCCCGCTTCAGGCGCGAGACCATCTCCTCGTACTCGCGCATCTCCTCACGCAGGTGGGTGATCTTGTTGATCCACTCGTCGTAGACCTTCGCCATGCTCAGGTAATAGAGCGCGTGGCCGAGCGGCACGAGATCATAGATGCACGAGATCATAGATATAGTAGTCGTAGTCGCCTCTGACGACCACATCCACGACGGCATCGAAGATGGCGCTCTCTTCCATCGCCGGCTCGGCCGAGGCCGCCTGGATGTAGTCCTCGATCTCCGGCGGCACTTGATCGAAGCCGTACATGTCCAGGATCTTCTGGCGGATCTCCTGCTGATAGGCTTTGATATGGCTATCGGCGTCAATCTCTTGCGCGTACAGGTTCGGTATGATCTCGACCGGCCCCTTGCCGAAAATGTCGCGCTGGAAGATGTCGGAGAGGCTGGCTTGGGGGTCCACCGAGAACACCAGCACGCGATGGCCCTGCTGCGCCAGATAGAAGGCCGTCGCCGCCGAGAAGGTCGTCTTCCCCAACCCACCTTTACCCCCGAACATCACATAGGGCTTGCTCGGGATGATGTCTTTGAGCGCCAACTTGAGCCTCCCTCCCTAAAAAATAAAAGACACCTCAGCCCGTCACCCTAAGCCTAGCAAGGGGTCTCAGATCCTTCGCTGCGCTCAGAATGACGGCAATTCGAGCAGTATCAGGTTAGAACATAGCGTCCGAGATATCCTTCTCGCGCAGCATACGGCGCTTCCAGGTCGAAATCTGGGGGACGACGTAGGGCAACAGGCGCAGGCTGTAGTAGGGCGGCAGGATCGGCACGCCCAATAGAT
>CADDZL010000347.1 GCA_902812335.1 Chloroflexota bacterium | reverse complement strand
GCCGCCTCAGATCGAGCAACCCGTCGGCCAGGTTGATCAGCCGCTCGGCCTCATTACGAACGATCTGGAGAAATTGGTGTTGCGTGGCCGCGTCCATTGCCTCATCGGACAGGATCAGGTCCAGGTAACCAGCAATGGATTGGAGCGGGCTGCGCAGTTCGTGTGAAGCGACGGCGATGAACTGGCGCTGCAACTCCTCCAACTGGATGCGGGCACTGATGTCGGTCATGGCGGAGAGAACACCGGAGTACCGGCCATCCTCGAATAGCGGCACGGCGGCGATCAGCACCGGCACTTCGCGCCCATCGCTGGCCTGAAGCACGGTTTCATAGCGGCTGCTGATTCCTTGCGGGCGCTTGGCTAACTCGTCCTGGACGGCGGGGCGGGTTCGCGCCGATACGATCGCGCTCCAGTGTTTCCCGATCAGTCCTCCGGGGGAATAGCCCAGTAGGGCCTCCAGGCGCGGATTGGCGAAGGTGATGATGCCCTGCGCGTCCTCGATCAAGATGCCTTCCTCTAGCATCTGCACGATGCGCTCGTTGAAGGTCTTGGCCTGGGCAAGTTCCCGGTTGCGCTGGCGCGCCTGGCGCAGGGTTTGTTCCAGCCAGGTAGCCAGAAGGAGGGTGAGAGTCGTAATGGCAAGCAGGTTAAAGAGAGAAGGAAGGTCCTCGGCGGGCAAGTCCAGGGGAGATACCCTGATCCAGCCATGGGACCTGGCCCAGAGGACGCCGGCGAATAAGGCGACCGAGGTCAGCGCGAAGACCAGGCCGCCGCGCGGGCCCAGAAGGAGGCCGGCGATAGCTACGGCAGGTACAAAGTAGATGAGCGCCTCAGATACGCTGGCGCCGGTCAATATAAAAGCCCAGGTCGAGATCACTTGCAGGCCGAACAGGTATAAATAACTGGCCAGAGACAGCCGGCCCCGGCGTAAGAAGAAGACGCAGACCAGGAACAGGAAGAAAGCCACCAGGTCAATGGGGATGAACGCACGATAGTCAGGGAGCGTGCCGAGCCACCCCAGGCCCAGCAGAAGGCCCAGATTCAGGATATTCACCGCCAGCGTGCCGCCCAGGATGAGGATCAGAACCCGGCTGCGACGCAGGGTCTCCTCGTCAGCAGTGGCGGGCGTCGCCCAGGCTATGAGCTTCCTGATGATGGCGCTGCCTGGGTTCATGTGACCTGACGCAAGGCGAAGCCGAAGGTGCTGCCCTGACCTTCGCGGCTATGTACCCACACCGTCCCGCCGTGGGCCTCGATGACATCCTTGACCAGTGCCAGGCCGACCCCAACCCCGCTATAATGGCGCGTCGTCGAGCCGTCCACCTGATAGAAACGGTCCCAGATCCGATCGAGCTTATCGGCGGGGATGCCGATGCCGGTATCGCTGATCTCGACTATCACCATGCCGTCGCCGCCGCGGGCGCGCAGGCGGATGTGCCCGCCGGGCGGGGTGAATTTCACGGCGTTGTCCAGCAGGTTATCCAGGACCTGTAGCAGGCGTTCAGCGTTGCCCTGCACCTCCAGAGCCTCTTCAGGCAGGTCCAGTTCCAGCTTCAGGCCGGCGCGCTTGGCGGACTGGCAGCGGAGGTCCGCCGCCTGCCGCACCAATTCGGATAAGGAGAGGCGCTCCAGCTCCAGGCTATTCAGGCGCAAACTATGCAGCGTAGTGATCCGTTCGACAATGGCAACAATGTCGTTGGCGCGGCCGCTGACGGTCTTCAATGCCTCCGCCAGCGCGGCCGGGACCTCACCCATGGCCCCATCCAGGGCGAGGTCGAGATACCCCTTGACCAGGGTGAGCGGCAGGCGCAACTCGTGCGAGATATTCTGGATCATCTGGTCCTTGAGCCGGTCGGCCTCCTCCAGTTCGGCGTAGGCCTGTCGCAGCCGCGCCTCCCGCTCGACCAGTTCCTCATGCAGGCGGGTATGGTCCAGGGCAATGGCAAGCTGATCGGCAATCGTCTGGAGAATCTCAATCTCGGTGGGAGAGTAGGGGCGCGGTTCGCGGCGGCCCAGGTTCCAGGTGCCCAGCACCTGGCCGTGAGCACGCAGCGGCACAACGATGGCCGTGCGAATGCCCGCCGGGATCAGGAACTCATCCTCGCGGTAGTGAGGCTCCTGCGTGATGTCGGGGCGCAGCAGCATCTGATTATGCTCGATGGCCCAGTAAGTGCCCGTGCCCTGACGCGGCAGCCACATCTCCGGCGCTGCGGAGCCCGCCAGCCCGGTCTCAACCGCCAGAATGTGGATCTGGTCGCCTTCCAGGAGCGCCAGCGATATGCGGTCGTATCCCAGCAGCCGGGCCGCCTGTTCGGCGAAGGTGTCAAAGAGCCCGTGTATATCCAGGCCGCCGCTGGCGATAGCCCGGTCGAGGGCGCGCAAGACCCCCAGTCGCTCGGCTTTGGCCTGGGTGTCGGCGTAGAGCCGGGCATTAACGATGGCGATGGCTGCCTGGGGGGCCAGCAGCATCAGGCGATGCACATCGTCCTGGGTAAAAGAGCGGCGCTCGATGTCATCCATGACATTGAGCACACCGATCACCTGGCCCTGCCACGTCAGAGGCACGCCGACAACGGCGGTAATGGGCTCGCCGGCGAAGCTTGCGGCCCGGCCTTCCCAGTGCTGATAATCGTCCACCACCAGCGGTTGCCCGCTGGCTGCTACCCGGCCGGATAAGCCCTCATCTGCTCTCTGCCGCCAGCCG
>CADDZL010000346.1 GCA_902812335.1 Chloroflexota bacterium | reverse complement strand
AGAAACGGCCAGATCATGCTGCCGCCGGCGGCGCTGAGCAGCATGCCCCAGAACAGGAGCCAGAACTGGCGTGGATAGCCTGTAGTGGCCTGCCTGATTCGACTCAGCACATGCGAACTCCTTAGCATTGATAGTAATGACTGGCTACCGGCTACTCATCTCGGCTTCCAGAATGGGCTGCAGCACCGTCATGACCCGCGCCAGGCGCGCTGCGACCGCGTCCAAGGTCTCGCGGTCGAAGCCGGCGAAGGGATAGACTTCATAGACCTTCGTCCAGCCCCGGTCCCACATCTCGGCCTCGACCTGAGGGCCTAGTTCGGCCTTGATCTCGAACAGGTGGGCCAGAAAGCGTTCCAGCAGGCGCTGGTTAAGCGTGGGGTCCCGGCTCTCAAAGTGCAGGCCGAGTTCCAGCCGCTTGCCGCGCTGCTCGCCCAGCCACCACACCTCGTAGTGGAGCCGCGGATCACTATAATAGAACTGCACTAGCCAGGTGCGTGCCTGCCATTGGAAGTCCCGCAGTTCCGGTGGCAGGTACGGCCTCACAGCTTCGGGCAGGGCACGCATGAATTCACCCGATCTCATGGTCAGTAGTCAGATAAAAACCATGATAACGCCAACGCCCCCCAGTCGCACCGACCGGATGACATAATTCGAACCGGACAAAAGGACAGGCAGCTCAGACCCATTAAAGAAGCGGACGCGGGCTGTCAGCAAGCGTCCCGTAAGGGATAAACACGGATGAGCGCTGGTCCGCGTTCACCTGTGTCCCCTCATCAGGAGACCGGCCCTCAGCGCAGCGTCAGCCCCAGGATATCGCCCAGTTCGCGCAGTGCTAACCGGGCGTCAGCGGTATCGCGGCCCTCAGCTTGGGCCCCATGGATAGCCGTTGCCAAGTCGCGCAGGGCCGTGATGGCGGCCGGGGTGTTCAGGTCATCGTCCAGGGCGGCCAGGAAGCGGGTTCGCCACGGGCTGGGGTCCAGCGCGGGTCCGCTGCTACCAGCGGACTGAGCCGCTGCGCGCAGATGCGTGGCCAACTCCTCAGCCGCAGCGACGCCGGCATCCCGATAGGCCCACGACTCACGGTAGGGAAAACTCAGCAGATACAGCCGCAGTGCGTCGGGGCTATGTTGCTTGAGCACATCGCGCACCATGACCAGGTTGCCCAGCGACTTGCTCATTTTCTCCTCGCCCAGGCGCACCATACCGGTGTGCATCCAGATGCGCACAAAGGGCCGCACGCCGGTGTAGTGCTCGGACTGGGCGATCTCGCTCTCATGGTGGGGGAAAACCAGATCGGCACCGCCGCCGTGGATGTCTACCGTCGGGCCGAGATAACGCATGGACATGGCGCTACACTCGATGTGCCAGCCGGGGCGCCCTGGCCCCCAGGGGCTGTCCCAGCTCGGCTCGTCCGGCTGGGCCGCCTGCCACAGGACAAAGTCCAGCGGGTCGCGCTTGCGGGGGTCGTCGGGGTAGTTGCCCCGCTCGTTGGCCGTCTTGAGCATCTCAGGGTAGTCCATTTTGGACAACTGGCCGAAACCGGGGTCATTACGCACCGAGTAGTAGACACTGCCGCCCGATTCGTAGGCGTAGCCGCGTTCGAGAAGCGTCTGGACAATTGCGATCATGCCGGCGATCTCCTGAGTCGCCCAGGGGAACACATCCGGCGGCAGCACGTTCAGCGCTGCCATGTCCTGAATGTACAGGGCCGTTTGCATGCGGGCCAGTTCATCCCAGGGGATGCCCATCTGGCGGGCACGGTTAAGAATGTCATCGTCTATGTCGGTGACGTTCTGAACATAGCGGACCTGGTAACCCAGATGGCGCAGGTAGCGCACGAGGGTGTCGAAGACGACGTAAGTGAAAGCATGGCCCATATGGGTCGTGTCGTAGGGCGTGATACCGCAGACATACAGGCCAACCCGACCGCCCTGGGGCTCGAAAGTCTCCACACGCCGGCTGAGAGTGTTATACAGTCGCACAGCTCACCGCCTTATTTCTAGATTATCGCAACTTCTCAACTTCCAGCCAAACCGGCAGGAGAATCGGTCTTTATGTAAAACCGGGGGCGGCCGGATCAGGAACCGAAAAGCTCGCGGATGCGCGCCAGGTGTTCTGGCGGCAGCGGTCGCCCGTCTGAAGCCGACAGGTTGATCTCCGCCTGGCGCACATTGCGAATGCCGGGGATCACGGTTGAGACCGCCGGGTGGCTCAGGCAGAACTTGAGCGCGGCGACCGCCAGCGGCGTGCCGTCCTCGGTTAAGAAGCCCAGCTTCTCGACCTTCTCCACCTGCTCTACTACCCACTCGCGCCCCTGCTCGCCACGCCAGTCGCCCGCCGGAAAAGTCGTCCCCCGTGTCCAGCGGCCGGTCAACGCCCCGGACGCGAGCGGTACGCGGGCGATGATGCCGGTGTTCTGCGCCTGAGCCAGCGGGAACAGATCGCGCTCCGGCGACTGGTCGAGGATGTTATAGATGACCTGAATGGTGTCCACCCGTCCAGCGGCGATGTGGGCGTTGGCCTCGCCGGGACGGCCATCGCTAACCGAGATGCCAATAGCGCGGATTTTGCCCGCCTGGCGCAGTTTCAGCATGGCTTCGTACCAGTCGGTCTCTTGATCCCAGGTCGGGCACCAGGTATGGAGTTGGTAAATATCCAGGCAATCAGTCTCCAGGTTGCGCAGTGACACTTCACAGCGCTCGATGACGTAATCGGGCGGGAAGACCGCGTTGATGTCGGTACCGGGTGGTGGGCCCCAGATGCGGTTCTTGGGCGGTACCTTGG
>CADDZL010000345.1 GCA_902812335.1 Chloroflexota bacterium | reverse complement strand
ATCGCCCAACGCTGCCGCCAGCCCGGTCGTCTCCACGTCCACGATGGCCACGGCTGCTTGCTCGATAGGGACATCCAGGTCATTGAACATTTCAGCTCCCGGCGGTTGAGGACCACGTTCTGATCGCCCACTCCAGTTCTGCAGGGGTCGGCGTCGCATTGCCCAGGCGGCGGACGACCAGCCCGGCGGCGTAGTTGGCGAGCGCGGCGGCGGCGGGCGGGTCGGCCCCTGCTGCCAGCGCCAATGTGGCGACGGCGATAGCCGTGTCGCCCGCGCCGGTCACGTCGAAGACTTCGCTACGGTTGGCTGCCGGCAAGTGGAGCACACCACCGGCGTGGGCCAGCGTCAGCCCCTCGGCACCACGAGTGATCAGCATCGCGCCCAGGTCGAGATCCTCCCGGAGCTGGGTCGCGGCTTGTGCATAGTCGGCATCACCCTGCAAGAGGCGGCCCAGCGCGGAAACTGCCTCCTGGCGGTTGCACTTGACCAGATCGAAGCCGCGGTATTTGTGAAGTTCGCCCTGCGCGTCGGCGGTGCGGATCAGATGATGGCGTTGCGCGGCCGTCCGGACCGCCTGGACGACGCCCGGCGTGAGCAGGCCGGTCTGGTAGTCGGAGACGAGCAGGGCATGGGCGCGGGGCGCGTTCCCGGCGATACGCATTATGATCTCCATCTCTATATCCGGCACGAGCGGCGACCGGTCCAGCCGGTCAATGCGGGCCAGTTGCTGTGGGAACATCAGCGAGCCCCGCGCGACGATGCGCGTCTTAGTCGTCGTGAGCCGGGCCGGGTCGGTCACCAGCCCGGCCGGGTCGATCCCGGCCTGCTCCAGCTCGGCGCGCAAGGACCGCCCGGCCTCGTCGTTGCCGACGACGCCGACCTGGATCGCCGACCCGCCCAACGCGACGATATTGGCGGCGGGGTTGGCGCCGCCGCCGGGCAGCGTGCGCCGCTCCTCGAACTCCAACACCGGGATGGGGGCCTCACGCGACAGGCGCGTTGCCCGCCCGACAATATACTCGTCGAGGAATACGTCGCCGACGACGAGCACGCACCGGCCGGCGAGGCGCGGCAGCAGGGTAAGGAGGTCAACAGGGGAAATCATCAGGCTCCGTTAATATACATCGGTAACTGCAACCGCCACCAGGGCCAATCATGCGCCCAGCCATCCCACAGCCGCAGCGCATGCCAGATGCCTTTATCCCACAGGATTTGCGACATGTAGCGATTGTTTTCCGTCTCTTCGCCGGCGTCACGCCCGCACACAAGAATGATATCGAGCTCGCGGCGGAACTTCTCCAGCAGGGCCGGGTCGCTCAGGTTCTTCATATAGTCCACCGGGTTGTTGAAGTAGAAGTTGTCGTCGTAGTAGCCATCCATGAAGGAACGCATGTCGTAGCGCCCGCTCAGGCCGATGACGCGCCGGGCCAGGCCAGGGTGGCGGAAGGCGAAGTTGACGGCGTGATAGGCTCCAAAGCTCGCCCCGGTCACGATCAGGTAGCGATTGTCGTTCCTGGAGTTTATCAAGGGGATGACCTCATTCAGGATATACTGTTCGTATTGCATGTGACGGATGACACGGTCGGCAGGATGGCAGCTCCTGCAATACCAGCTCTCGGCATCCACGCTGTCCACGCAGTAGAACTGGTTCCAGCCTCGTTCGATGTGCTCGTGCAGTGCGCTCATCATTCCAAAGTCTTCCCACTGGTAGAACCTGCCCTGTGACGTAGGGAAGACCAATACGGGCGCACCGGCATGACCGAAGATGAGCAATTCCATCTGGCGGTTGAGGGACGGGCTATGCCATGTGTGGTATTCGCGGTTCATCCCACCTCCAGCGGGTACCCATAGCGCCGCATGATCGCGATGACACGGTCCAGCGGGAGGGCATAGCGCACGTGGTTGTCGCGCCCGACAACCGTCTCGGCTTTAAAGAGCGAATTCAGGATGGCCTCTTCAGTCGCCTCAACCGTCGCCTGGAATAGTCCATTGATCGCCGGGATATCCTCCAATTGCTCCTGGGTGAAAGTGAGCGAGGCGGGGAAGTGCTGGCGACGGTTGGCGGTGGAGAAGGCGATGGCGAAATCGCCGCTGGTGGTGCCGCCAAACGAGCCGGTGCGCGCCAGACCGAAGGCCACACGGCGGGCGATGCGGCCAAGCTGGCGCGACGACAGCGGGGCATCGGTGGCGACGACGGCAATGAACGAGCTGCCGTTTTGGGTTTCCGCCTCTTCTGGTGGCGGTTCGCCCTCCCAGTCGCGCAGTTCCCAGCCGACCGGCACGCCGTTGATGCGCAATTGCCGGCGTTCGCCGAAGTTGGTGAGGACGAGGACGCCGACGAGGTAGCCGCCGGATTCGGCGGAGGCCCGGCGTGAGGCGGTGCCGATGCCACCCTTGAAGCCGAAGCAGGTCATGCCTGTGCCCGCGCCGACCGCGCCCTCGGCTACCGGCCCGTCGCCAGCGCCGTCAATGGCAGCGAAGACGTGTTCGCGGCGCACATGGCGACCCCTAATATCATTGAGATAGGCATCACTACACTCAGCCACGACCGGGCTCAAGCCCCAGGTTGTCACGCCCATCGCCGGGTGACGCATGAGGCTCCACTCAATTGCAGCATCGGCGACGAGCGCGACGTTGAGGGTGTTGGACAGCAGGATCGGCCCTTCGAGCACACCCAGTTCATCCACCTGGGGGATATTGGTGACCTCACCGAAGCCGTTGATCGTGTCAATGGCGGCGACGACCTTCTCCAGGAACAGATCACCGGCATGGGGAAGAATGGCGGTCACGCCGGTGCGCACCGGCCCTTGGC
>CADDZL010000344.1 GCA_902812335.1 Chloroflexota bacterium | reverse complement strand
TTGCCGTTGGCGAGGCGGCCGCCCAGGAAGTAGACCTTATTGGTGTCAGGGTCGAACTCGCCATCGAAGCGCCAGAACTGAAAGCCGGTGGTGGGGCCCAGTTGCCAGACACCGGAGGGCGGAGTGTTCGTCGGTGTCGGTGTCGGTGTGGGCCCGGAGGGTGTGGGCGTCGGGCCGGTGGGCGAGGGCGTGGGCGTCTGTTCGGGGATGAGGTTGAGCGCTGCGAGCAAGTCCACCCGGCCCCAGCCGTAGAGGTTGTTGGGGAATTCGTTGTAGGGCGTGCCGCCGCAGGTTGTAGGCGGCGGTGGCACCCCCAGCGTTCGGGCGGCGCTCTGCTCCAGGAAATATTCTGTCAGGTCCACGTTGCCCACGAGCCAGGGCCGTGCGCTCCACAAGAGCGCCACGCCGCCGGTGACATGCGGCGAGGCCATCGAGGTACCACTTGCGATGGCATAGATATTGGGGGGCCAGGCGGAGCGGACGTTGACGCCGGGGGCAGAGAGATCGGGCTTGAGGCGGTTGCTGCCATCGCGCGTCACTGGCCCCTTGCTGCTAAAGCCTGCCAGCGTGTCAGTGCTGTCGGTTGCTCCCAGGGTCGTTGAAGGGTCGTAAATCGCGGGCGGGTCGCTGACGGTGCTGCAGGCCGGGCCACTGTTGCCCGCCGAAGCCACAAAGACGATACCCGCCGCGCGCAGGTTCTCGATCGGGGTGAGCAGAATGTTGGGGTCGGTGCAGCCCTCTGAGAGGGGGCAGCCCCAGGAGTTGTTGATGGCGTCCGGGGCCAGGCTTGGGTCTGGGTTCTGCATGTTCAGGTCCCAGGGGGCGAGGGTGAAGTCCATGCACTCGGTGTAGCGGGCGGGGCTGCCCACACCGTTCACATCCATATTGCGGCAGCCCATCCACTTGGCCCCCGGCGCGACGCCGATCTGGTTGCCCGCGCCATCGTCCCCGATCATTGTGCCGGTGGTGTGTGTGCCGTGGCCGAACGGGTCTATGGGTGCCAGGCTGTGCTCGACGGTATCCCACCAGTTGTAGTTGTGGTCGAAGTTGCCGCCGCCCAGGTTGCCGCGATACTGGTTGACCAGGGCCGGATGGTCGTACTGCACGCCCGTGTCGGCAGAGGCCACGACCATGTTCTGGCCGGTGTAGCCCAGCGCCCACACGTCGGGAGCGCGCACCTTGGTGACGTTCCACTCAATGGTGTCAGGGCCGGGCGCGCCTGCCGCCTGCGGCTGGGGCAAAGCCACGCGCACATAGGGGTTGGCGTCAATACGGCTGACATCGGCGCGCGCCGCCAGCGCCAGCACCAGGTCCTGCCCCCCTGTGACCTTGAGCATGTTGATGGTATAGAAGCTCTGGTAGCTCACCCCCCGCTTATCCAGATAGGCGCGGATGTCCGCCTGGCTGCGTTGCGCCAGGCTGTGGAGGGTATCGAAGACGTAGCGGCCTTTGGCCTGCTTGGTGGGGAGGCGGTAGGCCGCGCTGACGTCGGCCTGTTCGGCCATCACGACCAGAAACTCGGTCGTCTTGCCATTGGCGGTGGCTGCCAATACCTGGGGGTCTACTTTATCGCGCGGGTCCACTCGCGCGGGCGCTGCCAGCAACCCCGGCACGACTAGCAGAACAACCAATAGCATGACCCCGATGAGTACAGAGGCTAATCTAAGAGGTTTACGATTCAGGTTCATTGGGTGCTCCCTCCGCAGAGTTGTTTGGCGTCACCTGGCAGAGCGCTACTCAGTTCACCCTTATGGGCATTTATGCCGCTTTCCCCCTTAACCCGCCGCGGCGAGGACCGGTGGGGAGTCCTCCGTTATAGATATGTCCTGTCGGGTACGCTGCCTGGGTGGGGACGCACCTGCATTGTATGATCGTAGGCTTCGCCTGTCAAACCCGCTATAATAATGCCATTCTCAAACGGGACAAGGGGGTTGCGATGAGGTGTCTGTACTATGCCGGCGAGGGGTCGGCGGTGGTCAGTGTGCCTCCGGAGGGGGTACTGGAACGGGTGCGCGCCGGCACGGGCCTGCTCTGGCTCGATCTAGATGATGACGCGCAAACGGAGAGCGAATTGCTGCTGACGGGCTTCGGTTTTCACCCTCTGGCGATTGACGATGCGCTACGCGAGGCCCATGTCCCCAAGATTGATGACTACGACGATTATCTGTATATCGTGCTGCACGCTGTCGAGTTCCAGGCGGAGGGGTTGGACGTACAGACGCTCGAGGTGGACATCTTTGCCGGGCGCACCTATCTCGTCACCCACCATACCGGGCCGATCCCGGCGCTGGAGGCCGTCTGGAAATTGGCGCAGCGCGGCGAGCGCCACATCGTGCGCGGAGCAGATTTCTTGTTGTATGAATTGGCCGACCGTCTGGTCTCGGACTTCATGCCGGTGGTGGATGCGCTGGACGAGGTCATTGACCAGGTGGAGGACGAGGTCTTCAGCCAGCCGACGCCGCATACCCTCGGCCGCATCTTCTCGCTGAAGCGGGCGGTGCTGCATCTGCGCCGCATCATCGCGCCGGAACGTGAGGTGCTCAACCGCCTGGCGCGTGACGACTATGCTGTGATTGATGCTCGCGAGCGCATTTATTTCCGCGATGTCTATGACCATCTGGTGCGGCTATACGACATCAACGAAGCGCTGCGCGATCTGGTCGGCGGCGCGCTGGACACCTATCTCTCGGTAACCTCTAACCGCATTAATGAGATCATCAAAGTGCTGACGGTCGTCACCTTCGCACTGATGCCGCCGACGCTGGTCGCCAGCATCTACGGCATGAACTTTGCCGACATGCCGCTGCTGCATGAGCCCTGGGGCTGGGTAGTGGCCTGGGC
>CADDZL010000343.1 GCA_902812335.1 Chloroflexota bacterium | reverse complement strand
AAGCCGAGCCGACCGCGACGCCACGTCCACAGCCGACCGCCACCAGCTACTTGCAGCCAACGCAGACCGAGCAGCCGGAGCCCACCGAGACGGAGCAACCCGAGCCAACACACACGGAACGCCCGGAACCAACCCGCACCGAGCAACCGGAGCCCACCGAGACGCCGGAGAAGCCGGGCCGATGACCTGCCGGCCTCTCCGGCTCAGACGGGAGCATTACGACACCGTCAGTGGGAGAGCCCACTCTCCGGTGGCCTGACCATCTCCCAGGCCGGCTCGGTGCGCACAACATAGGTCGAGATAGGGCACTCCCGCACCAAATGGTCGGCAATGTCGTCCAGCAGCAGGCCGGCTACCCCTTCGCCTCGCACATGTGCACCCACGATCAGCAGGTCGTGACCGCCCTCGGTCACTTCGTCCACGATCTCATCGCGCACCAGCCCCTCGCGCAACTCGATCCGGCTGGGTACCTCATACTCCTGCAGTATCTCGCGGGCGCGCTTAAGCTGCTGGGCCACGAGCGCGTCTGTGGCCAGGAAGCGATCTAAATCGTGGCGCATCTCCGCCAGGCCGGTGAAGATCAATGGCACTTGCGACACCACATGCAGCACGGTGACCTGCGCGCCAAAGGCACGCGCCAATTGGGCAGCGACACGCACATCTACCTGGCTGTGGGCGGAGCCGGTGGCACCGACCAGGACATGCCGAAACGTATTCAACGATTGGCGCGCGATCAAGACCGAGGTCGCTACCGACCTCACAACATTGCGCACGCGCGAGCCGCGCAACAGACGGTCCAGCCCATGCCGCCCGGCGGGTGCCAGCACGATCAGATCGTAACGCCCGCTCTTGCTTTCAGCGGCGATGACTTCCTCGGCGCTGCCCGGCCGGACCCGGCGGTCTTGTATTGGGGCTGTGATGTGGGTGGTTGCCTGCTCCAGCAGAGCCTCGCCACCGGCTTCCTCCGTCGTCAGCAGGGTGATCTGGGCCGGAAAGCGGGTAGCCAGCAGGTCCGCCAGTGCCAATGCCTGGCCCGCTGTCGGCAATTCATCTACGAACACAAGTAAGTGCATGGTCCTTCTTCTACAACCTCAGCAGCAACAGGATCAGTGGAATCCCTAAGAGTGAGCCCAGAAACACAGCCAGTGTCCGGTTGTTGCGCAGAATAGCTTCCAGCGCCGTTTCCATCCGGCGCTGATAGGGCGCATAAAACAACAGCATAATCAGGAGCGAAATTGTCGCCACGCTCAGCATCTCCGTCAGCACAATCGTGAAGGCGCTGGGCGTGTTGATCAGCAATGAGGCGACAAGCGTGTCCACAAAGGTCGAGATATTTGCACCCATAATATAGGGAATGAGGTTCTCCCGCCGCACATAACCTTTGGCCGAAAGGGGCACGAGCACGGTCAACGACACCGATACCGACAGGGTGACTGCGGTGACACCCAGCCCCAGCAAGAACATCACCAGGGGCCGGTAGACCAGATCGGCAATGCGCTCAAAACCGCTACGTTCCGGATTGATCTCCGGCAGCGCCCGGTCAAAGATATTGAAGGCCACCAGCAGTACACCCAGGCCCACCAGGAACACCAGCCAGCGCGGCAGGGTGGCCACGGCCCAATTGACGATAGGGTCATAGACCACATCAACAAGCGAATTAAGGATGCCGGGTGTGCCGAAGTGCAGCCCATCCAGCCAGCCATTGGTGAGCACGCCATAGCCCAGCAACATAGCCGGTAGATAGATCGTCGCCGTGACCATCAACGCCAGCACGCCAATGGACACACTGGCAACGCGCTTGTGGCCGCGCAAGCTGTAGATGAAACCGACGAACAAGACAATGAACGAGGCCCCCAGGCGCGAGCCGGTGATCATGGCGAAGGTCTGCACATTGCTGATCACGCCACCCCCCAGCAGCGTCAGCGATACCGCAGCCACGGGTGACCCGCTCAAAACCAGGTAGGCCATCAGCCAGCCGAAGCCAAGGGTGTGAGCCATGTCCAGGGGCCGGTCGCCCTTGTTGACCGACAGCGTCTGCATCACCGGTGTCAGTCCCCTGGCACCCTCTTTGAGCAATTGCAGAGCCAGGATGAAGATGGCAACACCCAGGATGGCTGAGCCTATTTTGATCAGCCGGGAACGGGTCATTCTCAGCGTTCACCCCGCATTTCGGCTGCCAAACGCTCGAAGAAAGCCAACATGAACGCATGGCGCTCCTCGGCCAGAACGCGCCCGGTCGCTGTTGTCATGCACTCCCGCAGATGGATGAGTTTTTGTTTGAATTCGTCGAGCGGGGCGTGCTCTGAGGGGTCTTGTGGGTCAGTGCCGGGATCGGCCTCTGTCCCTAGGCGCTGGCCATACCGGCCGGCGTAGGCGAAGGCCCTGGCGATACCGACTGCGCCGATGGCATCGAGCTTGTCGGCATCGAATAGTACTCGTGCTTCCAGCGTCTCTGGTTGGGGGCCGGCACGGAAGCGATGTGTGGCGATGGCCTGACATACGGCTTCGACCCGCTCTGGCGGCTGGTCACGCAGGATGGCGCGGGCACGTTCCGCCGCCAAAGCGGCATGATCGCCCTGGTTGGCCTCATCTTCGCCACGAGCAATATCGTGCAGCAGGACAGCCGCCCGGACGATCTCCAGGTCAGCGCCTTCAAGGCGGGCGATATGCTCAGCTAGTGCCAGAACACGCAGGATATGGTCGAAGCCGTGGACCGGATCGTCGCTATAGTAAGCGCGGGCGTCTTCAATGCGGATCATTCAGGTCCCCGGACAACAACATTATACCTGAAGATCGAAGCAGGGGCCAAACTCGCCAGGGGGTGACGGGGGTGTATTACAAGGG
>CADDZL010000342.1 GCA_902812335.1 Chloroflexota bacterium | reverse complement strand
TTGAAGGGCGGCCGGTTCTTCGCCCGGGCCTGTTCGTCACGGTAAGCATAGACCTCGCGCAAGACGGCCAGCGCCCGCCCGTCCAGCCCCTGCGCGCCGGAGACGCGCCAGAAGCCCTCGACGTCGAAATTCATCTCGCGCCGTGGCGCGGGCGCGACAGCAGCGATGCGGGCGAACTCTTCGCGAGCTTCCTCCAGCCGGCCTGCAGCCTCCAATTCACGGTAAAGCATATCGCGCAACGGCAACAGGTAATGGGTGTCCAGCCTGGCGTAAGAGAGTTGCTCAGGTGAGAGCGGGCGGTGGCCCCAATCAGCACGCTGCCAGCGCTTGTCGAGCCGCACGCCGAAATGTTTCTCCAGGATCGGCCCCAACCCGACCTGAGGCCAGCCAAGGATGCGAGCGGCCACCATCGTGTCGAACAGGCTGGCTACCTCCACACCGAAGTCGCGCTTGAGCCCCAGCAGATCATACTCGGCAGCATGAAACACCTTCTCCACCGACGGGTCCGCCAGGAGCGCCGCCAGTGGCGTCAAGTCGGGCAGGACCAGCGGGTCTATGACGAAGTCCTCCCGCCGCGTCGAGAGCTGAATCAGGCAGACCCGCTCATAATAGACGTACAGGCTATTCGATTCCGTATCCACCGCCACCTGGGGTTCTTGGCGCAGGTGGGCGACCAGGTCCTCAAGCGCGGACTCGCTGGAAATGATCTCAGACGACATCATCCCAAATACCCCAGGCTGCGCAACCTTGACTCAACCTCAGCTTCATCCTCCAACGACAGTGGCCGGTGATCCGTGTCTCGCGGCCGGTCAGCCAGCCAGGCATTCCCGACCACCGACCACTGACCACCGGCCACTGCTTCGATTGGTCGGCCGTCCATATACTCTGGCACTGACAGACCCATCAGGTGCAGGATCGTCGGTGCCAGGTCTATAATGCGCGCACCCTCGATCTGGGCCCCGGCGCGCACACTCGGCCCCCAGGCCAGGAAAATCCCCTCACGGCGATGGCAGCCCGAATCGCCGCGGATCTGGCGGGTGATGATCCGGCCATCCATAGCGAAAAGCGGGAAGGCAATGCAGCGATAGCCATCGAGGATAACGTGCAGGTCCGGCCCCTGGTCGGCGTAGGGACCGTGTGCCGCTTCTTCGCCGGGGATGACGCGGTCCAATAGCGGGCGGCCGCTGTCGGGATCGCGCAGGCTTTCGAGCGCCGCGATCACCCGGCGGCGCACGTCCTCAACCTCAGCCGGCCCAACGATGCCATGCGGCTCGCGGCCGCGCCGGTTAATGAAGATCTGGCCGACGTGGCCCATCGAGTAGGCCAGCGTGCGCGACCAGTCCACATCTTCAAATGACAGGAAGCTGTCCACGACCTTGTTGCGGGCCTGCTTAGAGACGCGCCACACCAGGTTCTGCAATCCGAAGCGCGCGATCAGGCCATAAGCTGCCGCCGGCGTCAGCCCGCGCCGGAACAAGCCGGCCCGAAGCCGCACCACAGGCTGGCGCTTGAGATGCAACAGACCCGCCTGGAGCAGCAGATTGTTCAGGTTGACCACCCGGTGCAGCGGACCAAAACCGTGATCGGACATGATCAGGACAACGGTATTCCCGTCCAGTTGGTCCAGGAATTGTGCCAGGGCGTCATCGGCCCGTCGGTATAGATCACGGATAGCGTTCCCATAGTGGGCGGCACTGGCCGGGTCGTGTAGAGGATGGGTAGGGTCCATATGCCGCCACAGCGCGTGCTGGGCCACATCCAGCGCCAGGTAGTGAACCATGAAGAAGTCCCAGGGCTCGGTCTGCATCAGGCGGAGGGCGTAGCGCGTCCGCCGCTCCATCAGAAGGTGGAGGTCGGCGATAAAAGCGCCTTCGTTACCCGGCTTATACTGCACGCCGGGGGTGACGCGATACGGGCCCAGTTCCGGCTCATAGCGCGCCAGGAAGCCGGGTGGGAAGGCGATCTCGCGGCGGGCCGGCGCGAGCAGCCCGGCTACCAGGAAACCGTTGACCGCAGGCGGCGGGTAAGTCACCGGCACATTCAGCACACCGATACGCCGCCCGGCGGCTGAGAGCAACTCCCACAGCGTCGGGCTGCGGATCGAGGTGGCGTTGACCAGGTTGAAGCTGCCCGCCCGTGCCTGAATAAAGTCGAAGACACCGTGCTTGCCGGGGTTCACACCAGTCATGAACGACGGCCAGGCCGGCGAGGTGACCGGCGGCAAGGTAGATTCCAGCGGCCCATGGGCCCCTTCCGCCAGCAGGCGGCCCAGAGTAGGCAGGTAACCGGCCTGCGCCCAAGGCTTGATCAGGTCAAACGTCGCCCCATCCAGTCCGAGGACAAAGACGCGCTGGCTCACTTAGTCAGACCCTTCCCTCAGGGGATGCCCACCTCTCCGCTCCCCTATAAGGGGAGAGCTGGAGGGAGCGGTTGTTTCCACCGACCGGATGGCGTAGATCGACTTGCCCTGGCTCTCGTGGTAGGTGCGGATGATGATCTCCCCCAGCAAGCCCATGATCGCCAGTTGCACACCGACAACCACCAGCAAGATGCCGAGGAGCAACAAGGGCCGGCCGCCAATACTCTCGTGGTAAACCAGCTTCAGGAATGAGAGGTAAACGGCGATGCCGAAGCCCCCCAGGAAGACCAGGAGCCCTATCCCCCCGAAAAGCTGCATCGGCCGGGCAGCGTAGTTGAGCAGGAAGCCCACCGTCATCAGGTCTAGAATGACCCGCAGCGTGCGCGACAGGCCGTATTTGGACTGCCCATGCAGCCGTGGCCGGTGATTGACCGGCACCTCGGCGATACGCACGCCCATCCAGCTTGCCAGTGCCGGGATGAAGCGATGCAGTTCACCATATAGGTGGATACCCTTGATGACCTCGGCCCGATAGGCTTTGAGCGAACGGCCATAAT
>CADDZL010000341.1 GCA_902812335.1 Chloroflexota bacterium | reverse complement strand
CGGTCACGCGCAGATACTCGTCGTCGCCCAGCGGCGATAGCACCTTGCGTGTGAGCGTGGCCTGAACGGTGGGGCGCGCCTGCGGCGGCCGCCCTAACCAGCGCGCCAATAGCGGCTCGACAAAGATCTCGCCGGTGAGGGCAGCGGAGACGGGGTAGCCCGGCACCCCTATCACGGGCCTGGAGCAGATCATGCCGAGGATCACCGGGTGGCCGGGGCGCACAGCGACGCCGTGCACAAGCAACTGGCCCAGGTCGGCGACGACGCGGGCGGTGAAGTCCTCCGAGCCGGCCGACGAACCGGCATTGATCAGAACCAGGTCATGCGTGGCTACGGCCTCTTGCACGGCGGCACGAAGGCGATCATAGTCGTCGGGGATGATCGGCCAGCGCGTCGCTTGACCTCCCCAGCTTTCGACCTGCGCCGCCAGGACCAGGCTATTGTACTCGATGATGTCGCCTGGCCGGAGCGGCACCCCCGGCGGGACAAGTTCAGTACCGGTCGGGATCACGGCGACGCGCGGCCGGCGGCGCACCTGGACATGGGTGTGGCCACAGCCGGCGATTGCGCCCAGGTCCACCGGCACGAGCGTGTGATTGGCGGGCAGCACCAGTTCGGTCGCCACCATATCCTCGCCCATCGGGCGCACGTTGCGCCAGGGCGGGACCGGGGCCATGATCTCGATGGTATCCGGGCCGGGCTGGACGTGCTCAATGGGGATGACGGCGTTGGCCCAGGGTGGCAAGGGGTCGCCGGTGTCCACGTAGACGGCCTGGGGGCCGAGGGCCAGCCGTAGCGGAGCGGTCTCTGTCGCGCCGATGGTATCGGCGGCGCGCACGGCATAGCCGTCCATCGCTGCCGCGTGATAATGGGGCGAGGAGATGCGTGCCCAGACGGGCGCTGCGGTCACCCGGCCCAGCGCCGAGACCACCGGCACATCCTCGCCGGGGAACGGCCTCCACAGCCCGGTCGCCGCGAGCGCCTCGGTGAAGCGCCGCCAGGCTTCATCCAGCGGGATGTCTTCCAGATAGATTTTACGTTGATCGCTCATCAGTTCTTTATCCTGCCACAGAGGCACACAGGCGCAGAGGTTCTATAGATTCTATCTCAGGTCTTTGCATAGGAATGGGACGTCTGCACGGCACTCGCTGCGCACCAACCCCAGCTTATTCGACCCACCGGAGGACGGAAGCCGTCGCTCCTCCGCCCACCTCAGAACAGCCGTACCTCCACCCTGTCCCCCGCCTGTAACCCGCCTGCATCCAGCGGCACAACCAGCAGGCCATCGGCCTTAACTAACGTGTAGATCAGGTTGGACTTGCCGAAGACCGGGTCGGCCCAGACTTCACCGGCGCGTTCCTCCAGCCGCACCTGAACGTAGTCTTCGCGGCCCGGTGCTGAGGCGATGTTGCGCGCCAGCCGCGCCCAGACCCGGCGCTGGGCCGGCGGCGCAGTGCAACCCTGTAAGCGCCACAGCACCGGCACCAGGAACAGGTCGGCGACGATCATGGTCGAGACCGGGTTGCCCGGCAGGCCGAATACCGGCCTGCCCCCGGCGCTGGCCAGGATCGTCGGCTTGCCCGGCCTGATTGATACGCCGTGCACGAGCACTCCCGGCGCACCCAGCCGCCCGATCACCCCGGCGGTCACGTCGCGCGTGCTGACCGAACTGCCCGCCGACAGCACCAGCGCATCGGCCTGCGCCAGACCGCGTTGGGCCGCCTCCTCCAGTTCCTCGAAGCGGTCGGGGACAATACCTAACGGCAGCGGGTCGCCGCCGGCCCGCCGCACCAGGCCGGCGACCGTCGTCGTGTTCACATCGCGCACCTGACCGGGGCCGGGCTCCGCCTCCGGTGGTACAACTTCGTCGCCCGTCGCCACAATCGCCACACGCGGGCGGCGGGCGACCCGCACCTGAGTGATGCCCACGGCCGCCAGTCCTCCCAGGTCCTGGGGCCGCAGCAGGTGCCCTGCCGCCAGCACGGTCGCCCCAGCGGCCACGTCCTCGCCGACCTGGAGCACATTTTCGCCCGGCGCGACCGGCCCCAGCACCTCGATCTCGCCCTCGGCCGGCTTCTGCGTCTTCTCGACCATGACGACGGCATCGGCGCCAGGCGGGAGAGCGCCGCCCGTGTGGATCAGCGCCGCCTGTCCGGGGCCGACGGTCACCTCCGGCGCCCGGCCCATCGGCACCTCGCCCACCAGGCTCAGATAAGCGGGTAGACCCTCCGATGCGCCGAAGGTATCGGCAGCACGCACGGCGTAGCCATCCATCGTCGAGCGCGGGAAGGCCGGCAATGCCACCGGTGACAGGATCGTCTCGGCCGTGACACGGTCGAGCGCCTGGGTCAACGGCAAAGTCTCCACCCCCAATGGGCCGGGCGCTATGTGCTCCAGCAACCGCCGCAGAGCCTCGCCCGGCGGCAATACGGTAAAAAGTTCGGCCGTCTGTGATGCGTGACTCATCTTTCGAAGCTCACTCCATGACCTGGCTGAAGCCGGGCAGCGGCTGAACCGGGCCTCTCTCACGCACGTAGCGCAGCCACAAGGCCAGCGTGACCAGCGAAGCCAGGCCAGAGATCAACCCTACCCAGCCGAAGCCTCCCACTGCCCACAGCGTTGCTCCCGTCAGCGCCCCAGCCATGCGCCCCAGGTTCACCGCCGCCACATTGACGGAGAGCATCGTCCCGCGCGCGCCCGGCACCAGTTCGGTCATCAGCGGTAGGCCGGAGACAAAGGTAAACTCAAACGATAGAAAGAGCAAGAATAGCCCGGCCAGGGCCAATTCCAGCCGCCCGCTGGTGAAAGGCAGAATCATGTAAGAGATAGCGGTTAAGGCCATGCCGGCGGCCACCGTCCGCTTCTTGCCCAGCATATCCGTGAGCGCGCCCGACAAGAGCTCGGCCACCAGTTCAGCCCCG
>CADDZL010000340.1 GCA_902812335.1 Chloroflexota bacterium | reverse complement strand
CCCCACCTGGTCCCCCGATGGTCGCAGCCTGGCCTTCAGCGCCCGCTGGGATGGGAACTGGGACCTCTACCGGCTGGACCTGGCCGATGGGCACATCACTCGCCTAACGGACGATCTCGCCTACGAGGGCCATCCGGCCTGGTCGCCTAACGGCCAGACCATCGCCTTCGAAACCATGCGCGAGGGCAACCTGGACATCTACGTGATGCCCGCTGAAGGCGGCGCAACCGAGACGCAACGCCCCCTGGTCACATCGCCGGCCGTCGAGACCTCGCCAGCCTGGTCGCCTGACAGCCGCTGGCTGGTCTATAGCGCCCACGCAAATGGCCAGCGTGACCTGTTCCTGATCCCGGCAGAAGGCGGGAAGCCAATCAACCTCACGCACAGCTCCGATCAGCAGGAGGATGATCCGGCCTTCTCCTCCGATGGGCGCGAACTGGCCTATACCGTCGAGCCTGGAGGTGAGCGGGATGTGTATATCGCCCCGATAGACATCCAGGCCGGGCGGCTGATGACCGAGTCGGCCCGCCTGGTTGGGAAGGGAGTAAGCCCAGCCTGGTCGCCCGACGCTGCCAGCCTGGCCTATGCCGTTCCTTCCCGCCGCTCGCCCCGCGTACAGGTGGGTAGCATCGCCGGCTACGGCTGGTCGGACATGACCTTCCCGGCCGACCTGCCGGCGGGCCGCCCGGCCTGGAGCCCAGCGCTCTCGCTCTCTTTCCGCCTCCCCTTCGGCTCCGCTGGAGCAGGTGGAGGGGATGTCGCACCCACACCAGTGCCTGAGCCTACACCGCTCTATGTCGAGCATGTGGCCCCGACACCGGCCAGCGGGCCACCCTACAGTTTCGTCTATGTGCCCGTCCGCACCGGCGGACCCTATCTGAGCGATCGGGTGGACGACTCGTTCCGCGCCCTTCGCCAGCGCGTTATAGACGAAACCGGTTACGACTATTTGAGCGTATTTGGTGATATGTGGCGGGGACTCGACGCCTATGCCCGGCCCGGCCAGAGCGAGCGAAGCTGGCACAAGGCCGGCCGGGCCTTCGACATCAATCAAGGGCCCTACCCGCCCGGCCAGGACGTCGTCGTTGTGCTGGAGGAATCGAGCGGGCGTACCTTCTGGCGCGTATATTTCCGCACCGCGTACCAGGATGGGAGGCAGGGCGAGCCTTTGCATGTGGCCCCCTGGGACTTCTCAGCGCAGCCGGGTGCCGCCGGAGATGCGCCCACCGGAGGCGCTCCCCGCCACCTGATCCCACGGGGCTATTGGTTGGATTTCACTTCATTGGCAGCCGAGTACGGCTGGCTCTCCGTCTCAGCGCTGGACCGCTGGCGCACCTACTATCCGGACACCGACTGGTGGCACTTCCAGAAGACCGATGGCCTGACCTGGTTCGAGGCCATGAGCGAAGTCTACACACCCGAGGATATCATGAATGAATTTGGAGCTGAGAGGTGGCCAGGGCCGAGACCGTGGTCACCCAACCGGGGGCGACCTGGGCACCTACCCCTTATCGTGAGACGCGCTTCTACCGCCGGGTTGACGGCCGCTGGCTGCGTACCGCACCCGACGCGACCTTCTGGGGACAGCAGCAGACTACCGATACACCTCACTTCCATTTATCTACTACGACCGCGATGCCCAGGCAGTCAAGGGGCTGGCCGCCCAGGCCGAGACCCTTTACGCCGGTCTGCGGACCGATGTCGGTCTGGAGCCGGCCCCGGCGACCGCAGTCATAACGGTTGAGAGCCTGCCGCGCATTGACCTGACCCCCCTGGCGTTTCAGCAGCGATACACTGGACATCCCCTCGCCGGCGCTGCAACCGGTGCCGGTTGACCGGCCTGATACAAACTGGCTGGCGGGTTCACTCGCCGGGCCGCTGCGCACACATCTCATGCAGCAAGCCCTGGCCCAGACGCCGATCAAACCAGACTGGCAACTGCTGGCAGCCGGAATCGTCCGCTGGGCCGGCCAGCCAGCGGAACCACTGCCCGCACGCTGGGGAGCTCGTCCGGGCGACCGCCTACGTCAGCCCCTGGTGGGTGGCCGGCCGCCCTCGCTGGATGCCATCGCTGGGCCGACCAGCGCCAGCCTGGATCGCTGGACGGCGACGATGGCCGCCGAGAGCGTCATCGAGTATGCCGTCGCAACCTACGGTCGCGAACGCCTGCCGACCTTGCTGCACGGGCTGACGATTTATGAGTCGTGGGACACGCTCATACCCGCCGTCTTCGACATTCCCCGTTCTCAGTTCGAGGCCGGCTGGCGGCACTTCCTCCTGATCCACTACGGCGCGCCCCGGCCGGGCAATAGCGGTAACTGATGCAGCTTCGTCGCTATAAGGCCCGAAGCTGAAGCTTGGGGCTGATTGCCAGCAGGCGTCCCGTGAGAAAAAGAACGCAGCCCGGAGCCCGCCGGGCTGAGGCGGCTATGGAAACCTGCCCTGCGGTAGGCAGCTCTCCATAGCCGCCTGCTTGGGCCCCGCGGAACCCGGGCACACCGGGCGGCGTCTATAGGCTGAACTCTCCTCCGCGCCGGCGAGATTGTCCGATCACCCATTAAGGAGTATACTGCGGGGGCCTGCCGAGGATCAGAGGTGCGATCCACGGGCAGCAGAATTCAATGAAACGCTTCCTGCGCCCTCGGACACTGATTATCCTGGTGGCCCTCACCATTGTCTGCCTGGGACTTGTCGCGGCAACGCTCTACCTGCGTCGCGGAACATTATCGTCGTCACCTGCGAAGGTCCCTACCTCACAGCCCCTGCCGTCGGTGACACCGAAGACCGAAAGCGTACCGGATGGTACACTCTATTTGCCCCTGATCGGCCGGGTTCAGGACCAGGTACAAGGGCCGGCGACCCCCACCATTGAGCTCGCCACGCCTCAACCGCCCAACACAGCGAAACCGACCAGGGTGCGCACACCCGGACCGACAGCC
>CADDZL010000339.1 GCA_902812335.1 Chloroflexota bacterium | reverse complement strand
TACGCTCAGCATGACGAAAAAGTGATCGACGGAGTCTCTTTGGCGTCGTGGTCATGGGATGACACGATAAGAAGTTCACATTCTAGTCCGGACATTCCCGGGATGCAAATCCCGCCGGATGATGGGGCGTATTTGGGATGCTTCGCTGCGTTCAGCATGACCTCCAGCTATCCTCCTTGGCAATAGGTCATTAGTTCTATAGCAATTCCCTTCTGGCTGCCTTATACTGCAATATGTCGCTCGACCTTCTTTCCGGTCTAGAAAGGGACCTGAGGGTGAGGGCAGGGGGCTCTTTGCGTCGTCTCGTCGAACTCGCGCTGCTCATCTGTCTGACTGCCATCCTGGGTGTGCAGCCTTCTATGGCCGCGCTTCAGCCCTCTGAGCCGGACATCCGCCGGGCGGTTGCCGCGGCCCTCATCAGCCGCGACCCCGATGGCCTGTGGTCCATTGACGGGATCAGGCAAAGTGGCGGCTGGGCGATGGCCTTTGCGGCGCGGCGCGATGCGCACACGGGCCAATTGCTGCCGGGCGAGCCGGAGGTCGCGCTGGTCAGGCGCGTTGGCGCTGGCTGGACTGCTGCCCTCGCCGGCGACCCGCGGTATCCCGCCTGGCTGGGTGAAGCTCCGAAGCGCCTGCTATCGCCGGGCCTGAAAGCCGCGCTGCGGCCCCCGGCGACCGCTCTGGCCAACGCCGCTGGCTACCGGCTGCCCTGGCCTGCCGGTGAACCCGGCTGGGCTGCCCGTCATACCTATCCGGCTGTTGACTTTGACATCCAAGGCTATGCTGGGCGAGGGACGGTGCGGGCCGCCAAAAGCGGTCAGGTCGTGTTTCGCAAAGACGAGAGCACAATCGAATGCGGCTATCCGCCTCCACCCGATTGCCCCTGGCAGGCTGCCAATATCCTGGTCATCCGGTTGGCTGATAACGAATACGTCTGGGCCATGCACCTGACGGTGGCTTCAATCCCCGCTTGGATTCAGGAGGGCACCTGGGTGCAGCAGGGCACCGATGTGGGTATTGAGGGGATGACCGGTTGGGCCACCGGCCCACATGTCCACTTCATGGTGGCGACGAGCTACAGTTGCTGCACCGGCAGCGGCGCAACCCGCGCCCCATACTGGCCCACCGAGACCGCCCCCGTTGATTTCAGTGAAGCCCCCTGGAGCCAACTGGATGGCTGGTTTATCTCACAGAACACGTCGCCGCCCCTGCTCGATCTGCAGCTCTTCGTGCCGCTCGTTATGGCGGGCATTCGTTAGAAAGCTGGAGCCATCACGCCTCTGGTTTTATAACCATAGCCGCCGTGATAATGTGTTCAAGCCACATGCGGCCCGGCAGCGCGCACATCGGTCGGAACCTGGTCGGCGAAGGCCTTGAAGTTCTCGGCGAACATGGCCGCCAGTTGGCGCGCCTGCGCGTCGTAGGCCGCCCGGTCGGCCCAGGTGGTGCGCGGGTCGAGAACCTCCGCAGGCACATCCGGGCAGGCGGTAGGGATGGCCAGGCCGAAGTTGGCATCGGGAACTGTGGTTACGTTGGTCAATGAGCCGTCGAGTGCTGCGCGAACCATCGCCCGCGTGTAGCCGATCTTCATCCGCTGGCCCACGCCGTAGGGTCCACCGGTCCAACCTGTGTTCACCAACCAGACATTGACGTTGTGCCGGGCGATCTTCTCACCCAGCAGGTTGGCATATACGGTCGGCGAGAGGACCATAAAGGGTGCGCCAAAGCAGGTGCTGAAGGTCGCCTGCGGCTCGGTTACGCCCTTCTCCGTGCCGGCGACTTTGGCGGTGTAGCCGGAGAGGAAGTGGTACATGGCCTGGGCGGGTGTGAGTTTGGCGATGGGCGGCAGCACGCCGAAGGCATCGGCAGTGAGCATAATGATGTTGGTAGGGTGGCCGCCGAGGCCGGTGCGCGTGGCATTGGGGATGTGGCTGATGGGGTAAGCCGCGCGTGTGTTTTCGGTGAGTGAGTCGTCGTCCAGGTTCAGGCGGCCGGTCGTGCTGTCGAAGCCGACGTTTTCCAGAATCGTTCCGAAGCGGCGGGTGGTTTCGTAAATCTCCGGTTCGGCCTGCGGCGAGAGACGGATCACTTTAGCGTAGCAACCGCCCTCAAAGTTGAACACCCCCTGCTCGCTCCAGCCATGCTCGTCATCGCCGATCAGCGTGCGGGCCGGGTCGGCCGACAACGTCGTCTTGCCCGTCCCAGACAGGCCGAAGAAAATGGCCACATCGCCGCCGGGGCCCTGGTTGGCCGAGCAATGCATGGAGAGGACATTGCGCTGAGGCAGCAGGTAGTTGAGCACGGTGAAGATGGATTTCTTGATTTCGCCGGCGTACTGGGTGCCGCCCACGAGCACGACCCGTTGCCCGAAGTGGATCACGATGAACACCTCTGAGCGTGTGCCATCCACCTCAGGGACGGCGTGGAAGCTGGGGGTATTGATCACGGTGAACTGTGGGACGTGTACCGCCAGTTCCTCGGGCCGGGCCTGAATGAACATGTTGCGCGCGAACAGGCTGTGCCAGGCCGTTTCGGTGATGATGCGGATGGGCAGGCGATACGCTGGATCGGCCCCGGCGAAGCAGTCCTGCACGAACAGGTCTTTGCCTTGTAAGTAGGCCAGCAGCCGCCGATAGAGGATGTCGAAGTTGGCCGGCTCCATCGAGCGGTTGACTTTGCCCCACCAGACCTTGTCGGCGCTGGAGGGTTCACGCACGATGAATTTGTCGTTGGGCGAGCGGCCGGTGTGTTGGCCGGTGCGCACCACCAGCGGGCCGAGGTGGGCCAGTCGCCCCTCACGGCGGCGGATGGCCTCTTCGTACAGTAAGGGCGTGGAGAGGTTCCAGTAGACCAGGTTGACGTTGTGGATGCCGTGATTCTCCAGGCCATACTGGCTGTGAACTGGGCCTTGTGTTTGCATGGGAGAGCCTCCTCCTCTACTACAC
>CADDZL010000338.1 GCA_902812335.1 Chloroflexota bacterium | reverse complement strand
GCTGTGGCCGACGGCGTGTGGGTGGGGCCGGGTGTCGGCGATGGGCCGGGCGTGCCGGTAGGCGAGGGTGTGTTCGTCGGAGCCGGCGTCGGGCCGGCCTGCCCGATCACCGTCAGGCTGGCATCGTCCCAGTAGACATTGTTGTTCGTCATGCAGTATTCCGGGTAGGAGTAAGTGAAAACGGTGACCTTACCGGCATTGCCGACAGCGGCTTCGATGGTGAATAGGGCGTAGGCGTCAAAGGCGGAGTTCTCACCAGACCAGACGATGGCGGTGGAGAAGGGGTCGGTGCCGCCATTGGGGTCAATGCCAATTTTCAGGTGCATGGGGTTGTTGGTATCGGAGTGGTTCGGGTCGCCATTTGCGGGCGCGGTCCAGCTCTGCCCCCAGATGCTGAAGCGCACAATAGCCCCGGTGGGTGCGTTTACTTGCTGATAAACCCCGGCGATGTGGCTGGCGGAGAAGGTGTAGTATTGCTGGGCGTTGCTGCCGCTATGAATGCGATTGCCGTAGGGGGCTGCGCCCAGATAGCGCGGGCGATACTTATAACAGGGAGGCTCGCTGGGCTGGGCGAACCAGGGCTGCCAGCCTTGGGCTACGACGACGTTGCCGTCCCCCTGCCACAGATAGTAGTCGCCTTCGAAGCCGGGATTCGCCAGTAGATTGGTCTGTCCTTGTTGCAGGCCCTGAGCGCTCAGGTCAGAGGGCTGCGTTGCCAGCAGGGCCAGGATAAGTCCCAGTCCAACCTGGATTAACCATTTAGCGCTTCGCCAATCACGCATTGTCCTGGTTCCTTTCGTGTTGACCACTCCCTCGTTGCCTGGTCGGCTTTCATGGTGGGGTGCTCGTCCGCCGCTGGCGCACGAGAACGAGAGCCACAGCCGCCAGAGCGACCAGGCCGACGGCAGCGCCTATTAGCATGGAGTTCTGGCTTAGTGGGCTGCCATTTGGAGATGGCAGCACGGCGGGCGGCGCACTGCCAAAATCCACGTTCATGGTCTGGCCGGGTGGCAGGTTCACGCGCTGCACCAGTGGTGTCGTCGGGCCCAGCCAGGTCGGGAGGCTGGCCTCAAGGGTGTAATCGCCTGGCGCCAGATCGAAGCAGTGGGTTGCCTCAGTCTCCGTCGTTCGATACGTGCCCGCGGCTGCATTGGCGCTGTCTATCAGGCTGATGGATACATCCGGCTGGGTGGCTTCACCGGGTTGGCGCAGCCCATCGCGGTTGTCATCCTTGAAAGCGCCGACACACATCTTGCCGGGCGCCGGTGTCAGTGTCGCTGTGGGAGGTGGTTGTGTGGGCGTTGGCGTCGCTGTGGCGGTCGCCGTGGCTGTCGCCGTCGGCTGCGGTGTCGGGGTCAGCGTGAGCGAGGGCGTCGGTGTGCGCGTTGGCCGCGGTGTGGGCGACGGGCCGGGCGTGTTGGTCGGCCGGGGCGTAGGTGAGGGCGGCCCCAGCACGATCAGGCTGGCGTCATCCCAGTAGACGTCGTTATCGTCGTTGCGATAATCGGGCGCAGCGTAGGTGAATACCGTCACGCTCGTGCCCGCAGCCACGGCTTCCACTGTGAAGAGTTGATAGGCATCATAGGGGTTGGCCTCGGCCGACCAGACGATATTTGGGCTGAAGGGGTCGGTGCCGCCTGTGGGATCAATGCCGATACGCATGTGCATCGGCGAAGGCTCGACCGACCAGACCTTTGTACTGGTATGGCATTTCTCATAATGCAGGCAGGACCAGGCCTGTCCCCAGATGCTGAACTGCAGGCGGGTGTTGCGCGGGACAGTGACCTGCTGGTACATGCCACCGATGAAATTGCCGAAGCTGTGGAAGTATTGCTGAGCCTGGGCACCGGAGTGCACACGGTTGCCAGGGGCGGTATCGGTGAAAGCAGCCTTATATTCGGGCTGGAGAAGAAAGCCGTCGCGGGTCTGCTCCGGCGAACCCTGGACCCACCAGGCCGTCCAGCCGGCAGCGACGTTCATATTATCGTGCCCGGGCACGGCCACGTATGTGCCCTCGAAGCTGCCGTTGTAGAGCAGGTTACCCTCCTGCCGGGCCGGTGCTGCCCAGGCCCAGGCAATGCTCAGCAGTGCCAGAAGACTGAGTATGTAGCGCATATGATCTCCCCCGATGGTGTCACTTTATTTGATCTCCACACTATCGCCAGGCGGCCCGCCTGAGACGCCCAGAACCGCCAGGCGCTGTAGTGTGACCGGGTGGTACAGGCCAACCAGGATACGGTCACCCGGCCCCAGCGGTGTGGCCAGCGGCACCAGATGCACATCCCGGATGACATCGCCCGGCCGCCACCATGAGGTCGGCAGTGCCCTGTCCCCAGGCGGGCCATCGTGCTGGGCAACCACCTGACCACCGTTCTCCACATGGACAAAGACCGTATAATCCTCGGCCACGGGCTGCGCCGCGCTCCAGTCCAGTTGCACTTGCAGCGCCGCCTGGCCTGAGGCCAGTTGGGTGATCTCCACCTGTGCCGCCAGCAATGTGATCCCCTGCTCAAAACGGGCGGCCGGGGCGGACAACGGGCCGGTCGCGCTGACATCGTATACAACATAGAGCGCATACGGCTTCGGCTCAAGATCGCCCCGGGCCAGTGGCCCCAGGCGCGCACCGATGCGGACGCCGTTGGGCAGGGCCGCCAGGGTGCCGCGCACCGGCTCGTAAGGCCACAGGAACAGGTGCAGCGGCACGTCTGACGGCACCTGGGTCGGGCTCCCGGCCACAACGACGCCCCTGCCCGCCGACCGGGGCACGAGATAGCGTACACTGGCGAAGCTGTCCCAGAAGCGTTGCGCCAGCACAGCCTGCTGGCCGGGGCCTGGCGCCCGCTCCGGCGCGCCCAGCCCGATCCCATCCCAGCCAGCGCCGGTAGCGCGGTTGACTTCGGCCGCCAGGTCGGCTGCTGCGCTCTGAAAATAATAGCCGGTCACCGGGTCAGATGCGTAT
>CADDZL010000337.1 GCA_902812335.1 Chloroflexota bacterium | reverse complement strand
CACCAGATCGTCCTGGCTGAGGAAGCCCCCTGTCGTCCCGCGCCTAAAGGGACGACAGGGGGCTTCCTCAGCCAGGACGATCTGGTGATGGCGCCACTGACCACGGTGCAGAGCCGGCTGTTCCGAGGACCGAACTTCGGCGGTGGCGATAGCGTCTCATTAATCAATGTCCAGGTGGCCGATCAGTCGAAACTGGATCAGGCGACGCAGGAGATCGCTGACACCCTGCGCCAGCGTCACCACATCCTGTACGAAGACGACTTCACGATCACCAGCCAGCAGGACATCCTCAACACGGCCCTACAGGTCACGGGCGTGATGACGCTGTTCCTGGGGGGCATTGCCGCCATCTCACTCCTGGTGGGCGGCATCGGCATCATGAATATCATGCTGGTGACGGTCACTGAACGCACCCGCGAGATCGGCATCCGCAAGGCCGTGGGGGCGCGCCGGCGCGACATCCTGGCGCAATTCCTGACCGAAGCGGTGATGCTCAGCGTGCTGGGTGGCGTCCTGGGCATCAGCGTGGGCTGGGGCATCTCGCGCCTGCTGGGCAATATCCAATTGGGCACTACTGCTGTCACCCCGGTGGTTGGAGTGGATGCGGTGCTCATGGCGACGCTGTTCTCGATGGCGGTGGGCATCTTCTTCGGCATCTACCCGGCCAGCCGTGCCGCCGGACTGAACCCGATTGAGGCCCTGAGGTATGAGTAGAAACATGGAAACGGATCGCAGCCGTGCCATCCAGGATCGGATCCGGCGGGTGTATCCGTTTGTATGGTCACTCCGACTGTATGGCGTGAGTTTGCCTGAACTTGCATTTCGCCGAATGCTCGCAGTGATCGCGGTGGCCGGCGTCGTGCTTGGTCTTGGCCTGGTGGGCGCCACGCGCACAACCCTCAACGGCCTGGCGAACATCGTCCCTTCGAGCGCGCCCGGACCGGCCGTTGCGCCGGCAACGCCGCCCTCGAGGATGGACTCACCGGCGACGGGTAGGGGCGTTCGCTTCGCGCTGCATCACATGGAAGCGAGGCGGTGCCGCCTACCTGCAACGTCCTGAGCCTCGATAATCATATCCGGCCGGGCGTTGATTTCCGGCTGATTCACGAATCCTGAGGACAAGAGATCACAGAGAAAAGATAAAGGAGACAGATCAAGATGGGACAAAGAGTTACCTGGATTATCGTCATACTCGTCCTGTTAGTGGCAGTTGCGGGCGGCGGGTTCTACCTCGGCACCCGCTATCAGAGCGCGCAAGCCGCTGCTCTTGCTGCTGACCGCGCCCAGTTCTTCGCCCAGCGGTCGGGCGACCAGGGTGGCGGCTTCTTCGGCCAGAACGGTCAGGGCGGGGCCGGCGGGGCTAATCGAGGCGGCGCCCGCGGCGCGGTGGACAGCGTGAACGGTGATACCGTGGTCATCAACACGCCGCAAGGACCCGTCACCGCCCATCTATCGGGGACGACGCGCATCACCAAGTCGGTGGCGGGCACGAGCGATGACATCAAGACGGGCGAGACGATTGTCGTCACCGGTGAACGCAACGCCGACGGCAGCATTAACGCTATCAACATTATGATCCAGCCAACTCCTATCGCAACCCCGACCCCGCAGTGACGCCTGGCCGGCAGCGCGGGTAACAGGTACTTACCCATCACGAGGGAGAACAACAATCAAATAAGGCCTGCCCGGCGGCGGGCGGCCTAAGGGGGGATGGTCAGCCATATCAGGGCCGGCTACCCGATCTTCGGCAGGCACCAAGCAGCAGCCGGTAGTCAGATGTCTGACTACTGGCTGCTATTGTCAGGCTTGTCCGCAATCGCAACCGCTGCTATAGTTAATCCTCGTTATGCGCATCGGCATGTTGACCGACGCCTACAAACCGGTCCTGAACGGCGTCACCAACTTTATCATGCTGCACAAGCGCGCCCTGGAGGCCCTTGGGCACACGGTCTACGTTTTCACCTGGGGGAACACTGAAGCGGGCGACGAGGCTGACCACGTCATTCGTTCGCCCGCGCTTCCACTCTCCGACACCGGCTACCATATCAACTTTCTCTACAGCCGGGCCGCCCTTCGCCGTCTACAGACAATGGATGTGCTGCACGTGCATCACCCCTTCGTCAGTGGGCAACTGGCGCTGCGCTACGGCAAGGCCTGGAGCCTGCCTGTGGTCTACACCAACCACACGCGCTATGACCTGTATGCCCAGCATTACCTGCCGCCCCTCTCCGACACACTGGCCGAGGTCTTCCTGCAGAGCTACATGCCCGGCTTCACGGCCCAGTGTGACCTGGTCGTCGCACCTTCGGCCGGGCTGGCCACGGTCTTGCGCGGCTTGGGGGTGACTGTGCCCATTACCATCATCCCCAACGGGACTGATCTGAAAGCGTTCCGCACACCGACCGTGCGCCATTCGCCGGCCGAGTTCGGCTGGAGCGAAGATGCCTGCGTGCTGATCTATACCGGTCGGCTCGGCCCGGAGAAGAACCTCGACCTGCTGCTCCGCGCCTTCGCCGGTGCTGCTACCGCCATCCCAGAGCTGCGCCTGCTGTTGGTCGGCGATGGGCCGGAGGCAGCGCGCCTGCGCGAGCAGGCGGCTCAGGCGGGCCTGGGCGGGCGCGTGCACTTCGCCGGGCGGCGGCCCTACGAGGAGATACCGGCCTACCTGGCTGCTGCCACCGCCTTCGTGACCGCCTCGGTCACTGAAGTCCAGCCGCTTTCGGTGCTGGAGGCCTTGGCGGCCGGCCTGCCGGTGTTGGGAGTCGACGCTCCCGGTGTCAACGAGGCGGTCGAAGACGGCACCAGTGGCCTGCTGGCCCCCGAGGACGCTGCCGCGCTGGCGGCCCAGATCGTCCGCCTGGTGCTGGATCGCGACCTGCGAGCGCGGCTGGCCGCCGGCGCGATGGCAGCGGGTAAGCGCTACGCTATTGAAGATACGACGGCGCAATACGTGCGCTGTTATGAGGAGTTGATCGGCAGACGGTCTTCTCCCCCTTCCCCTCCCCTGATAGAGGAGGAGAGACAGGGGAGAGGTCCATGACCC
>CADDZL010000336.1 GCA_902812335.1 Chloroflexota bacterium | reverse complement strand
CCCCGCCTACCCCCACTGCGAGCGCGACCTGGAGGATACGCGGGTAGAGGATGTCCCGCTGCCTGGCCGTTAACTGCTTGGAATCACGCACGCCGTCCAGAAGCGCCTCGATGTCATGCTGATGAAGGGGCAGGATAACGGCGGCGGCAACCACCGGCCCGGCCCACGCACCCCGGCCTGCCTCGTCCAGCCCGGCGACGAGCGCCAGCCCCTGCGCCGCCAGTTCACGCTCGCGGCACAGGTCCGGGCTGATAAGTTCCCATGAGTTCCTACGAGACCCGGTCTTCATCCGCAGGCGTGAGGATTGACATCAGATAGTCGTCGGAAACGCGCCGAGCACGCTGTACGTCACGCCGCTTGCGCAGCAAGCGGGGAAATGCCAGCAGGCCGGCGATCTGGCCGCGCAGCCGTGCCCGTGCCGCTGCACCGCGCCAGGCACGCAGGGCCTCAATCGCAATGTGAAGTTGCGCTCGCAGCACCTTCCACCAGAAGCGGCGCAGCAGAGAGCCAGGATAATCCTTAATAACAATGTAAATGAAGTTGCGCCCGTCATAGAAGCTGGCAGTTGCCCCGCCGCCAGTGGCAGCCAACCGGTGATAAATGATCGCCTGTGGCGTGTACAGACAACGCCAGCCGGCCAATTGCGCTCGCCAGGCCATATCCATGTCTTCACATGAGTAGAAGAAGTCCTCGTCCAGCAACCCGACCTCCTCCAGCATCGCCCGCCGATAGGTGGCAGCACCGCCACAGGCGCTGAAGACATACCCCTCGTTTTCATACTGGCCCACATCCCGCTGCCATACACCGCGGTTGCCGGGCAGGCCGTCCACCCGATAGAAGTCGCCGGCCGTATGAAACACATCGCGCCGGTCAAACAGCATGATCTTGGAAGCGATCAGCCCGGCCTCGGGGTGGCGCGCGCTGGCATCAGCGATGGCCGCCAACCAACCGGGATCGGCCTCGGTGTCGTTGTTCAGCAGGATGAGCAATTCGCCGCGCGCGGCCCGCAGACCGGCATTGCACGCCCCGGTGAAGCCCCGATTCTCCGGCAGCGCCACCAATCGCACCTCTGGGTAGTCCCGCGCCAGCAACTCCCGCGAGCCGTCGGTCGAAGCATTATCTACGACGATGACCTCAAAATCGCGATAAGTCTGCCGCCGCAGCGCTGCCAGGCAGGTCGGCAGGTATTGAGCGCCGTTCCAGTTGGGAATGATCACCGATATGGAAGGTTGCGCCATAGCTGTCCCTAGCGCGGCTTCAGCCCGGTCGTACCTTAGCTGAGGTCATCTCAGGTCAGGAGGAATTCGGCCAGGGCCTCTTCCCAGCCTCTCAACCTGATGCCCAGTTCTGCGGCAGCAAAATTGCGCAGGGCGCTGTAGGTCGGTGGCGTCGAGGGGCGGGGATATTGGTTGCGGCTGATGGGCTCGATAGGTATCTGACCGCGCCCGGATAGATCGAGGACGCGGCGGGCGAAGGTAAAGCGCGAGCATGCCCCTTCGTTAACCAGGTGATAGATGCCATAGCAGTCCGTCCTGATAAGCCGGACAATGGCCTGCGCCAGGTCCGGCGCGTACGTCGGTGAACTCACTTCGTCCGTCACCACCCGCAGCCTTCCCCGTTCGTCGGCCTTACGCAGAATCTGCTGAAGGAAATTGGCACTTCTGGAACTGAACAGCCAGGCGGTGCGGATGACGTAGAAGCGCTGCAGCAGCGTTTGGGTGAACCACTCGCCGGCCAGCTTGGAGCGACCGTAGGCATTGATCGGATTAGGGGTATCGTATTCAAGATAGGGCTCACCTTTGAACCCGTCGAACACCTCATTAGTAGATATATATGCGAGAACTGCGCCGGTCGCCTGACAGGCCAGTGCAACGTTGCGCGTGCCCAATGCGTTGATACGGTAAGCCATGTCGGGATTGAGGGCGCACTCATCCACATTGGTCATCGCCGCAGCGTGGATGACGATATCTGGGGCGGCGTCTGCGATCGCCTGGGCTGTAGCTGAGCGGTCGCGAATGTCGAGTGCGTGCTCATTGGGAGCGAAGATGGTCTCGGTCCCAAGCGCCGGCAAGAGCGCCTGGCCCAGTTGCCCAGATACACCGGTGAGGAAAACTCGCATGGCAAGCAGATTATAGCGCAAATCCGGAAATCAGCGAACTGTCTCTGAATGCACATTGACGTTTTCACTTTATTCCCCGGCATGTTTGTTGGGCCCCTGCAGGAGAGCATCCTGAAGCGGGCTCAGGAGATGGGGCGGCTGTCCATCGCCATCCACAACATCCGGGATTACGCGACAGATAAGCACCACATCACCGACGACACGCCCTACGGCGGCGGCGGTGGTATGGTCATGAAACCCGAGCCGATCTTCCGGGCCGTCGAAGCCATCCTCGGCGTCGGTTCCCCCCTCCCCAAACTGGGAGAGGGGCCAGGGATGGGGGCTTCGATTCCTATTATCCTGCTGACGCCCCAAGGCCGCCTGTTCACCCAGCAGGTCGCTCAGGAATTGGCCGGCCACGAGCGGCTAGCCCTTATTTGCGGCCACTATGAGGGCGTGGACGAACGCGTCCGCACAGGCCTGGCAACTGACGAGATATCCATCGGGGACTATGTGCTGACCGGGGGCGAACTGGCGGCCATGGTGATCATTGATGCGGTGGCGCGGCTGCTGCCCGGCGTGTTGGGCGCCCCTGAAGCTGCCGAAAACGACTCTTATGCCACTGGCCTTTTGGAGTATCCCCACTACACGCGCCCGCCGGTCTTCCGAGAACTGACCGTGCCCCCGGTCTTACTTTCCGGTGACCACGCGGAGATCGCCCGCTGGCGCCGGCGCGAGGCTATCCGCCGCACCTGGCTGCGGCGGCCTGATCTGCTGTTGATCGCCGATCTAAACGAGATGGACCGGGCGATTCTGGCAGACCTGGCTGAAGAAACAGTTCGGGTAAGGTTACAAAGTTGACGGACATAAGGATATTGGGGTAAAATGGCGTTCACAGAGCAGTTCGGAGATACTACGACAGGATAGTCCTGAACACCAGACGGGAGAGTCTAGCAGACCCAATGCCACCCCTACTTGAGGTCAACAATCTCACTACACGCTTCTATAC
>CADDZL010000335.1 GCA_902812335.1 Chloroflexota bacterium | reverse complement strand
CGAGACCCCGGCTGTGGCCCCCGCCACCTCTTCCAGGAACTTCAGGTCTGTGACCGGAGGAGCTGGCAGGGGGGGCAGGGATTTACGTTCGGTTGCCACAGGTGCTGTAGTCAAGAGACACCTCCTTCTAAGCGCATCCGGTGATGCGCAGAACAGAAAGAAGATGAATGGCCTTTATTCTGAATGATCAAGGCCACCTCCCCTTTCCAGGCGATGGATACTGCCATACCCATCGCAGCCATGGCGATCTCCTTCCAGCCTGGCATGACCGCTCCCTCAGGCGGCAACGTCCTTGCGCACAAAGTCCTTGCGTAGTGGGTAGACGCCCTCGGGCCAATCTTCGGGCAGTAGCAAGCGGTCAGTGTTGGGCGTACCAACTACCGTGACACCCAACAGCTCGCTCAGTTCACGCTCAAACAGAGTGGCAGAGGGGATCAGCTCACAAACGCTAGGCACGGACGGGGCGGTTCGCGGCGTGCGCACGCGCAGTGTCACGATCGCTGCGCCGGCGCAGAAATGGTAGAGCACTTCGATCTCTCCCTGTTCCACGCCCAGGTCCAGCCCGGTGATTGCGGTGAGATATCCCCAGTGCGCTCGATTTAGCCAGGCGATCGCCGGCAATAGGTCCTTAGGTGCGAGGACCACGTCTAGCCGGTTGGGTTCCGGCAGCTTCATGTCCTTTGCCCACGGCCCCAGGAGCGTGCTGGCCGTCTGCAAAGCCTTGTCTGTAATCATCTGTTCTCTAGATATCCCTCCTCTCTCGTGTAAGACATTAAACGCCAACTGTAAAACGTATCAGGTAATTACGTTTTACGTTCCAGCCATCACCGGCTCTGCCTTCTCCAGGCTGACCTCTGGCTCGGTCTTCTGCAGGCTCCGCAGCAGCTTGATGACGCCATCAATGATGGCCTCGGGCCGCGGTGGGCAGCCGGGCACATAGGCGTTGACCGGGATGACCTCGTCAATGTGGCCAACAACGCCGTAGCAGCCCTGGAAAGCGCCACCGGAGGTGGCACATGAGCCGACGGCGACGACGAATTTGGGCTCGGGCATTTGTTCGTAAATGCGCCGTAGCCGGTCGCGCGCCTGCAACGTCACCGGCCCCGTGCAGATCAGCACGTCAGCGTGACGCGGGCTGCCGCGCAGCTTCACCCCAAAGCGCTCTAGATCGTAGCGCGGCGTCAGGGTTGCCAGGATTTCAATATCACAGCCGTTGCACGAGCCGCTGTTGAAGTGGATCGCCCAGGGCGAGTTAACCCGCGCCCAGGTCTTGATCTGCTCCAGAATGTCCATCAGGTTTGCTCCGTTTTATCCTAGAATGAGTACCACCAGTACCAACAACAACCCCACCAGGTACACACCGGCGACCGGCAATAGACTGCTGCTGCCTAGCATCAGCACGCCCAGGTGCAACACCGCAAAGAACAGCGCGATGACGAAGAAGGGACGGTAGCCGGGCGCCGCCGGGCGGGTGGGAGGCGCTTCACCGCTGGCGTAGATGCTCGACTTGAGCGGTGTTGCCCGGCCAGGGCCGGCCAGCACCCGCCCCACGCCGCTCAAGATGCCGGCCAGAGCCACGTAAAGCAGAAAGGCCACCGCTGGTGAAAGCAGAATGTCTTTCATGGTTCCCTCAAAATCTTCTTCCTTCCAGATAATCCGTTGGGTACCATTTATCAGCCACGAAATGCCGCCAGCAGCGCTGTACCCGCTGGCCCCGTCAGCCAGGTCACGAGGTTGGGCCACACACCGATGGCCACTATCGCCAGCACCAGCACGGCCAACGGCAGGGTGAACGCGGCGGGCAGGGGCTGACCTCGTTGCACAGCCTCCGACGGCTCATGGCGATAGACCGCGTTGACAAGCGGTGCATAGTAGGCCAGCGACAGCAGGCTGTTCAAGGCCGTGAAGACCATTAATGCATCAATCGCGGCATTGTGGGTTGCGAAGCCGGCCACCAGGATCTGCCACTTCGACATGAAGCCGGCCAGCGGTGGCAGACCACCCAGGCCAAGCACGGCTACGCTGAGCGCTAGCGCCGCCAGCGGGTAGCGCCGGGCCGCACCGCCCAGGTCGGCGACCGTCAGCGGGCTGTGGTCACCGACCGCGATGTGCAGCGCATAGAGCAGCGCGCCAGCGGCCAGGAAGGCCAGCCCCTTCATCAGGCCGTGGTTGAGCAAATGGAACAAGCCACCCTGCGCTCCAGCGGCCTGCCCGGCGTAGATGGCAACGCCCAATCCCGCCAGCATGTAACCGACCTGGCTGACGCTGGAGTACGCCAGCAGACGCTTGACCTGCTTCTGGCGCAGCGCCATCAAGTTGCCGACCAGCATGTTCAGCGCACCGAAGGCCATCAATAGCACGCCCCATGACAGCGTCACCGCCGCCAGCGCCGACAGCGCACGCAACAGCGCGATCAGCCCGGCTTCGATGACTATGCCGGAGAGCATGGCGCTAATGCCGCTGGGGGCCTGAGAGTGCGCATCGGGCAACCAGGTATGCAAGGGCACAAGCGCGGCTTTCACGCCGAAACCGATGATCAAGAGCCCACCGGCTGCCAGCAGGCCGGGGGACGCATGGGCTGCCAGCCGGATGTGTTCCAGACTGAGCGTGCCCGTTTGAGCCAGCACCAGGGCAATGCCCAGCAGCACCAGCACCGAGCCGGTGGCGCTCTGCACCAGGTACTTCACGCCGGCCTCCAGCGAAGCGGGTTGATGGCGGTAAAAGGCAACCAGCAGATACGATGAGACCGCCATAGCCTCAAACCAGATCCACAGGTTAAACAGGTCGCTGGCGCAGCCCAGGCCGATCATGGCTCCGACCATCGCCACCAGCATGGCGTAGAACTTCTCCTGGCCCGGTTCGCCGGCCATATACGGGCCGGAGAACAACACTACGAGTGTGCCCAGCGCCAGCGCCACCGCAGCCAGGAGCAGGCTCAGCCCGTCCAGGCGCAGTGCGATGGACTCGACCGGCCAGGTGATTGGTCCACCGGCGCTCAGTTCGCGCACGGCTAATACGAATGGCCACCAGGTAGCCAACAGAGCGATCAGGGCGGCCCAGCGCGCCGCGCCGGGCCGACGGCTCAGGCGGCCTGCCAGGTAAATGAGCGGCGACGCGAGCAGCGGGAGCGCAATTAGCCAGAGTGACGC
>CADDZL010000334.1 GCA_902812335.1 Chloroflexota bacterium | reverse complement strand
GGGGAGCAGAATCGGCTTCCCGGCGGTGCGGACGGCGGCCAGCCAACTCGCCGGCGGAAGGGCGGCCAGCCAGGCTTCGGCGGGCTGGCTCGCTGCCAGGCGGCCCCCGCTGGCATCATACAGGGCCACACCACCATCGAGGTCGGCGGTGAGGTAATCGGAGGTCGCCAGTGCGCGCTGCTGGCAGGCTGGGGAGCCGCTCCCACATTCGGCAGCGCGGTCGGCCAGGGCGCGCAGGCGTGCAAAGCGATCTGCTATCTGCTCGTTCAGTGCCGCTGCGGTAACAGCCACAGCGCGCCGGTCGCGCTCGCCGACCAGGTCGCGCATATCGCGCTGATGGAGATTAATCCCGGCGAAGGCAACAACGATCAGCAGTACGGTCAAGGGTAGCACCGTGAGCAGCAGCAACTGGGCCGATAGCCCGCGCAGCCGCCCCAGCGCCTCAGTCGGTCGCGCCATCCACTGTTACCCAGCCGAGCCTGACCGCCCGCATGACGGCTTCGGTCCGGTTGGACGCCCCCAGCTTGGCGAAGATATTGGCCAGGTGACCCTGCACGGTTCGGTCGCTGATGTGCAACTGGACACCGATGGCTTTGTTGGTGTAGCCGCGGGCCGCCAATAGCAGCACATCCTGCTCGCGTGGGGTGAGTGGCTCGACAGGCAGTTCGGTCTTTGCCGCACCCGCCAGTTGGCTCATGAGCTTACGTACAATGCGCGGGTCGAGGGCCGATTGTCCCTCATAAACGGCGCGCACATCGCGCACCAGGTCATCGGCCTCGGCGGTCTTGAGCACGTAGCCGTTGGCTCCGGCCTGGAGCGTCGCCATGACATAGGGGTCATCGTCGTAGGCCGTCAGGATGAGCACGCCCACCGGCAGGCCCTCGGCGCGCACCTGGCGCGTGACCTCGATGCCGCTGCGGCCAGGCATCTGGATGTCGAGTACGGCCACGTCGGGACGATGCGTCCGGATGAGGGCGAGGGCCTCATCGCCATCGGCGGCCTCGGCGACGACCTGGATATCGCCGGCCTCCTCCAGGAATTCGCGGATGCCCTTACGCACGACAGCGTGGTCGTCGGCCAGAATCACGCGGATGATATCAGACATTACTGGCCCCAGTAGGACAGTACCTTAAGTTCCTTTTCCGGCTCCTGCGGGTCATTGGTACGCAGGTGGACGCGGAAGTCGTGTGGTCCATCCATGCCGGCATGCATCATGAAGTTGAGCGTAATGGTCGTTTCATGTCCGGGTCCCAGAGTCGTCGAACCGACGACAGCTCTGGGCGGTCAGCATCCTTTGGCGACTTCGACCTGGGGCTCGCCCTCGATTCGCAGCTCGGTGCTGCCGACATTCGTAACATAGAACACCGCCTCCACCGGCACATCCAGCGGCCGCCGGCCGAGGTCAATCGTCTCGCGGTCCACGGAGACGCGCGGGCCTTGTGCCTGTGGTTGGAAGCCCGGCGGTGGAGCGCTACTGGCGGCGTTCCGGCTGAAGATGACAAATACCACGACGCCTACGAGCAGCAGGCTGCCCCCGACGATCAGCGCCAGTGGCCCGATAGGGCGTGCACGGCGCTGCTGCGATGGGCGGTAGGTCTTTTCTCCGGATTTAGCCATTCAGTCCCCTCTCCTTGAGCATTATATCATAAGTGGCCCTAATAGTAGTGGCGACCGATATGGAAAGGAAACCGGCCCTACCGGCTGCGCACGGTGGCCTGGATCCAGATTTCGGCGAGCGGTCGCGTCGGGTCATTGTTCTCGATCATCACCCCGCGCCGGACGGTCTGCCCGCGCACGTCATGCAGGCCCGCGTCGAAGGTCACTGTCAGCAGTGCCAGTTTGCCAGGCGGAATCACACTGCCGCTCAGGTCGGCCAGGGTGCAGCCGCAGGTCGTGTACAGGCGGCTGATGGTGAGCGGCGCCTGGCCGGCGTTGCGGATCACGAATACGTGAGCCACCCGCTCGGCCGGGGCGATGCTGGCGAAGTCGTATGAATCTACGGGGATGTCAATGCGCGGCTGAGGGCCATCGGCGGGCAGGAAAGGGATGGCAATGGGCGCAGCATCCATCGCTATCTCGTGTCCGCCGTGCATGGGTTTCTCGCGCACGACGTCGCCCGCCTGGTAAGCCGGCGTGACCGACGGTGAACCCCAAACGGCATATGCCAGGCCGACCAGGATGGCTAAGGCCGCCAGCGCTACTGCTGGTCTGCGTGGAGCCCGGAGTGTAGAGCGGGGGGCGTTCAGCCGATGGTCTGTCATGACCTGCACTCTCAAGCCAGTATAGCCGAAAGGGCGGGGTCAGGTCAGCGCAGTTTGGCCCACATCAGCCCCGCAAAATGGCGGGGGGAGCAGGATACCGCATCGTGATGAACTTTAAGAGATAGATTCCATAACCGGGGCGGTATGGGGGGTACCACACCGTCCACACTGGAGTCCCCGCCTCCTCACATGTTACTGTGCAGCGGGAAGAATGAGCGTCACGTGCGTGCCCTCTCCCAGGCGGCTTTCCAGGCGAATCTGCCCTTGCTGAGCCTCGACAAGCGCTTTGGCGATGGACAGCCCCAGACCGCTGCCGCCCCTCTCACCTTCATGTGAACTATCTGCCCGGTAGAAGCGCTCGAACACGTGCGGCAGGTGTTCGGGGGCGATGCCGGTGCCGTTGTCGGCGACGGTGATCTGCACCTGTCGCCCTTGGGAGCGGGCTCCGAGCCGGATGGCCCCGCCTTTGGGTGTGTGGCGCAGTGCGTTATCAAGCAGGATCAGCAGCGCCTGCCGCAGGCGAGTGGGATCGCCCCAGACTGTCCCACTGGCGCCATCTGTCGTCAATTGCACGCCGCGCTCGCTGGCTAAGCGACCGACCTGGCGCTGCACGTCGGCCAGCAGGTCCGAGGATGAAATGGGCTGGCGTTCCAGCGTCAGGCGGCCGCTGTCGAGCCGCGAGAGCAGAAGCAGGTCCTCGACCAGCCGGCCCATGTAATCGCATTCCGCCAGCACATCCTCGAGTAATGATCGGCGGTCATCGTTCTCCGGCAGGCCACGTTGAGCCACTTCGGCGCTGGCGCGCAGGAGCGTGAGCGGAGTGCGTAGCTCATGGCTGGCATTGGCCACGAAAGCTTGCTGCCGTTCCCAGGCCTGTTGGGCCGGGAGGAGGGAACGCCCGGCCCAACAGGCCTGGGA
>CADDZL010000333.1 GCA_902812335.1 Chloroflexota bacterium | reverse complement strand
CCCCCTACCCCCTCTCCCGCAACGTGGGAGAGGGGGTAGGGGGTGAGGGCTGAGAGGAGATGAAAGATGGCAGCACAAAAAGCCACTCCCTTGCAAACCGAGTTTGAGTTCACCCTGCCCAAGGGCTACCTTGATGCCGACGGCAACATCCACCGCAGCGGCACCATGCGGCTGGCCACCGCGATGGATGAGATCGTCCCCCTGCGCGACCCCCGCGTCAAGAATAACCAGGCCTACCTGACCGTGGTCATCCTGTCGCGCGTCATCACCAGGCTGGGCGACCTGGATGAGGTGAATACGGGCGTCATCGAGAAGCTGTTCACAGCCGATCTGGCCTACTTGCAGGATTTCTATAGGCGGATTAACAGCGACGGTACCAGCCAACTGACCGTCACCTGCCCGGAGTGCAGCCACACCTTCCAGGTGGAGACGGGCGAGCCGGGGGGATTGTAGGCTACCCCCTCGATAGCTTGTTCGAGGAGGTAGCCTTCGTTGCCTATCACTTTCATTGGCCACTGGAAGACATCCTCAACCTGGAGCACGGTGACCGCCAACGCTTCATTGAGGAGATCTCGGCGATTAACCGGCGGATGAACGAAAGCTCAGCACCGTCGCAGGGTATTCCGCTTCAGGATTGGTTGGGTTAGCCATGCTCGACCTGAGCGTTCAGACTCGGCGGCTGACCCAGGGGCAGCCACTCGCCGAAATGACATTGGCCGTTCAGCGCCAGGGGGTAGCGGCGGGCGCGCCACCTCAACAAGCGGGTCCGGCATCAGCGGCGCCGGCAGCCGCATCTAGCGGCTCCGCCCCCGATCCGCGCGCGGTCGCCAGGCGGGTATATGACCTGATGCGCCAGGAACTGGCCATGCATCGCGACCGCTGCGGCCCGAGGCAATGGTAGGAGGAGACGATGTCACCCAATAGCCGCTCTGACCCTTCGCCCTCGTTCAGGTTTCATGTCGAGATTCAGGGGATCAACATCGCCCGGTTCTCGGAGTGCTCGGGCCTTGAGTTTGAATCAGAGACGTTTGACTACAAAGAGGGCGGCCTGAACTCGCGCATCCACCGCTTCCCAGGCCGGTTCAAATTCACCAACCTCACACTCAAGAAAGGCATTGCTACTGATGGGCAGCAGCTTTGGAACTGGGTCGAGAACACGGTCAAAGGCCAGATCACGACTCACAGCGTGACCGTCACACTGTACGATCTCAGCGGCCAGAACCCGCTGCGGACGTGGGTGTTCCAGGACGCTTACCCGATCAAGTGGAGCGCTGTCGCCCTCTCGGCCGACCAGAACGCCATCGCCATCGAGACGCTGGTGCTGGCCCACCAGGGGATGAGCTTCGCTCAGTAAGATGCTGGATTCAAGACTGCCGGGGAAGGGATCGTGAAGGGGCCGAAGTCTTCCATCAGCATAAAGCGCACAGCCGCGCGCGGGCTCTGGCCGGGCTGGTTGGCGCGCAGCCAGGCCTCGTGGCCGCGACCGGCGGCGGCTATGGCGTTCCCTCCGGCTCTCCCGCAGCGCCGGCCCACGTGGCTCAGTCGCTTTCGCACTACGTTCCCCAGCTTGCGCCCGCTGCATCTGGGGATCAGCCCGGCGCTGGCCTCAGCGGTCATCAGCCGTCGGAGCCTCTCAATGGCGCTCATCGTGCCCTGGCGCGGTTTCCCCGGCTACGGCGTCTGGACGGGTCCAATGCCACGCTACGACTACCGCATGCGACGACGGCAGGGCGGGGAGCAACCTTTCGAGGTGGCGCGACGGCGGCCTGTTGGCCTGCCAGCCAGCCACGCCCTCACCTTGCCTGATGCGTTCTCACCCGCCGGTGATGCCGCCAGGGCCGCGCCCTGGCCGGACGAAGAGGTCACACTGCCCATGCCAGCAGACCTGACGCAGGTGGCCGGTTCAGAGGAGTCCCCTGCGCCTGCGCCTCTTGAGGTCCAGCTATGGCCGATCTCCCCACCTCTCGCGCCCCCATCCCCGCAGCCGCCCGGCGAGTGGCTCCTGCCAGCGCCCAGGACAATCGCGCCTGTGGCCGCATCCCCGCAGGCGCCGATTCTGTCGCGGTCGCCTACACGTGCAGCGTGGGCGCGCCCTGGCCTGTTGCCAGCTCCGCCCCACCGGGATATCCGAGTCGGCCGCATATCCTTGGGAGGGCCGGCCTCCAGCAGTCTGTTGCAGAGTGCCTCGGAGAGCCAACCTCCGCACCGCCCCAGAGAGGCAAGACCATTCCTTGAATACGCCCCGGCTACAGCCGGCAGGGTCAGAACTGCGCCCGCCATAGCAAAGATAAAGAGCCTTGCTCAACCACGCGAGGCATGGCCTCACGCGATAGCAGCCCGGGCCAACGCCGGCCTGGTCTCAATTGGATCGGCTTTGCCGACCCCGGCCACCCTGCCGATTGCGGAAGCATGGGCCGGTAGCCGGGAGGAGACGCCCGCTGGCGCTGCACCAGCCACCCCAGGCTTGGAGATACCCCTCGCAGTTCTCGCCAGACGCTGGCTGGCAAAGGCACAGAAGGCACAGATTTTGAACACGGATTATGCGCGGCCAGTCCGCATATCCCTGCCCGAATCCATATCGTCGCCGACTGTGTCTCGCTGGCTATCCGGCCGGCGCACTACAAGCGCCGCCCATGCGGCCAGCACGGAGGCCATGCCGGTCCCCGCCCGGATAGCCCCGCCGTCTGGCCCGCCAGGCGGCTTGCACCTGGCGCGTGTCTCCGGTGCCGCTCCTGAACCGACCACCAGTATGAGCATCGTTCCCGACCGGTTGCCAGGCCAACCGCCACCAGCTATCGGCGCGCACACGTTAGACACCGGCGATCGGCCATCGGTGGCAGGCGTGCCGACGGCGACCACGCGGCATCGGCCATGGCCCACCAGCCATGACCTGTCAGCCGCTGCCCAATTGTCGCCGGCGCTGCATCGGCCCGCGGAGACCCAGGCCCAGCGCGACTGGCCGGCTCTCGGCCTGATCCCCCGCCTAGTCACCAGAACGGCCCACGATGAGCCAGCCGCCTTACACATCCTGCGGCACCTGTCACCGGCCCACGCCCGGCCGGCCACAGCCGCCTTGCAGCGGCTGGCACAACTCGGGCCGGGTGAACCGCTACCCGTATCCCTGCGCACGCCTATGGAGAGGCTTCTCGCTCGTGACTTCTCCGGGGTCCGCATTCATACCTCACCGCTGGCTCA
>CADDZL010000332.1 GCA_902812335.1 Chloroflexota bacterium | reverse complement strand
CCGCCCACGGAAACGCCGACGGCCACGGCAACACCTACAGGCTTCAGCCTGTATCTGCCCATTATCTTGAAATAACCTTCACCTATAACACTCACTTCACGGACGTCCCGCAGGCTCCTGGGCCTGTGGGACGTCCGTGGGAGCAATCACCATGCCCTATATCACCATCGCTGATGAAAAGCTCTTTTACGCCGAGCAGCGGGGGGCTCCGCAGGGCGGTCCTGTACTCGTACTCGTTCATGGCGCGGGCGGCAGCCATCTCGATTGGCCGGCCGAACTGCGCCGCCTCGCCGGCGTGCGCGTCCTGGCGCTCGATCTGCCCGGCCATGGCCGCTCCGGTGGCAGTGGCCGGACCTCCATCAGCGCCTACCGCGCCACCGTCAGCGCCTTCCTCGAAGCACTCGACCTAGCGCATGTCATCCTGGCCGGTCACTCCATGGGTGGGGCTATCGCCCAGGATATGGCACTGCACGCCCCGGCGCCCCTGGCAGGCCTGGTCTTGATCGCCACCGGTGCCAGGCTGCGCGTCACGCCGGAGATCCGCGAAGGCCTGGTGACCAACCGGGAGCGGACGCTGGATTTTATCATCAGCCACGAATACGGCCCGGGCGCATCACAGCAACTCCTGCGCCTGGGCCGAAGCCGCCTGGCTGAGACCCAACCCGACGTCCTCCAGGGCGACTACGCCGCCTGCCATGCCTTTGACGTCACCAGTGATCTGGAGCGCATCCGCCTGCCGGTACTGGTGATTGGCGGCTCAGCCGATCAGATGACGCCACCCAAGTACGCCGCTTACCTGGCTGAACATATCCCCGGCGCGCGCCTGCGCCTGATCGAAGGCGGCGGACATATGGTCGCACTGGAGCATCCGACCGCCGTGGCCCAGGCAATCGCCGACTTCATCCTCTCACTCGGCTAGACCACTCTACTTATAGGAAACCCGCGAAGCGGGTTTGATTCGAGATGGCGAGCTATCCGATAGCGAGCGCGTTTATTGAAGCTCGTGAGCTCCTATACGTTCCTATGCTTCTGAAATGGAGCAAAGTACCATTGTCAAGCCGCAGACCTCATGTTATCCTGCCGGATAGTGAATAGCTGCTCAGCCCTCTCCGCCCAGCCGGTCTGACGACTTTAATTCTAAAGGAGCACTTTCTTTGAGAAGCTCGCGGAACACGCCTTTTCAACTAACCACTCTCAGCGGGCCACTAGATGGCCTGACCATCGCGCTGCATCGCTGGCCGGTGACGATAGGACGTGACGCTACCAATACGGTCGCCCTGCGCCTTGACCTGTGGGCCTCACGCCAGCACGCACGTCTGCACTACGAAGACGGTCAGGTCTGGCTGGAAGACCTCGGTGGGCACAACGGCACCTTAATGGACGGGGAACCGGTGCGGGGCCGGATGCCGCTGGCACCAGGGAGCATGTTTCGTGTTGGCAAGACGCTGTTGCGGCTCGAGGCATTTCAGGAGAAGCCGGGAGAAGGGGAGATATCGCCGCTGGGCGCAGGCAACCCCCTGGATTCCAGCCAGTTCAGTCCCGCTGCCCGGCAGGTGATCACCAGCGCCCTGGGCGAGTCGGTCAGGCTGCACCACTATTACCTCGGCCTGGAGCATTTGTTTATCGCCGCCATCCAGCCCGGCCAGGTGGCGGCCGCTTTGCTGTCCGACTTCGGACTGGAGCCAGACCGGGTGCAGGCCGATCTGCGCGTCGAGGTTGGGTTGGGCTGCCTGCGTCACCCCTGGCAGGGCGTGATCCTGACACCTCGCGCTGACCGCCTGCTGGCGAAGCTGGCAGGCCAGCGCCATGCAGCGGAGGCCCGCAAGACACCCGTGAGCGAAGCCGAGTTGGTCGAGGCCATCCTGGCCGATGCCGATGCCGTGCCGACGCGCTGGTTGCGTCAACAGGGCTGCGATCCGGCGGCGCTATGCATCCTGCTCCACGAGGCGTCCAACATCTGCCACCAACCCGCTGGCGTTGACCGGGCGCAGGCCATATCGCAGACCACGACCCTATCTCTGACTGAGCCCGCGCCTCAATTCAGGTGACGCCACTCTGTTGATCAACAGACGATAGATCGTCAGGAACAGCGGGCTGGCGCTGCCGGCCAGTACCGCCCACTTACCCTATCCCCTCCATATCGGGTGACAATTGGATATATTCCGGGCGGTGGTGCCAGACGGCCTGATCGGGCTTAAGAACAGATTAGAGCACCGGCGCGGATTTCCCAATCTATTTCCAATGTTGGTACACTATACTGGTGCTTCAAGGACAAGATGCGCATCTTGCTGATTGAAGATGACCAACGCCTGGCGCGGCTGATGACGCGAGTGTTCGAAGAAGAGCACTTTGCGGTGGACGTGGCCCACGACGGCGACACCGGCCTGGAACTTGCGCTGCGCGGTATCTATGATGTGGCGATCGTGGACTGGATGCTGCCCGGCCGCGATGGACCGGCCGTTTGCCGCGCCATCCGCGCTGCTCGCCTAACCACGGCGATCTTAATGCTCACCGCGCGCGGCCAGGTGGAGGATCGGGTAGCCGGCCTCGACAGCGGCGCAGACGATTACTTGGTCAAGCCCTTCGCCTTCGAGGAGCTGCTGGCCCGTGTGCGCGCCCTGGGCCGGCGTTTTATCGTCACCGCCAGCGATGCCTCGGAACTGCGCTGCGGCAATCTGGTGCTTGATCTGCGTGCCCATACGGCCCGGCGCGGCGACCGCCCCCTCGATCTGACCTCAACTGAGTGGAACCTGCTCGAATGCCTGATGCGCCATGCCGGTCAGGCCCTCACCCGGCAGCAGATCCTCGATTACGTCTGGTCTTACGAGAGCGACGTGCAGCCTACGATGGTGGACGTGTATATCTCTTACCTGCGCCGCAAGCTTAATCTACCAGGCTATCCTGATCCGATTGAGACCGTGCGCGGGGTGGGCTATCGCCTGGAGGCTAAGAATGCTTAGAGGTCTGCGCTTGCGACTGACTCTCCTATATCTGGCCGTGGCCTTGGCGCTGATCGTTCTCGTGGGCGGTGGCACCTACAAGGTCATCAGCGATTATTTCCAGACCACGACCGATCTGGCGCTGCAACACAGAATGGTCGAGGAACTCCGCCGGCTGGGTGCACCGGTGCCGGCCGCACTGGCTGCCGCCGACCGCGCCTGGTCCGCTAACCGTGACCGTTCGCTCCTCCAGGCCTTAGCGCCGCCAGACCCCCAGGGTTCCGGGATGCTAAGCCGGGGAACCGGTGAGGGG
>CADDZL010000331.1 GCA_902812335.1 Chloroflexota bacterium | reverse complement strand
AGCGACCGGCTCAGGTTGCGTCTGGATGTGCCGACCATCTCGGCCAGCTCTTCTTGACTCAGGTTGATCCTGAGCTGGGTGCCCTCAGGCGTCGCCTCACCGTAGCTTTGGGACAGCCTCAGCAGCAATTCCGCCAGCCGCTCATCGGATCGTTTCAGGCCTACGTCGTGTATTTCCTGATAAGCCTCATAAAGCTGAGCGGCTAACTTCTGGGCTAGCCTCAAACTCACGTCTGCGTTTCGACCCAAGAAACCGAGGAAGTCATCCTTCCGGATGAAACCGAAGCGGCTCTCCTCAAGCGCCTCCGCCGTCAAAGCGTGGGGCTTGCCTGACAGGAGGGCTCCCACACCGAGGATATCGCCAGGAGTGGCGACATCCACAATCGCTATTCGCCCGGCAGAGGTAAACATGGAGAGCCTCACCCGTCCGGAACAGATGCAATAGACGCCCTGTGGCACGTCGCCCTCTGCGAATATCACAGTGCCAGCAGGATAGCTCCTGATCTGCCACATCTGCTGAAGTTCGAGCAGGCGCGCGTCATCGAGGTCACGAAAGATGCCATCTGCCCTCGAAATGCAGGCAAGACAGCTCTGATCGATTTGGATATGCGCTTCAGCCATATGACTGGGTTTGTGCGTATGCTCATCTTATCTTACCGCACGTCTTCGTCTGTGCACAAACCGAGGCTTCAAGCGCGGTGACTACCGCCAGCTATCTAGCGCCAGCGGCGCAGCCGTCGCAGGAAGCGGGTGGGGTAGTTAGACAGGGTCTCCTACGTCCACCTGTCGAGAGCTATGCAAGGGATCCCAGGATCCTCTCTATGCTCGCCTCATCTACTGCCCAGAAGAAGAACGCATCTATCACTGTATCTTCAGCCGCCCACGTGGCAAAGGATACAGAGACATCAGGTGGAGGCAGGACAATCGTAGCTATTCCCCCATTTATAGTCTTCTGATATGCCCTAATCTCGCTTGGGTAGATAAACATCTCGGGGGTATCGCTTCGCAGGATACGGCGCTGCTCTAATACGAAGAAATCGTTTCCAGCACCGTATTGCCACCTTGTGAGAGCCCCATCGCTGAAATCACCATAATAGGTCGATTTACCCTCTGTCCAGGCGGTCTCTACCAGTGCCACGCGTTCCAAGACAGGCACCTTGACATGGAATCCAGTCCTCTCCTCGATCCGAGGCAAATCCAACCTTACTGGCTTTGCTGGCGCTGCAGCATAAGTGCGCGTCGGAGGTCGCCAGTCGACCTCGCCGGGCCGGGCGAGGATCATTCTTAGCGTCACGGTTGAATCTAACATGTCTTCATCTCCCGCGGCGATTCATGCCTCAGGGCATTGAGTGCATGGATTGCACGGCCAACTGCAATCAGGAGAGCAGTGATAGTAGGGTCCCGAACATACATCCTGGCAGGTGTTACAGCCGAATACCGGCTCACAGATAACCGCGTATTGAACCCACATCGGGTTCGCATCCCCGCACATAAACTGGTACTGGCATGAAATTGTGGTCGACCGGCAGTCACAACAGAACCAGTCGTGGCCGCTCCAACACCACTGAAAAGCATAGGCTTCGCGCACCCCCTTTAGTTCGGGGACCAGGCTCGTGGTGGTAGCAAGGATGGTAGCACTGATAAGCTTGAGCACTGAGCGTCTGGAGAGTCGCACCATGACCCCTTTCTCGTCATTTGTCTGGACAGCAGTGTCACTATGAATATTGTCGCTCATAATATCCTCTTACATCGGGGCAGCTACCCCTCGCCACGCACAGGCAGGATTTCACATTAGACACCTTGTCCTCTACCCGCCATGCAGTCCACCTTCACTTCAAGAAGGGAACCAAGGACCCAAGTGTCGCAGCGCCTCCATCGAACATAAACACGGGCACTAACAGGCTGATCAGGAAACCGTTTCTCATTATGAGGTCCCACCCGGCCCTCTTGGACCGGCGGCTGCCAAAACAGCCGCACTTTAGTTCCCTGCCGTGCATCAGATTCACGGCGATGACTAAACCAAATACACTGAGCAACAGCGCTACAAGAATAGCGACCGCTCGGATCCACAACCCAGCACTCAGAAGCACTGCCAGACCCAACTCGCCCCAGGGCAGACCCCTGGCGAGCAGTCTGGCTGCTGAGCTTGGCAGGATCTCAAACGCGAGCACGACCTTAGTAAATTCCTCTAACTCTCTGACCTTAGCCCAACCTGCGGCGAACAGAATCACAGCCACAAAGAGTCGCAGAAGCAGAACCAGGAAGAGCATGCGTTCTCCCCCAGTCACCCCTTAGTTACCCGCCTGCATCGTCTCCGCGATATGGATCATCTCGTCGAGAGGTAGTTCGCCATACATCGTGATCCCGATCTCTTGATCTGCCCAGTGGAGGCTTATACCTGGCCCCCAGGGCGTTTGCGCTATGGCAGCGCCGACCCCTTGACCAATGGCTACTGGTGTAGCATTGGAAATCGCTGCCTCCGTGGTGGGGGATGAACCAGGGGGGAGGAGAGATTCGTAGATCATGACTTTCGTCTGCTCTATCCGGTACTCCAACTGAGCTTGAATGGGATCTCTCGACCCATCTGGATAGATTGTCTGCCAAAGGTGGACACCCACGAGAGAAGCATCAGGCGGGTATCCGGGGGTACGAATATGGAATGACACCAAACTTTGGGCTTCAGCCAGGGTCAGGAGCGCGCCTTCTTTCTTCGGAGGAAGCTGAGTCGCTTGTGCCCAGTACTCCTCCGGGCTTCTAGCCGGTAGCGGGAGATAGACGAGACCGATCCGGCCATCCTCGCCAGGCTCAGCCGGTGGAGAAGGGGCCGATCGGCTTGAGAGGGACACAGCCATGAGGATGCCGATCGTCAGAAGCACGAAAGTGACAGCGACTCGCCGCCCAGTTACCATATGGTTAGCTCCAGATTACAGTATAAGCCGATCAGGAATTCAATTCAAGGACAAATGTCTCAGTTCGAGTGAGACATTTGTCTCAGTCGCCAGAGGGAGGTGTATCGTCAGTGGAATTTGGGCCTGCGGCCGGTAGGTCAGAGGAGATTCCCCGGCAGCAGGCTGTTCTCAAGTGCGGCTTGGTCGCGGATGATCACCGAACGACGCTGGGTCTCACTGGTCGCTTAGCGCCAGCGGCGCAGCCGTCTCAGGAAGCGGGTGGGGTAGTAGCGGTCGAGCAGCTCATGGAGGGTATCGCACACCAGGATGCCCAGGAGCAGCCCCAGCGCCAGCGCCGGCCGTTGGTGCAGCGACCAGTTCCAGGC
>CADDZL010000330.1 GCA_902812335.1 Chloroflexota bacterium | reverse complement strand
GCCTTTGATAGCCCCCTGCCCCCGCCTGCGACACCGCAAGCGTACCTGCCTGCCATCTATGACCTCTGCTGCCACTACTGGAGTACCTCTCGCTATATGGCAACGACAGACTACCAGGTGCTCTATGACCTGGGCTGTAATGAAGCAAATGCAACCCCGGACGGCGAGGACATCGTTGTTGTCCTGGATTTTGGACAGCCTGGGGAAGAGAATGGTCTCTATGGCACGTATATTTTCGCTGCTGGTTACCCGTTTCGCTCCACCGCGCAGATATTTGCCGGGGTCAGGGGCTTTCTAAGTGGTTTCTGGAATTGCTCACATGATCAACCCAATATACACCTCACGCTTGCGATTGGAACGAGCAATTATGGCCCTTATGTTACATTTCAACACGGTGTAGCATGGGCGAATCTGATTGACGATGTTAATGATTGGATTGATGATCCGCCCAGCTATGCCAGCCGGGAGAGTGCACGAGGCGCGAATGACTTTGAAACCTGGGCTAACTCAGCTTACGGTTACAGTGATCCTCTGGAGGCACGGGAGTGGGTAAGCGGCTATATCTCCGCCTATAATCCATCGTTGGGGTCATTCTATTACAACTATGGCTCGTGTGATGGTTGTCCTTATACCAACCACAACTATTCATGTGAGGGTTTAGCCGGTTCTACTTGGAGTTGTGAGGACATCTGGTATGTCTCGTATGGCGCCTTACCAGCCTGGCCCCTGCCCCTTATCTACGAGATCCATGGTGTCCACGCGGACCAGTGGTATCATATGAGCGTGTACTCTATTGTTAATCACGGTTATCGGATGAACTTTAAAGGCTCTATGACCCAATGGCAGGCTTGTCACGACCCAGGGCACTCATGTGACCCGGACCTTGAAAACCGGCCGGAGCAAGGTTGGGCACAGCTATACGAGGCACTCTATGAAGATGAACGAACCCGGCAGGCAAACCTGCCCTGGGCAACTGACATCACTTGGGAGAATGCGAGCAGTTCAGAGAACTAGAAAGCGAGGCTACTATGAACCAACACCCAACGCGACAGATAATCGTGCCAGCGCTGATTGGAAGCGCTGTGATTATCTTGTTCCTCGCTGCGCTTGCTATAGTGCTCAGGTACGCAGGTGCACCTCCTACCTTTGATTCGCCAGTAGCCACGCCAGGTCCGAATTGGTTCGCAACGAAACAGGCACTACAACGAACCGAGGATGCCCGTCCAACTGCCGGTCTATCGCAAGAGCCCAAACCATCTCCCATCGGAATGGAGTTAGCTACGCCGGAGGCAACGGCTTATTCTCTCTTGCCTCAAAGTACACCTGCTGGAGCCGGATACATCGTACAGATTCAGCCGCCATACTCCAGTTATCAATACCACATGCAAAACGCCTGGTATCAAGATACTGATGGGAAGACGAAGCGCACAATCCTCTGGGCCGGTGCGAAAGCCAACGCAGATGGCACGACGACTCAACAAGGTGTGATCGCCCTGCAAGTTTGGCGGCTTTCCACCATCAATAATCGCACTGTCCCTACGCTGGTTGATGCCGCCGAGTATCTAACTCCTTGTGCAGTTGGGGCGGTCCGCGTTGTTGGCGCGCTAGGTGCCCAAATTCGTCTCCGGTCCACGATGACTGGTGGGGTCTTCTACTTTGATGTGCCGTCGCGCCAGTATATATCCTCGCCTGCCTGCACGCTCACCCCGCCGCCTCTGCCCACGCCCCCATTGGGGACATGGACACCACCGCCAACACTAGTCTCACCACTGGCCACACCCACACCTTGAGCGGTTGTCGTCCTCAACGGGAACAGAGCAGTGGCGGATAACGTCTCCTCCTGGGAGGTGCTGCCGGGGATGCCAGGGGCATCAGTTTTTTTTCACAATTACAGCATACCTGACCTTCAGATAGCAGTTAGGACAGCTTGGGGTATAATCAGTCGAAACCCCGATGGAGGTGCAAAGCCGTGGCCCAAGTTTTGCCGCTCGAGCAGGTCGAACCGTTCATGGCCGAGAGCTTCGAACGGGATGAGCACGCCCGCAAGGCCGCCAAGCTCGTCAAAGCTATCTTAGAGGCCGGTTCGCTGCGCATCTCTGACCTTTCCCAGGTCATGCCCGGCACAAGCCCTGAAGCCAATTACAAGGCTATTCAGCGGTTTCTCAACGAGGTGGACCCCGGAGAGCCTCTTTTACGCCTCTTTGATGAGGACGCCCCCTTCTACATCGGGGATGTGACCGAAGGCGAACGGCCCTATGCCAAAAGAACCGGATATGTGGGTAGACTATCGGACGGGAAGACCCTGGGTTTCTGGCTTCTGGTCCTCGGCCAACCCTATGCCGGCCGGGCGATACCCTTCGCCTTCGTCTGCTACTCTGAGCAGACCCTCAACCGGGATTTGACCTCACGCAACCTTGAGCAGTGGCGGTTGTTCGGGCGGGTCAAGCGCCTTCTAGGCGACAAACCCCTGGTTCTGGACCGTGAATTCAGCTACCTGGGGCTGTTTGAGGCCCTGGAGGCCTCGGGGATAAAGTACGTCATCCGATTGAACGTGGCCAAACGGCCGACAATAACCGACGAGGACGGTCAGCGGGTGGAGCTGGTGATAAAAGCGGGGGAAAAGGTGTTTCTACAGGGTGTCAGGTACCTGGGCAAGGTTAAGGGGAACCTGGCCGGGTACTGGCAGGAGGGTTTGGACGAAGCGGTTTGGGTCTTTTCCAACCTTGAGCCCCGCAAGGCCCTGGAGATTTACCGGAGTCGGATGAAGATTGAGCAAACTTTCCGGGACCTAAAAGCACTTTTGGGGCTTGAAAAGGCGATGCCCAAAAGCTTTGACCACCTGGAGAAGTTGATTGGGCTGATGCTTCTGGCCTATGCGGTGGGCCTGCTGGTGGGTGAGGCTATTCGGGACGGGGTCTATCGGGGAAAAAAAGCACGAGGTCTACTCGGGGCTGTTTATCCAGAGCGTGCGCAGCCGGCCGACTTGCACAGCGTAGTCGGAAAAAAAGCACGAGGTCTACTCGGGGCTGTTTATCCTGCTCAAGCACCGGCTCAGGCTCAAGCTTAGGCAGCTTATCCGCCTCATCCGGTTAGCGCTCGACCGATTCCGAGCTATCGTCAGGGGCGCTCTGGGCACAGCCCGCCGGAGCCCTGTCCTATCTACTATCTGAAGGTCAGCAGCATACCTGAACTTCGGACATGAGTTCGGACACTTCAGTTCGCCCACTCGTTTTTCGCCTTCTTGACGGCAGGCGGCCAGCTTAAGCGGACTGCTCTCC
>CADDZL010000329.1 GCA_902812335.1 Chloroflexota bacterium | reverse complement strand
GTTACACGCTGGACGGCGGCGGCTTCCGGTGGACCGGGCCATCCGACCTGACGGCGGCGACGATCCTGGGCTCAGACGTCAGCGACGGCGAGCGTTCGGCCAGGGAGGAGGCTGAGGAGTTTCTGGCGGCCCTGCTGGCGGAAGGGCCGAGGACGGCGAGGGAGATCGAGGAAGAGGCAGGGGCGGCAGGGATCTCCCTACGAACCCTGAGGCGGGCGAAGGAGGCTCTCGGTATCCGTGTCCGGCGACAGGGCGAGCCAGGTCGGCGTGGTGGGGGCGAATGGGTCTGGGAGCTCCCGACCGTTGACAACGCCAGAGAGGGCTGAGGCCGCATGATTAAGATGTCCAACCCTAGAACTAAAACTTGGTCATCTTAATCGCATAGGGAGATGTTAGAGATGGCTGTAGATACAACAGAGCTTGTGCGCCAGGTTGACCTTCCTGCCCTGGTGGGACTTGTCCCTAGGGGTAGGAACTGGCTGGCCTGTCCCTGCCCCTTCTGTGGTGGCCGGGATCGGTTCGTCCTCAGGCACACCGCCGAAAGGGGCTGGGTGTGGTATTGCCGGGGCTGTGGGGACGGGCGCTACCACGACGCCGTCGACTTCATCATGCGACGCGACGGGGTGGGCTTCGCCCAGGCCCTGGCCCACCTAGCCCGCCTGGCCGGGCAAGACATCCCGGCGGCGCGCCCTGAGAGGCCCGCCGCTGTGGCCGAACAAAGGCAGGCCTCGGTGGCAGCACCCGACCGCGCTTGGCAAGAGGCCGCCTGGGCCGCTCTCCGCCGCGCTCAGGCGGCGCTGACCCCCGATAGTCCTGTTGGGCGCTACCTGCTCTCACGTGGCATCCGACAGGAGACCTGGGCCGCTTGGGGGCTGGGAGCGGGCGTCTACGCCCACAAGGGCCGGAGCACCCCGGCCGTCGTCCTGCCCACCTTTGACGGGGGGAGCAGTAAGCTGTGGGCGATCAAGTACCGCCTGCTCCAGCCCGCGCCGGAGGGTCGGCGCTACGTCCTGCTGAGGGGGAGCGTGCCGATGGTTTTCGGCCTGCAGCGCTGTCGCCCGTCCCTTGAACGGGGCCTGCTGGTAGTTGAGGGTGAGCTTAACGCCCTGAGCGCCTGGCAGGAGCGCCCCGAACCCTGGGACGTCGTCAGCATGGGGAGCGGCACGGCCGGCGCTCCCATCCTCAAGGTGCTGGCTGCGCTGGGCAGGGCCTACGGCAAGCGCGCCGCCTGGCTGGACGAGGAGGAGAAGGCGCTGACGCTGGGGCGGAAGTTGGGTGCAGGGGTCATCCTGCACTCGCCCGTTATCGCCGGTGAAAAATACGACGCCAACCACATCCTGCAGGCAGGGAAGCTGAGGGAAACCCTGGCGGCAGTGCTGGGCCTCCCCCGGCAGGACGCCGCAGACCGTGACAAAAGCACCGCTAAGAAAATTCTCAGGCCCCTGCGCGCCGTCCTGGCCTATCCCGACACCCCGGGTCGGTGCGGGGTGTGCGGCTGGCCAGGGGCGCACCGGTCGCCCGACGGCACGACGTTCTGCGACGTGCACGCCTGGGCCGCTGCGTACGACTGGAGCGGCATGTTCGAAGAGGATGTGTGTGCCGTGTGCGGCGGCTGGCCGGTGGTCGTTTACCGCCCCGACGGGAACGGCTACTGTGAACGGCACAAGGAGAAGGCGAACGACAAAGCGACACCGCCACCACCGCCGTCCCAGGTCGTACGTGGTGGTGGGGAGTGCATTTGCTGCCACAACCCTATCCTGGTGGACGGCTATTCGCCCCTCTGTCCCGTCTGCTATGCAGAAGCCGGTTTCTGCGCCCCTGGGCCGGATCGGTTGGCCCGCGACGTAGCGCTGCAGCGTGAGCGGTTGAAGGCCGCCGGAGGTGCATGATGGCCAGACGATGCACGGTTTGCACCCATACCGAGCGTGAAGCCATAGAGGCGGCCTTACTGGCCGGTGAGCCATTACGGGACATAGCGGGACAGAGAGGCGTATCTAAGTCGGCGCTGCAGAGGCACCAGATGGAGCATATCCCGGCCGCGTTGGCCAAAGCGCAAGAGGCCCAAGAGGCGGCGCACGCCATAGACCTGGTGAAGCAGCTTCGGGAGGTCGACGCAACGGCCCTGTCTATCCTGGCCGAAGCCCGTCAGGGGCATGATCCCGACCTGGCCTTGCGGGCAATGGACCGCATCCACAAGCAATTGGAGCTCCAGGCCAAACTCCTGGGCCAACTGGACGAACGGCCCCAGGTCAATATCCTGGTATCGCCGGAGTGGATCGCGATACGCACCACACTGCTGACGGCTTTAGCACCGTACACCGAGGCCAGGGTGGCCGTCGCCAGGGCTTTGCTCCAGTTGGAGGCCGGGGATGGGCGGGGCGGCTGACCTGGCGCTGGCCTTAGACCCGGTGGCCTGGGCGCGTGCTGCCCTGGCTTTTGAGCCTGACGCCTGGCAGGCCCAGGTGCTGCGTTCGGCCTCTCGTCGTATTCTGCTGAACTGCGCCCGGCAAACCGGCAAAAGCACGGTGACGGCCCTGATGGCCCTGCATATGGCTATTTATCGGCCGGGATCGCTGGTGCTGCTGCTGTCGCCGACGCTGCGTCAAAGCAGCGAACTGTTCAAGCGCGTGGCCGACTTCTACCGCCACCCGGCCGAGGCCGTCCCCAGCCAGGCCGAAAGCGCGCTACGGCTGGAGTTGGCGAGCGGCAGCCGCATTATCAGCCTGCCTGGCAAAGAGGGGACGGTGCGGGGCTACTCCGGCGTTGACCTGCTGGTGGTGGACGAGGCGGCGCGGGTGGCCGACGAGCTTTACTACAGTGTGCGCCCGATGCTGGCGGTGTCCAACGGGCGCTTGGTGGCCCTGTCAACGCCGTTCGGGGCCAGGGGCTGGTGGTATGAGGCCTGGCATTCCCCCGCAGCCTGGGAGCGATACGAGATACCGGCCACCCAATGCCCCAGGATCAGACCGGAGTTTCTGGAAGAGGAGAGGCGGGCGCTGGGAGAGTGGTGGTACAGGCAAGAGTATATGTGTGAATTCTTGGATGCAGAGACAGCGGCATTTAGGCGTGAGGACGTCCTTAGGTTGTGGAGTGATGAGGTGGAGACATGGCAGTTGTGATTATCGGTGTGGACATCGGTCAGAAGAGCGATCCCACCGCGATCTGTGTGGCCGAGCGCCGGGGGTGTGGGGCCGGTGCGGTTTACCTGGTGAGGCACATAGAGAGCCTGCCCCTGATGACGCCCTACCCAGTAGTGGCCGGGCGGATCGCGGCGGTGGTGCGGGGGGTGGA
>CADDZL010000328.1 GCA_902812335.1 Chloroflexota bacterium | reverse complement strand
AGCTCAAACCGCACCTGATCGTTGCCCTTGCCGGTGCAGCCGTGTGCGAGGGCATCCGCACCCTCCTGCTCGGCCACCTGCACCTGATGCTTGGCGATCAGCGGTCGTGCGACCGAAGTCCCCAGCAGGTATTTGCGCTCGTAAATTGCGCCGGAGCGCAAGAGCGGAAAGAGGTAGTCGGAGGCAAACTCCTCACGCAGGTCGCGCATGATGAGTTTACTCGCACCGCTGGCACGGGCACGTTCCGGCAGCATGGAAAGCTCCTCCCCCTGGCCGATATCGGCGGTGAAGCAGATGACCTCACAACCGTAATTCTCACGCAGCCAGGGGACGATCACCGAGGTATCCAGGCCGCCTGAATACGCCAACACCACTTTATGGACGGATAGTTTTGACATTGTGCCCTCCGTTACTCTGAGACAGGTACAGCGCCTGTCTCAATCTTGTGCCTGCCTTGCCAGCCTATCCCACAAAATAAAAAACCCTCCGGGTCGGAGGGTTTTCTTTTGGGCCTGCCTGATGTCTATCGCGCGTGCTTAAACACCCAAACGGAACCAACCCACCTCCCCCGTTGGAGGGTGTCCCTGCTTACGAGCGCGTGGAGTAAGAAGCATGGCGTTCATGAGCCTCCGCAGTGCTGCGGATAATTGGACATGATTATAACCCCATATCCGACTCCTGTCAAGCACTTCACGAAAGAACGAAAGACAACCTACCCCTTGACGCTCCCCTTGCCGGAGGGTGTACAGTATGCGCAAAGGCCTTCAGAGAACCATCGCGCGCGGAAGGAGAGCATGTTTTAAGAAAAGCAGACCTGCCAGGCCTTCGGAAAGCCTGGCAGGTCCTTCTCTCAAGCCCCTGTGAGGGGCAGGTTGCCTGGCGAGAGGATCACCGATTGAAGGTGAAGGCGTCGGCGTTGCCGGTGCGTGTGTCGGTCCACAGCGCGTGGGGCACATTGTTGCTGCCTATGCCCAGACCGGTGTAGTCGCCGATGAAGGCACCGCCGAAACCGTCATTGGCCGGGTTGGACGACTGGGTCGTGACGCGGATGGCCCGGCTGAAGGAAGTGCCGGTGTTCGAACGACTGCAGCTCATGTCCAGCCAGTTGGTCGTGTTCCAGCTCTGGTCGTAGTAACACACCCAGATCAGGCCATTAGGCGCGACCCGCATCCACTGGAAGAACTGGTCATCCTGACGTCGGCTGTTGACCTGGATGGGAGCGCCCCAGGTCACGCCACCATCGGTCGAGCGGGCGAACTTGATATCGGCGTTGCCGCTGGCAGAGTCGGCGAAGGCGATGTACACATGGCCGTTCACCGGGTTGACCGCCGCCGTCGGGAAGCTGTTGGTGCGGAACAGGTTGCCGGGGAGCGGGCTGGAGATGCCGGTGAAGTTCGCCGCCGCCACCGCCGCGCTCCAGCTTACGCCGCCATCGGTGGACTTGTTGACGAAGATGGTCGAGGCGACATTGCTCTCGCAGAACTGGCTGCTAAAGCACCACGAGGCATAGACTGTGCCATCTGGGCCAACAGCGGGCGACGCACCCTCGACCGTGGTTCGCGAGCCGCTCAGGACCGCCGGGGTGGACCAGGTCGCGCCGCCGTCGGACGAGAACGAGATGACCTCCTGGGCGGTGGTCAGGGAGTTCAGGAACTCGGCCCACTCCACATACAGCCGGCCGAAGAACGGGCTGGCCGGGTTCGTGTCAATGGTCAGCATTTCCTTGTCGTGGAACAGGTTGATCGTGTTCGACTGGACGATGGCCGTCGGCGTGCTCCAGGTCACGCCACCGTCGGTGGACTTTTCCAGTAACAGGGCGCTGCGGGCGAAGCTGCGATCAAACCCCAGGCAGGCGAAATAGGCCGTGCCATCAGCGCCATAATAGACTGAAGGGTCGCCGGCGGCATCATAGGTGAACGGGCCGCCGTTGCCGCGGGTAATACCCATCAGAATCCCCGATGACCAGGTTAGGCCGCCATCTGAACTGCGCACGAAGCCGCAGTTGACATCGTTATTACCGGCAGGCCTGTAGTCGTTGACGCCGCCCACGATCACGCTGGGGTTGAGCGGGTTGACGGCGATGGTCGTCTCATTCTGGGCATTAGCCTGATTGGTGGTGTTGACGTTGGTCACGTCCGGCACCGTGGGCAGCGGCTGACCTGCTGGCCGTCCATAGATATGCGGGTCCATGCGGACCACGCCGGACACGGCGTCGCGGCCGGTGATGATGGTCGGTGTGGGGCCGCTGTCTTGCTGGCTGTTGCCGGCATTGGCTGCGCCGGGGAAGCTCGCCAGCGCCAGCAGCAGCGCCAGCGTCAGCAGTACGCTTAACCTGCGCCCCAGACGATGCTCAAGCCGATGGGAGGCCATTACTCTACTCGTTCCGGTTGACACAGCGAATTCTCCTTTGTGTAGGTGGGGATGTATAGGTGGGGGGCAAGCCGGTCAAGAGACGTTGAAGCAGATTAGCTCATTCGATAGATAGACGCACCTCCTTCGGCGACCGATGTGGAACTGACCCCTTTGCGCGGGTCCTCAATACTAATTATACCAATTTCACGCTGATCCACAAGGCTAGGGTGGGCTTTGCTGCACTCTGTCCCCCCGTCGATGCCTCAGTGGTTGCTCCCGATAAGCGGCAGAAAGACCTGATCATTGAGGATCGCAAACCTCGTAACGAAGCCGTCGCTGTCACCACCACCATAAGTCGTCTGAAACGCGCCCGGCGTGATGGGGAAATCTCCTGAGAAGGTATAACCGGTCACATAAACCTGATCGATCGCACCCGGCGCGATGCCTCAACCCCTATCATAATCGCTGCCGCCAAGAAAGCTGGGATATGCCAGCCCACTGCCGTCCATATTCAGCTTTGTCATAAAAGCATCACTACCGCCACCACCATAGATTATCTGAAACGCGCTTGGAGTAACGGGGAAGTCGGGTGAATAAGTGTCGCCGGTGGCATAGGTGGCTCCACTTGCATCTAGCCATCTTCTCAGATAACCCCCCTTTTCGGGAGCGTCTAAGCGGCGAGAAACCACCCAGGTGGTTTTCGGCGGAGCGAGAAGAACTCGTTCCGGTGTACTCGCTGTCTTAAGGCAAGCTGCGCAGGTACAGATAAATCGCCCGCAGGTCGTCGTCGCTCATTTGCGCGTACCAGGGCCAGGGCATGGCCGGGCGCAGCGTGCGCCCCTCCGGTGTGACCCCCTGGCGCATGGCCCTGATAAAGTCCGCTTCGCTCCAGCGACCGATGCCGGCTTCAGGGTCGGGCGTCAGATTGGGGGCATACAGC
>CADDZL010000327.1 GCA_902812335.1 Chloroflexota bacterium | reverse complement strand
TGGGATGCGCTGGAGTCGTCCTGGTGCAGAACGTCTGCTGCCGGTGCGGACGGCGATCATGAGCCAGCGATTCGACGCTTTGTGGCAGGCGGCTTACAAGTCGCCCCTAAACTGAAATGCACCCAATTGAAGCGGAATAGTTGACACATCCGGTCTTTTATGCTATCATCTCCCTCAATAACTGCATAGCGGAAACGCGCTCTTATCCAGAGAGGCGGAGGGACCGGCCCGATGAAGCCTCGGCAACCCGCTCGCGCTACGCAACCGGAGATTGCGCAGCGAGCATGGTGCCAATTCCGGCAGTAGCCGTCGGATTCATCCGATGGAGATTCTGGAAGATGAGAGCGGTCAGGCAAGAACTTGACTGAGCCTCTTCTATCCAGAAGGGGCTTTTTTGTTGCATTTGTGGTTTTTGATGGCTGATGGGCCTGGTGCCTACCAACCTAAAAACTGAAATCCATAGGAAGCCAATGACGAGAGATTACCTGGCAGCGATACGTGACCACGTCGTCATCTTCGATGGTGCGATGGGGACGACTATCCAGAAGCTCAACCTGAGCGCCGATGACTTTGGCGGCGAACGCACCAATGGCTGCAACGATTATCTGGTCATCACCCGGCCCGACATCATTGAGGCCATTCACGCTTCGTTCCTTGAGGTCGGCTGCGAAGCCATTGAGACCAATACCTTCCGTGCCAACCGCATCACCATGCGTGAGTACGGTCTCCAGGACCGGGTGATCGAGATCAACCGTGCCGCTGCTGCGCTCGCCCGTCGCGTCGCCGACCGCTTCAGCGCGCCGGGCCGGCCGCGCTTCGTCGCCGGCTCCATCGGCCCTACCGGCATGTTGCCCTCATCGGATGATCCTGTCCTATCCAACATCACTTTTGACGAACTGGCCGACGTCTTCCGCGAGCAAGCTGTTGGCCTGATCCAGGGCGGTGTCGATCTGTTGCTCGTTGAGACCAGCCAGGATATTCTCGAGGTCAAGGCCGCCGTCCTGGGCATCCAGAGAGCCTTTGCCGAAACCGGCGTGCGCATCCCCCTGCAATGCCAGGTCACGCTCGATACGAGCGGGCGGATGCTGCTGGGGACCGATGTCGCGGCGGCGCTGGCGACGCTGGAAGCGCTGTCGGTGGATGTGATCGGGCTGAACTGTTCGACCGGGCCGGAGCACATGCGCGAGCCGATCCGTTACCTGGGCGAGCACGCCAGCAAGCCCATCTCGTGTTTGCCCAACGCCGGTCTGCCGCTCAATGTGGATGGCCAGGCGGTCTATCCGCTGGAGCCGGAGCCCTTTGCCCAGGCTCTGGCCGAGTTTGTCAACCGACACCATGTCGCCGTCGTCGGCGGCTGCTGCGGCACAACGCCGGCCCATCTGCAGCGCCTGATCGAACTGATCGGCCCGAACCACCCCTCTCCCGCGGCGCCGGGGGTGAGGGTGAGGGCCGAGTACACGCCGATGGTCTCCTCCGGCATCCGCGCCACACCGCTGCACCAGGACCCGCCGCCCCTGCTCATCGGCGAGCGCGTCAATACGCAGGGCAGTAAGGCCGTCAAACGCCTGCTCCTGGCCGATGACTATGACGGCGTGCTCCAGATCGCCCGCGAGCAGGTTGAGGGCGGCGCACACGTCCTTGACGTGTGCGTGGCATTGACCGAGCGCGCCGACGAAGCCAACCAGATGCGCCGGGTCGTCAAGAAGCTGGCCAGCGGCATCGAGACGCCGCTGATGATTGACTCGACCGAGCCGGATGTGATCGAGGTCGCACTCAAGACCTATCCGGGCCGGGCGATCATCAATTCGATCAACCTGGAGCGCGGGCGCGAGAGAATTGACCGGGTGGTGCCGCTGGCCAAAGCCCACGGCGCAGCCCTGGTCGCGCTCACAATTGATGAAGAGGGCATGGCCCACACCGCCGAGCGCAAGTTCGCCATCGCCCGGCGCATCCATGACATCGTCGTGGGCGAGTACGGGCTGAAGCCTGAGGACCTGATTTTCGATGTGCTCACCTTCCCGGTTTCGACCGGCCAGGAGGAACTGGCCCGTTCGGCCATCGAGACAATCGAAGGGGTGCGGCGCGTCAAGGCCGGTCTGCCGGGTGTTTTCACCAGCCTGGGGATTTCCAATGTGTCCTTTGGCCTGACGCCCCCAGCGCGGGCGGTGCTTAACAGCGTCTTCCTGTATCATTGCGTCGCTGCCGGCCTGGATATGGCCATCGTCAACCCCAAACATATCACGCCCTATGCCGAGATTCCGCCCGACCAGCGCGAGTTGGCCGACGACCTGATCTTCAACCGCCGGCCCGATGCCCTGGCGCGCTACATTCAATACTTCGAGGAGCATGACATCAGGGCGAGCAAGGAACCCGAAGCCGACCCGACCCGTGACATGAGTGCGGAGGAGCGCATCCACTGGCAGATCCTGCACCGCCAGAAAGAGGGCATCGAAGCGCTGCTGGACGAGGCGCTGATGCGCCACGACCCGGTCTGGGTGCTCAATCATGTGCTCTTGCCGGCGATGAAGGACGTGGGCGACCGCTTCGGCGCAGGCGAACTGATTCTACCCTTCGTCCTGCAATCGGCCGAGGTCATGAAGAAAGCTGTCGCCCACCTGGAGCAGTTCCTGGAAAAGAAGGAAGGCGTGACCAAAGGCAAGGTGGTCCTGGCGACGGTCTACGGCGATGTGCATGACATCGGCAAGAACCTGGTCAGCACGATCCTGTCGAACAACGGCTACACCGTCTACGATCTGGGCAAGCAGGTGCCAGCCAACGTGATCATTGATAAGGCGGTCGAAGTGGGCGCGACGGCGATTGGCCTCTCGGCTCTGCTGGTCTCGACCTCGAAGCAGATGCCGCTGGTGGTGCAGGAACTGCACCGGCGCGGCCTGAAGTTCCCGGTGCTCGTCGGTGGCGCGGCCATCAACCGCAAGTTCGGGCGGCGTATCCTGTTCGCCGAGGAGGGTGTGCCCTATGAGCCGGGCGTGTTCTATTGCAAGGACGCCTTCGAGGGGCTGGAGACCGCCGATAAGCTGATCGATCCGGCGCAACGGGACAACTTCGTCAGGCAGATTGTCGCCGAGGCTTACCGGGAGATCGGCCGGCCATTGCCGGAACGCCGCAGCCTGCCGGCGGAGGCCATCCCAAGCGTCGGCCCGGCGCCCTTTATCCCGACGCCGCCTTTCTGGGGCGTGCGCACCATCCGCGAGATGCCGCTCGAAATTGTCTTTCGCTACCTGGACCAGGACGAGCTATTCCGCCTGTCGTGGGGGGCGAAGAATGCGCACGGTGAGGAAT
>CADDZL010000326.1 GCA_902812335.1 Chloroflexota bacterium | reverse complement strand
GATCTTCCCATTCTGGAGATAGAAAGCGAAGACCTCGTACATCGAGCACACCGCGGCAGCGCCACTGACCAGGCACGGGTCGCCGATGGACAGCGGCAGCCGCGCCGGCTGTGCCCCGATGACGCCGGCCTCATAAATCAGGTTCAGGTTGGGCGCGTGCAGCCGCCGCGCCAGGTTGCAGGCCAGATTGGGCTGCCCGATGCCCACGAATACGACTTCGCCGTCGCGCAGCAGGCGGGCGGCGGCCACGATCATCATTTCGGAGGATGTGTAGCCTTCCATGCTTACCTCAATCGAAGCGTCCGTAATTCACCGGCTGGCTGTAGGCTGGCTTGACCGCCAGCCGGGCGTGGACCTCCGGCCCCAGCTTCTCCCAGTAAGCCCGCCGGTCAGGCAGGCCGTAGACCCACTCCTCCAGATAGCGCTGGGCCCCATCGGGCTGCGCGGTCAGGCGGTCCCACTCGATGTAGAAGGGGTTGTCGCGGTCGTAGTAACCCTGGGTGTACGAAGGATGGGCAGCGTAGGGTTCATGTACTACAGCGTCCACGATGAAGGCCGGGATCATTGTCCGGTTGGGATCGCTGCGGATGACCTCTGATGGGACGATTTCCTCGACAGTGACGATGACATGGCGCGAAGCGAAGGCGGCCTCACGCTGCTCGCCGATCACGCCCCATATCTGGGTATTGCCCTGGATGTCGGCACGTTGGGCGTGGATGATGGCGACGTCGGGGTTGAGCGCCGGGACGGTGACGAGTTCTTCGCCGGTATAGGGGCAGCGCACGCTGCGGTATTGCGGATTGACGCGGGCCAGGTCGGGCGCCCCGGTGGGCCGCATGGGCAGGAAGGGCAGCCCGGCAGCACCGGCGGTGACGCGGCTGATCATGGCGAAGTGGCTGTACTCTTCGACCTCTAATTGGCCGGATTCAATGGCGGCGCGCACCGCCCGCAGCATACCGACGCCCGGGTTGCCGCCCCAACTGAAGATCAGTTTGCGGGCGCAGCCGGCTGCCACCATTTGGTCATAGATCAAGTCGGGTGTGGCGCGGGCCAGGACCAGGTCACGGCGGCGTTGGCGGATGATCTCGTGGCCGGCGGCGAAGGGGATGAGATGGGTGAAGCCGGCGCAGTAGACGGTATCGCCATCGTGGACGTAGCGGGCGATGGCGTCACGCAGGGTCATGAGTTTGTCGGACATGTGCGGCGTACCCCCAGAAGGCATGGGAACTTGTAGGCACTCATAGGAAATCGGGAAGTCCAGAGGCTCTGATTATAGGCTAACTAGGGGGATGCGTCAAAAGTGATCCGGCCTCCTCTGCAACCCTGTACCGCCTGACGGTGGAGGTTCAGCTGGTCCTATCGGTCCCTCTTCGGCAAACACATATCCGAGGGGCATGATAAAGTATCTGTGCCCGTCGCAGCCGAGCAGATAGTCGGATGTAACCTTTGCCGTGAAGGTCGGTGCGCTGATCACTTGAGATTCCAGGCGCTCGATGAAGGCGCGCTGTTCTGTGCTTATCTCTTTGGCATCCACGACTTCGATGTGGGTGAAGGCTGGTTGAGGCGGGGTTTCCCAGGGGAACTTGCAGAAGTACAGCGCCGCGCAAGTGGAACGTCTCTCCACCTGACTTGAAGGTGATGGAAGCATTGGCTTCTCCCAGCCCGCTGGTGCCGGCGGCGATCTCTGCCCAATAGGGCTGGCTCAGATCCACCTCATGCCAGCGGCGGCCACTGTGCCAGCGGATGCGATCACCATCCAGGGTCACCTCCCCCTGCCCCTGCTTTGCCAGATTCATCAGGAACGGGTAGATGGCGACGTTCACCCCAATGCCCGGCAGGCAGCCAAGGCCATACAGGGAAATCCCCAGCCACTCTGGAATGTTCCACCCCAGCAGGGCCGTAACCAAGATGGGCAGACCGATAAACAGCAAGAAGAAGAGGATGAGGGGAATGCCGAGCGTAAACCAGCCGCTGATGCAAGGGGTTCTTATCTTGCGCTTCATCATGGCTTTGCCCGTGTATCGCCCAACGGCACCGAGCTCAGCGAGCGTGATGCCCCACTGTTCAAGTAGACCCATGTTGTGGGCCTTTTCCTCGGGGATTTTGCTCGTCTGTTTTCACAAACACCAGAAAGTAGGAAATGATTTCCACATGTGTCAAGTGTTGAGTATTAGCGCTTACTTCATCCTGACATTTGACGATCAGGACGCCGTATTTGCGCAAGATGCGATGGGCCTCTTTGCCGGCTTTGAAGTAAAGGTCAAGAACGGCATCGTGATATTTCGGCCCTTCAAGGGTTGGCTCTCTATTTGAGTAAGCTGACCGGAAAGCAGCGTACGTTCCGGCGCCTGCCATGTGGCTCTCTGAGCGACGATGGAGACCCTCCATGTAAGACGGATCCAATACTACACAGTCAATCGTACCATCCTCTAGGACAAGTTTCGGCAGTCGACGCCGTTCTCCAGATCCGTAGCTGGCAATTTGTACTTGTCTTTTGGAACATTTTTCCAGAAGATACCCTGGCCATAAGTTGCGTCCGCCACTATTGAGCCTGACGGAACGTGCAAGTCAAGTCTCAGCGGGAACAGTTCTTCATTAATCCCGACGTGAGCCGTACAGATCAATTTGCTGGTCGTAACTCCATCGGGAGACCTGCATTTGCGCGTGTCATCGGACTTCTCTGGGAATAGTGTCAGTTGCTCTCTGATACGATGACCCATTGCAAATTCTCCATAGACCTTGCTCGCCACGGCCTGCCAGGGCGTTGGATAGCCATTGAAACTCTTCCGTAATTACACACCTCTTCTGCCGGCCTTAAAACCGGGACCCCCTGAGGGGCGTATTTCAATACTCATGAACTGCGTTCACCATCATAGGATGAAGATGTGGCGTAACGCCATTTTCAAGTCAGTCTGGGGGCAAGTCTGTCGCCCTGAGCGCGAACGTCTGGCCTCGCAAACCGGTCTAAAGACCGGTATTGGTTAGTCGAACCAACCGGGCTGAAGGTGGTTGCCCGAAAGGGCGCTTGCCGCGCCAGGGCGCTGGTAGTATACTTGGACGTGGAGGGGAAGTTGATACGCCGTGTGCTTCTGAGCCTGGCCCTGTTGGCGCTGCTGGGCCAGCCGCTGTTTCAACCTGCCGACGCCGCTCCCGGCTGCCCATCGCCGGATAAGGCGATCTGTAACCTCATGGCACATATGTCCCCCGCCGAAAAGGTCGGCCAGCTTTTCCTGGTGACTTTCACCGGCACCGATACCTCGGAGAAGTCCGATGCCTACAAGCTCATCTATAACGACCACGTGGG
>CADDZL010000325.1 GCA_902812335.1 Chloroflexota bacterium | reverse complement strand
GGCTATGGGATTGGTCAACCTGGTCGTCCCGGCGGCGGAGCTCATGCCGGCCGTGCGCGAACTGGCGCTCAAGTTAGCCCAGGCCCCCACCCGCGCCATCGGCCTGACCAAACGGGCGCTAAACCGCGCCTGGACGACGTCTTTGGAGGAGGCGCTGGAGTACGAGGCCTTCTTACAGGAGATCGCCGGTCGCACCCACGACCATGACGAGGGCGTGACGGCTTTCCTGGAGAAGCGAACGCCCCAGTTCACAGGGCATTAGGCTTAACCGGAGAAAACAGGAGGGTATCAATGACATCGGAGAAAGCGCATCTGTTCGAGACCGATCTGGAAAAGCCGATCAGCGAGCGAATGGAGGTCGAGTACGGCGAGACGCGAGCGACCGACGAGCCATTTAAGGCCGGGCGCAAGGTCAGCTTCGTCGCCAACGAGGAGATCAAGCCGGAGTATGGGCCGGGCGAGATCAAAGGGCCGGATGCCATCCCCAGCGAGGAGTACAAAGAGAATCTGATCAATCTGCTGGAGATGCAGGCCGACTCGGAGCTGGCCGGGGCGCTGGGCTATGTGCCCTGCATCCGTTACGCCCCCACGGTCGAAGAGTACCTGGCAGCGGCGATGATCACCAAGGACGAGTTCCGCCATGCCCGCGTGTGCTACAAGTTGCTCGAATACCTGGGCGAGGATGTGGACGCCCGTATGCGCGAGCACGACTTCACCCTGCGCATTGACGCCGATGATGCCAACATCGGCACCAGCCGCGTCGCCGCCGACAAGCGCGTCAACATCTTCTATTACCCCATTCCGACCTGGACCGACTTCATCATGTTCCAGTTCTGCATGGACCGGGGTGCCGGCCACCAGTTGGAGGACAGCCTGGAATCGTCCTATCGCCCCTGGGCCAAGGTGATGGAAGGTATTTTCAAGGAGGAGATGTTCCACATCGCCCATGGCGACTCGTGGGTGAAGCGGCTGGCAGCGGACCCCAAAACGCACGATCAGGTGCAGGCGGCGCTCAACAAGTGGTTCCCGCGCACCATGAATATCTTTGGCCGCCCCAACAGCAAGCGCAACAAGGTCTACCGCAGGCTTGGCCTGAAGAAGCGCGACAACCATGAGGTGCGCCTGGCCTTCGCCCAGGAGGTCCAGGAACGCTGCCAGGAGTTTGGCCTCGAATTCCCCCAGTGGGTGCCAGACTGGGAGCGGTTGCCGGAGGAAGCCGTCGTTGTCGGTTGAAGCTGTTGCCGTAGTCGGCGCAGGCACGATGGGTGCGGGCATCGCCCAGGCGGTGAGCCTGCACTATCCCGTCATCCTGTACGACGTCCAGAGCGAAATCGTGCAGCGGGGCCTGGTGCGCATCCAGGCCTCGCTGCATAAGGCGGTCGAACGCGGCAAGCTCGACACCGCGGCAGCCACGGCGGCGCTGGCGCGCATCCGACCGACGGTGGACCTGATGGCCTGCGCGTCCGGCGTGAGCTTCATCATCGAGGCTGCGCCGGAGGACTACCAGCTTAAGCGCGACCTGTTCCGCCAGTTGGACGCGGCTGCTCCGCCTGAGACTATCCTGGCCTCGAACACGTCATCGCTGTCGATCACCGGCCTGGCCGGGGCGACGCAGCGACCGGACCGCTTCATTGGCCTGCACTTCTTTAACCCGGCCCCGGTCATGCCCCTCGTCGAGGTCATCCGGGGCGACCAGACTTCGGAGGGGACGCTGGCGGTGGCGCTGGCGCTGGTGCGCGATCTGGGCAAGACGCCGGTGGTGGCCAGGGATACACCGGGCTTTATCGTCAACCGGGTAGCCCGGCCATTCTACGGTGAGGCGCTGCGGCTATTGGGTGAGGGCGCGGCCGAGGTGGCGACGATCGATCGGCTGCTCAAATCGGCGGGCTTCCCGATGGGGCCGTTCGAGTTGATGGACCTGATCGGGATTGACGTGAACTTTGCCGTAACGCAATCGGTCTATCATGCCTTCTTCGAGGACCCGCGCTACCGGCCACACCCCATCCAGCAGCGCATGGTCGAGGCGGGGACGCTAGGGCGTAAGACGGGGCGAGGGTTTTACACGTACTAAGCGTGCGTGGCGGTAAGGAATGTCACCTTGAGCCCTAGCGAAAGGCACGCCTTACGGGATCATGCGCTCCCATCTTGGCGGGAGCTGCACTTCCTCATACAGATCGTCATCGTCACCGGCAGCCCAGTCCACCCAGGCGTTGGCCCTGGCGACGCAATCCCGGCAGCGGCACATCTTCTGTCTATACAGCGCCTCATTGAGCTGCCGCAGAGTGTATAGCTCAACCACTTTTTCGGCTACCTCGATGATGTCCATCCGTTCTCTCTCCCGAAGCGCCTGCGTTCCACCAGCCGGCGCTCCTTCCGTCTATCATAGCATCGTACAAGTGAGCAATAAGCGACATGGGTCTGTAGTCCTCCTTTTGAAGCAGCCGGAATAGGCCATTGGTCCCGGTCAGGGAGAAGTACGGTAGGCCGCGCTCTCACTTGCCTTTCGCTCCGACTTCGCCTATAACAGCCTATCGCCATGGATGCCGCGCTCCGCACGCTGTTCAGCCCGGCCTACCTTGTGGAGTCCGAACCGGGGCCGCCAGGGCCACTCCTCCCGCTATACCTCTTCGCTGGTCTGCTCTTCGCGGTCGGCCTGGTCGGCCGCCTGGCGACCTTCACCCCCGGCCCCTCTCCCAACTTTGGGAGAGGGGGGAAGCTGGCGCGGGTCGAACTGGCGCTGTGCGGGCTGGGCCTGATTCTGACGCTGGCTCGCTTCTGGAATGTCCCGGTCCTCTCAATGCGGCTGCTCTTCTACGCTGCGCTGCTGGCGGCGGGCGGCGCAGCGCTGGCGGAACGGGTCACTCCGCCGCTGCGGACTGCCCTCTGGGGGCGGCTCAGGGATGCTGTTGCCTTCCGCTTCGACCCGGTCCGGCGGCCGCTGTCCTGGGGCTTCAGCCTGGCCTTTCTCGCCTTGCATCTGCTCGGCCTGGCATTAACCTGGGAGTTTCTAGGCCGGCCTTTCATCTACGCCATCCCGGTGGTTATCCTGCTGCTCCTGCCACAACTCCTCCTCTGGCTGCGACGGGGCCGGCCGGGGCTTTACGTCGAGGCGCTGACACCCCTGCTTCTGGTCTACATCGTCCTGGGGCTCCACCTGGCGGGGCTGGCCCTATGGCGTGTGCTGGACAGGAACGCAACCGGCCTGCGACTGCCCCCACCCTGGGGGACTGTGCTCGATCCTGGCCCGCTGCTGATCCTAACGCTGGCCGCGGTGCTGACCTATGACGTCTATATGGCCCTGGTCGCCT
>CADDZL010000324.1 GCA_902812335.1 Chloroflexota bacterium | reverse complement strand
GCGGCTTCGGCGACTTGACGGCTGGTGGCGCGACGCCGGACCATGAGACACCTTCAGCAGACGGGTGATAACTCGTGTTAGCAGTATACGATGGATTTCTCAAAAAGTCAATAGGGAAATTCGCGAATTGCGGTCGTAACACGTTCTCGCCGCCATGACGGCTACGTCATTTGTCGCAGTCGGTGCGCTATTTAGCTGAGCCCAGGTTAGACAGAAAGCCGCCTTTTGTCTGGGACAAAGACCATCTTTCCGCCGATGTGTGCCGGCACATAGCAGCGTAACATAAACATAGACAAGAAAGCGTAGCACAGCGAGGAGAAATATGATGGATGATAAGGTCTTGGTCGCTTATGCCACCAAGTACGGCGCGACAGCGGAAATTGCCGGGCGGCTGGGCCAGGCACTGCAGGAAGCGGGGTTGGCCGTGGATGTGCGACCTGTGGACGAGGTGAGTGACCTGACGCCGTATGGCGCGGTCGTCCTCGGCAGCGCCGTCTACGCGGGCCAGTGGCGCAAAGAAGCAGTGACGTTCCTGGCGGCCAACGCGTCGGCATTGGCGGAACGCCCGGTCTGGCTCTTCTCCTCTGGCCCGACCGGTGCGGGGGAGCCGGTGGCGTTGTTGAAAGGTTGGCGCTTCCCCGAGGCGCAACAACCGATTGCCGACCGTATCCGGCCGCGTGACATCGCCGTTTTCGGCGGCCAGATCGACCCGGAGAAGCTCAACCTGCCTGAGAAGCTGATCGTCAAGGCTGTGAAAGCGCCCACTGGCGACTTCCGTGATTGGCGCGCCATTGATGCCTGGGCCGCGGCTATCGCCGATGCGTTGCAGAAAAGTGGGGTCCAACAATGAACCACCAGGTTATTCCCAGGACGGGCCGGGTCTTCGGTTACCTGGTCGCCATCGTCGTTAACCTGATCGGCTGGGTCATCGTGAATAACCTGCTGAACTGGAACGTCCCGTTCGTGACCGACAGGTTGATCGAGTGCTTATGGGCGATCAACCTGTCCATTGCCGTCAGCCTGGTCTGCCAGATGATCCTGGTCTTCTACGACCCACTCTGGCTGCGTCATCTGCTTCAGGTCGTTATGAGCAGTTTCGCGCTGATCTCCCTGGTCGTGTTCTATCGCGTGTTCCCATTGGATTCCGGCTCCGAGGCCTGGAACCAGATCGTCCGATTGGGCCTGGGAATCGTCCTGATCATCTTGCCGCTGGCGATTCTGATCGAGTTTATCCGCGCGGTGCGCGCGCTCCTGGATACGAGCGAGTGGACTGCGGCGGGAGAAAAGAGATAACCCACTATGGCTGACAGAATCCTGGTGGCCTATGCCAGCCGCGCCGGCTCCACCGCTGGTGTGGCCGAAGCTATCGGCAAAACCCTGGCTGAAAGTGGCGCGCAGGTCGAGGTGTGCTCTGTGACAGAGGTCAAAGACTTCGCGCCATATCGGGCGGTGGTGGCTGGCAGCGCCATTCAAGGGGGGCAATGGCTGCCGGAGGCCATGCAATTCATGCAGACGCATCGGGCAGAGCTGGCCCGGAAGCCCTTCGCCATGTTCCTGGTGTGCATGACGCTGTCCATGCGGAACGCCGACCAGTACCGTGAGCACGTGGCGACATGGCTGAATCCGGTGCGCGCGTTAGTGAAGCCGGTATTGGAACGCCATTCGCGCCTGGGCCATGGGTTTGAAGTCCATACTGGAGGCATAACGCCCCAACACGCTTTAAGCCGGGCGCAGGATCACGCCTTCATTGGCCCGCAGATGGAAGCGGGCCAGGCTCTCCCATCCCTCACGGTCGAGTTCGGTTGAGAGCAGTACTTCGCCACGCCCACTCGCTGAGCTGAGGTTCAATCTCTGAGGCTCGTCGCCGAAGTTGAGGGCGACGAGCAAACGTGTGTCCTGGCACCGGCGTTCGTAGGCGAATACGGCGGGGCTGGCAACCTGCCCTATAGTGACCGGCCGGTAGCCCCCCACGCTGAGGGCCGGGGTCTCGCGGCGCAACGCCGTCAGGCGACGGAAAAGCGTGAGCATGGACCGGGGGTCTTGGGCCTGCACGGCCACATTCACCTGGCGGTAATCTTGGGCGACCGGCAGCCAGGGCTCCACATCCGCTGGGCAGAAGCCGGCGTTCGGGCTGGTATCCCATTGCATAGGCGTGCGCTCCGGGTCACGGGATAACCCCTTGATATCAGGCTGGTTGAGCCCGGCCGGGTCCTGCATCTTCTCCGGTGGGATGTCCCCATCCACCATGCCGATCTCATCACCGTAGTAGCAGGTGGGCGTCCCGCGCAAGGTGAGCAGGAGCATGGTCGCAACACGCGCCTGGGCGCGGCCCACGCGGCTGGCGACACGGGATACGTCGTGGTTCCCCAGGACCCAGTTGGGCCAGGCACTCTGGGGCAGGACCGCCTCATAGGCATCCACTGTCTGGCGCACACTCTGCGCCTCCCAGGTCGCTTTGAGGAGCTTAAAGTTGAAGGGCAGGTGGCACTCATCCAGCCTGGCCCCATAGTAAGCGACCAGGCGCTCGTAAGGCATGTCCACTTCGCCGATCAGCACCCGTTCGCCATATGCGTCCAGGGTGCGGCGCATGGCCCGAATATACTCATGGACGGCAGGCAGATCGTGGCTGTAGCGACGGAGGAGCGCATAGTGGGCGGGCTGGCCGGGTCGGTAGTCGGGGTTAGGCGCTTCGTCGCGGAATAGCTCATCCTTGGCCAGGAACGCGATAGTGTCTACCCGGAAGCCGTCCACCCCCTTATCCAGCCAGAAGCGCATCACATCCAGAATGGCCTGAAGCACAGCCGGGTTGCGGTAATTGAGGTCCGGCTGTTCCTTGAGGAAGGAATGCAGGTAATACTGGCCCGTCCGCTCATCGTAGGTCCACGCCGGGCCGCCGAAGATGCTCAACCAGTTGTTAGGTGGCCCGCCGCCGGGCGCGGGATCGCGCCAGATGTACCAATCCCGCCTGGGAGTAGCCCGCGAGGAGCGGCTCTCCAGGAACCAGGGATGTTGATCCGAGGTATGGTTGGGCACCAGGTCCAGGATCAGCCGCAAGCCCCGCCGATGGGCCTCTGCCAGCAGGTGGTCGAAATCGGCCATGGTGCCGAAGAGGGGATGGATGCCGGTGTAATCGGCCACATCGTAGCCGAAGTCCGCCATGGGTGAGGGGTAGATGGGCGAGAGCCAGATGGCAGCCACGCCCAGCGACTGCACATAGTCCAGCCGCCGGAGGATGCCCGCCAGGTCCCCCACACCATCGCCGTTACTGTCCATGAAGCTGCGCGGGTAAATCTGGTAGATGATGCCTTTCTGCCACCAGAGAT
>CADDZL010000323.1 GCA_902812335.1 Chloroflexota bacterium | reverse complement strand
GGGTACTCTTGGTGGATAACGGCTCAAACGACGGGACGTTGGCCACCGTGGCCGAACGCTTCCCTGAAGTCGAGTGCATCGCCAATCCGCGCAATCTGGGCTTCGCCGCGGGCTGTAATGTAGGCCTGCGCCACGCGCTGGCGCAAGGGGCGGATTGCGTGTTTATCGCTAACAACGATACCATTGTAGCGCCGGATCTGTTGGACCAGGTGGTCGCTGCGGCGGCCCCCGCTGATGTGGGGATGGTAGCGCCGTTGATCTATTACGAAGCCGATCCGCGGCGTATCTGGTCGGCAGGGGCCGGGCGTAACCCGCTGACCTTAGAGATGAGCGGCAATCTGCGTGGGCGCCTGGACATGGATAACTGGCCGGACGTGATCGAGCGTGAGTATCTGGTCGGCTGTGGTTTGTTGCTCAAGCGCGAATTGCTGGAGCGGGTGGGGTTGTTTGACCCGCGCTTCTTCATGTATTATGAGGACATGGACCTATGTCTGCGGGCGCAGGCGGCCGGCCTGCGCCTGCTGGTTGCGCCGCGCGCCCGGATGTGGCACCGGGTGGCAGTCTCCAGCGGCGGAGTTGACGCCCCGGCGGAACGGTATTGGATGGCACGCGCCAGTGTGCAGTTCTTCCGCAAGCACGTGCATGGTCTGCGCTGGCTGATTGTTGCTCCTTACCGGGCCGGTAGCTCTGTGAAAACCGTGATCAGGCTGGTCAGCCGGGGACGGCGGGAAGCAGCTCAGGCCTATCTGCGCGGATTGTGGGATGGCTGGCATGCGAGTGGGCAGGAGGCGGCGGGCAATGAGCAGTAATGGGCCGGCGGTTCGTGACCTTCTATCCACTGTCGGCACCGTGCCCAGCGAGGTGAGGGTAGCGTGCCTGGTGTGTGGGGCCGATGACGCCGCGCCCTTTATGGAGACGCGCGATCGGTTATTGGGCCTGGAGGGTCGCTTTCATCTGGTGCGCTGCCGGAACTGCGGCCTGATCTATCAGAACCCGCAACTCACGCCCGCCGAACTGGGACGCTACTATCCACCTGAGTATCACCCCTTTCTGCCTGCGATTGAGGACGAGCCCTCGCCGTGGCAGCGTTGGGATCGGCGGCGCGGCGTGGACCGGCGCTGCCGGGCCGTGATCGCCCGCGCCGGTCGCCGCACGGGCAAGGTGCTCGCTGTCGGCTGCGCCACCGGCATCTTCCTGGACGGGATGCGCCGCTGGGGTTGGGAAGCGCATGGCGTGGAGCCGAATCCAGTCGCATCCGCCTATGCCCGCGAGCGGCTGGGCCTGGCGGTAGTAACCTCGGACCTGACGGCGGCCGGCTACGCGGCAGAGTCCTTTGACGTAGTGACGTTATGGGACGTGTTGGAACATGTGCCCGATCCGCGCGGCACGTTGAGCGAAGTTGCGCGGGTGCTGCGTCCGGGCGGGCTGCTCGTGCTCAGCCTGCCCAGCATCGAATCGGTTGAAGCGCGGCTGTTCGGTCGCTACTGGGCCGGTTGGGATGCGCCGCGCCACCTGGCGCTTTTCCCGCGGCCTGTTCTCGTCCGATTGCTGCGCGAGACCGGCTTTGACCACCCACAGTTCACGGCCTTCACCGGCCATCACGGGACACTGGTGCTGAGCCTGGATTTCTGGCTCGACGAACACGTGTATGTCCCCAAGCTGAGGGCCTGGCTGGGGAGGCTGGCGCGATCCTGGCCCGCCCGTGCTTTGACCTGGCCATACTATCAGGTGGCAAACAAGCTGTTGCTTTCATCCATCATGGCTGTATTCGTTCTCAGAAGCCGATGACCCTATTGGAGATCCGCCACGCCGATGACAACAGGCCCGACTGGGTCAAGCGGGCTTACGAGACCATTTACCGTGGCCCGGGCATCCGCCTGCTGGATTCGTTCTACCTGTGGCTGCTGGACGTGCTGGATCCGCAGCCGGGCCGGCGGTTGCTGGATATATCGTGCGGTGAGGGTGTCCTGGTGCATCAGGCGCGTGCGCGTGGCCTGGATGCCTATGGGCTCGATCTGGCAGAGGCCGCCGTAGAGCGGGCGCACCGGCAGGGAGAAACGGCGAGGGGTAAGGGCGGTTTCGTCGTTGCCGCAGGTGAGCACCTGCCCCATCCGGATGCCAGTTTCGACTACGTGACCAACATCGGCAGCCTGGAGCATTTTGCTGATGTAGCAGCAGGCGTGCGCGAGATGGCCCGTGTCCTCCGGCCCGATGGCACCGCACTGGTGTTGGTGCCGAATCTGTTCAGCCTGCTGAATAATATCTATGAGGCCTGGCGCAAGGGTCACGCCGTGGACGATGGCCAGCCGTTGCAGCGCTACGCCGCCCGGCGCGACTGGGAGCAGATGCTTAGCGCCAACGGATTGGCTGTAATGCAGACGCTCAAATATGAGCGCGAATGGCCCCGCTCACGAGCCGATTTAGGGGCCTATCTGCGCCGCCCCAAGGCACTTGTCCGGTTGATGCTGACGCCCTTTGTGCCGCTGAATCTGGCGAGCTGCTTCGTCTTTCGTTGTCGGCGCGCCGATGAGGGCAGAGCGGATGCCTGAGCCGGACCTGGAGGTGAAAGAGCTTGCCCCCTCACTACGTTCAGGGCAGGCTCTGAACAGAGTGAAGGGAACGTCGGCGCGCCGGGTGCTTGAAGCTGCCCGCCACTACCTGGACGCAGTGCTGCGCCGGCCGGAGTTGAAGCGCGCACTGCTGATCGCGCTCAGCCTGGCGGTCTTGTTGCCTCTGTTCCTTAGCCTGTATCAGGAACGGGCGCTGCTGGGGGCATGGCTGGCTCAGATCCGGCTTGAGACAATCCTGCTGTCATTCGGCCTGTACAGCGTTGCCCTAGGCCTGGCGGTCTACGCCTGGGGCGGAATGATTGACGTACTGAGCCACCCGGTGGGGGTGCGCCGCCATTTTCGTATCTTTTGCCTCACCCACCTGGCTCGCCGTCTGCCGGGGGTGCTCTGGCATGTGGTCGGGCGGGTGGTGTGGTACCAACAAGAAGGTGTGCCCAAGTCGGTGGTGTCGCTGGCGAGTGCTCTAGAGCAAGTGCTGATCATCCTTGCCGGCTTCGTCACCTATGCCATGACCCTACCGGCTGCGCTCAGCAGTGTGCCGGTCTCGCCAGTCGTCTGGGTGGTTGGTCTGGCGGCAGGTGCGGTGCTGATTCACCCGCGAACCCTACGCGCAATCCTGCGTCGGCTGGGGCAGGCCGAACAGGGTCAGGCTCTGCGCTATCGCCACATGGTGGCTTGGTTCGGCAGTTATGTCCTGGGCTGGGTTGCTGGCGGGTTGATTCTGGCAGCGGTCGTGGGGGCGCTGCGGCCGCTGAATGAGACTGAGGTTGTGGCCCTGGTGGGGGCGTGG
>CADDZL010000322.1 GCA_902812335.1 Chloroflexota bacterium | reverse complement strand
GGCCAATGCCAACCCCAGCGCCAGCAAGGTTAAAGGCATCGCGATCATGTGCGCGTGCAGATCGGCGTAAAGGAAAGTGAAGTAAGGGAACTCGTTGATCGGCCCGGCCTCGCCCTCTCCCGGCGGGATCACCCGCGTCGCGTTCCAGTACCACCAGTTCGTGGCGATGGGCAGACTTTGGCCCCCTAAAGCCCGACCGATGCCGCGCCCGATCCGGCCCACCGTCGGCGCAACATCACACACCAGCGATTTCAAGCCGGGAATGGTGCTCTTAAATGTGCAAGGTGCGCTGTCCCCTGCCGGAGCCAGAGCGAGGAAACCTTTCTCAACGATCAGATCGATCTCGCCCAGGTTGCCCAGCACTACGACCAACAACACGGCCAAGACCCCGGCGATATAGGGCCAGCGGCCGGCGGGCAGTGGTCTATCTAACAGCGCGGCAGGGGCCTGCTGCCCGGCGCGGTACCTCTGGATACCGGCTACCAGGTTGTAGGCTACGCCGAATCCGCCCATCCCGGTCAGAGCGAACAGCATCGGCAGGATGAGGTTGTAGGCATAAGCCGGGACCAGGCCCAGGAGCTTGGTGATCACGGCCACGATCACGAAGCCGAAATAGTAGTAGTTGATGTAACCACCGGCGAACCAGGGGTCGTAGGGCGGGAACCAGGTCGTCTTGAGGATGGCGTTGAAGTAAGCGAAGTCCATGGGCTTCTCGCCGCCGAAGCTCGGATGCCATAGCTCCGGGTTGCCCACCCGGACCATAATAAAGAACAGGAAGAGCGCGAACGTCAGCCCTTCAACCAGCAGCAGATGCCGTTGCTGCGATCGCACAAAGGCGACGAGTTCGTCACGCCGCCTGTGCACGATCAGTGCCGCTGCCGCCCCGAGTAGCAGCACCATAAGCAGGAGTGTGCTGCGGGTGAACGGCAGCAGCCGCAGGCTCCCGCCCAGCCAGGCACCGTAGGCGACCAGGAGCAGCGCCAACGTCTTGGTGAAAGCGTAGCCCCGGTCGGCCAGGCCGCGCATAGCAACGAACACCAACGGGAAGGCCAACCAGCCGAGGATCAACACGGTCAGCCACCATGCGATCACCGCCAGTGGTTCGAAGCGCACTAACAGGCTGTCCCAACTGAACATGCGGGCCCAGGTCCCGCCCGCCTCGTTCTGCTGACGCAGGCTCTCGTCCTCGAGCAGTGTCGCCGCCGATCCCAGTTGCTGAGCCAGTTGCTCCGTGCTCAGGGTGCGCAGGTTTCTATCCTGAAGCAGCGCGGTAGCCGCAACGTTGTGTTGCCAGAGTTGGACATTGCGGGCGGGATCGAAGAGGCTGTACACGATCTGGAGCACCTGTGTGCTCAGCTTATTCGACTTGGAAGCCTCGAAAGGCGAGGTCTTGACTACTTTGGCGGGGTCGAAGCTGTACAGGAAGGCGCGCACATTGTCATGGGAATAGCGCTGGGGGTTCTTCTGGAATATCCAAACCGGTGGGTGATCATAGACGCTGAAGGCCTCGTCTGCCCCCAGCTCACTCACATAGGGCCCGATGACCGGCGGCTGGCCCCAGGCCAGTTGGGCGCTGATGTCGGAGATGATCAGCGGCCCGAGGTTGGGCAATGAATGGGACACGCGGACCAGATCGAAGCCCAGGTCGCCGTTGAAGAGCTTCTCATAGTACGCGATGGTCATCGGCCAGCGTTGGGGGATGCGCACGACCGACCACATGACCCGCTGGCTGGAGATGAAGATGTAATCGGCCTGATCCAGCAGCTTCAGCATGTTTTCGCGCTTGGGCGGGTCTTCCTCGGCGTACAGGTCGAGGTTCACATCCTGATACATCAGGTTGCCATCCCGGCCCTCCAGAGGCCGCGGCAACCAGTCGTCCCATGAGGTTTCGCCCGCGATGATGCTCGTCGAGGCGACCACCGGCCCTCCCGACATCACCTGGGTGACGAGGTAGTACGTTATGTCCGCCCCCAGTGTTGGCCGATGCGGAAAGACAAAATCGTAGGCCCGGCCGCGCTCATCGGGGCCTGCGTTCATCACTTCCGTCACTTCGGCCTGGTCAATCGGTTGTGTCCCGCCCGGGTCCGTCGCCAGCGTCACACGGATGGTTCTGGGGGTGGCGTCGCGATTGGCCGCCATCAGGTAGTTGAAGCGCACCGCCGTCAGTGTGGCGGGGTTATCCAGCTTGAACTGGGCTGTGTTAGGCGCGTTGACGGCCAGGTTGACCTGGGGCCCCATCACCATCTGGTATTGGTGTGGCCCTGCGGGCGTTTCCAGCAACAAGGTGGCGACCGAGGGGATGTTCTCGTATATCCAGATGGAGGCCGCCACCCGGCTTATCGGCCGGGTGTAGATGCGGGTGAAGGCAAAGGCCCACAGGAAGGTGCCGACCACGACAACGATCAGGGTGACTGCGGCCAGGCCCGGACGGAGGGCGAATGACGGAGGACGAAAGCCTTCCATCGTCCGTCGGGCTTGATAATCCCTTGCCAGATCCCATAGCTTCACCAGCCCCCAGGCCGCCATCAGCGCCAGGAAAGGGTAGATGGGCAGGAAGTAACGCATGGTATGGCTCCAGGAGCGGGCCGCTTCAAAGAAATAACCTCCGATCCAGAGCACCACCAGGATATGGCGGCGCCACTCGTCACGGTCCTCCTGCCGCTGGCTCCTCAGGCCCCGGATCGAGCGGATAATGGCCCACAGCCAGGCCCCCCAGGCCGCCAGTCCTAACGGTAGCCCCAATCCCCACAGCACGATATTCTTCCAGGGGTCAAAGTACATGACGCGGTTGGCCCACTGGATCGAGGGCGGGCTCCCGTCGTTGCCGCTGAGCGCGCTGGCGATCTGCTCCATGTTCGCCAGCCACTTGGGATTAAGCTCAATTCCCAGGAAACCTGGCCCTTTGAAAGAGTAGGGCTGGCCGATACGGAAGACCACCAGCGCCAGGAGCAGACACACGACCAGCAGGTTGGCCGTGCGCAGCAAGATCAGATCGCGGAACTCCCGATCGCGGCGTAGCCGGGGCAGCACTTTGAGCACGTTCATCCCGGCGGCTACAGCGATGATCCCGGCCAGTGTGGCCACGTTCACCCGTGAAGCTACTGCCATTCCCAACAGGATGCCGCCCAGCACATAGTCCCACCAGCGTCCTTCGTCGGCGATGCGCACGATGAAATAGAACGTGGCCACAACGAACAGCGTGCTCATCGTGTCTACGGTGTAGAAGTGTGATTGCTGGATAGGGAAGACCGACAGCGCGGCCAGCAGGGCCGCGAGTAAGCCGACCCGCCGGTCAAACAGCCGCCGCCCGATGAAGAACAGGAGAGGGATGACCAACAAGTCCGAGAGCGCCGACAGTACCCGAC
>CADDZL010000321.1 GCA_902812335.1 Chloroflexota bacterium | reverse complement strand
CCTTATCCTCTCTCGTCATCGGCTCTATATCTACCCCATGCTCCACCAGACGCATCTTAGCTGCCGGCAGGCCATGGGCCTGCGCCAGATCGCGGACGAAGACCGTAGGTGCGATAATGGCGTCCATCTGGCTCAGCGCTCGCCGCACTTGCCGGTCACGCAGGGCAAACAGGGTCACCATCACCGGCGTCGCTGCCAGCAGCAAAGGGCGATTCAGGCGCGCCGCCGCGCAGCGGGTACAGTTCAGCCAGAGCTTCGGCCCGCCGCACACGGTCTGGTCATAGTTGGTCAGAAGCTGCGCATTGGCACAGATCGCCCAATAGTCGTGCAGTGTGAACACGCGCGGCAGGCCGACCTTACGTGCCTGCTCTACCAGCGCCAGTGGCAAGCCCAGCAAGTGCTGGAAATGGACCAGGTCGGGCCGAAAATCGGCCAGAACCTGGGCAAAGGCAGATTCGAGTGCCCGGTCGCCGAAGGCAGTTCGGGCGCGCCCCAGCGGATCGCGCCAGCCCACTCCGGCGCGATAGACCATCACCCCCTCATAACTATCCATACACAGGCCGGCTGCCCCCCCCGGCGCCGGGTGGAAGACAGCGACCGTATGGCCCCGCGCCTGCAACCCCCGGCACAGCTCGTGCGTGACGACTTCTGTGCCACCGATGTATTCGGGCAGATATTGATGAATGACGTGCAAAATGCGCATCTGCCTCAGAGGCCCGATGCCGGTCAACGCATCCCCACGCCGGCCGGGCCGGTCACCCGATAAACGTCCAGCGGGATGACAAGGCGATTGATCGCTGTCGGGAAATGATCGTACGACCATTCCAGATAGGGCACATCAATCGTCGCCCGCCGCTGCAGCTCAACACGCAGCCCGGCGTCGGCCAGCGCCTGCGCGGCTTCGCCACCCGGCCTGGCCAGCAGATAAACCGGCCGGCCTTGCCCCAACCCCAGCCGCACGGCAGCAGCCAGCCCTGCCCGTGACCAGCCGACTTGCAGATCGAACACCGATAGGCCGAACAGATACTGGAGTGGCGTGCCGATCAGCGCCCCACTGCCCACCGGCGCCGGATCATCGAATACCACTACGCTACCCGGGCTGACCCCGGCTGCCAGGTCGCTCACCTGTCCCACCAACCCGGCGTAATCCACCTGAGGTAACACGGCCCGGTCCTGATAACCCAGCCACAGCACAAGTGCCAGGCCAAGAGCAAGCGGCAACAGACGACGCAGGACGAGGGACGAATGACGGACGGCTTCTATCCTCCGCCCTCCGTCCTCCGCCAGTGAATGCCATAGCCAGACCAGAGCATAGGCCACGGCCAGGGTGAAGAGCGGGATCACCAGCGGCACGTAGCGACGCATGGCGTAAATGTGGTGGGGGTTGTTCAGCAGCCGGTACAGATATAACACCGTCGCCATCAGCGCCAGGCCCAACGGGAACCAGATGCGCCGCCAGGGTTCACGCCACGCGATCAGCGCCATGCCCGCCACACCCAACCAAATCCCCAGCGGCGTCAGGTACCAGCCCAGCCAGACCATGTTCTCGTGGTCGCTCAACGGCACCTCGGTCGCACCATACGGATACGGTACCCACTGGATCGCTCCCAGCCGCGGGCGGATGAAGTAACCATAGACCGCCAGCCCGATCAGCCCGGCTACCAACCCAATGCGAACGGGATACCTGAACTGCTCCACCAGAGCGTGAAACGGAGCAGCATCGCCCCGAAAAGAATGGTTCCTGATCGCTACCAGGCCGACGACCCCAATGATACCGGCAACCAGGATAAGTGGGGCAGCTTCATGCGCCAGGAAGCTCACACCACCATAGGTGCTCAGAGTGTAAGGCCGCGAGAAGACCAAAGCATGAACCGCCCCATGGATGACCAGCGCGGTAAAGGGCACCAGGAACCACAGATCACGGCGCTGCGCTTGATGCGTCATCAGGCGGTAAACCAGCCAGCCGGCCGGCAGCAGAATCAGGTAGGGCACGTCAATTCGCGCCAGGAATGTCAACCCTAATGCCAGACCGGCCACCAGCCCCAACGGGCGTGGCGCCTCGTCTCGCGATGTGAAGACAGCCCAGGCATAGAACCCACCCCACATCAGTGCCTGCGTCAGCACCTCCGCCGTGGGATAGCGGGCGAACCACACCTGTGTTGGCGTGATCGCCAGGAGAAACGCCCCCAATGCCCCAACAGGCCGCCCGAACAGCGCCCGACCCGCATAATACAGGCCCAGCACCCCCAGCATTCCCCACAGGGGTGTCATATACAGCGCGGCTCTCATCCCCCCCGCCAGAGCGGCCAGCGCGATCCAGACGCTTTGTAGCGCAAAGAACTGCGGAATCACCAGACCGGGCTGGTCGTCGGACAAATAGTAGCCGGGGAAGCGCACAAAGCCGACCGGTGAGCCCGCCGGTTGGGCGCGAAACAGGCTCGGCCAGACATCTCGCCCGATCTGTGCCACCTCGGGGTCGCGGATGAGCAGCGCACCGGTGTGGGCCAGGTTGACGCCGGTGTTCACATAGACACCGGCATCGGCCCCGCCGAGGATGAACTCGTGCGGGCGAAAGTACAGCGGCACGCATAGCAGCACCAGCGCGACAGGTACCCAATCCACGGTCTTCGGCCCCACCTTCCCGGTCCGAAATCGCCTGAGAACCAGAAAGGTGGCGGTTAAGGCCCCTAGAATGACAACCACTACAGGGCCGGGGGCGAACAGGCCCAGTTCGGCCAGAACCACGCCACCCCAGCCCACCAGTGCCGTGCCCAGCAGAAGGAAGAGGTAGACCAGTTCGGTCAGGTCGGCTGGCGATGCTAGCGGAGTGGCAGAGATTACCGCCGGAGCAGAAGACGCTGCCGGGGTGGAAGTGGTGCGACTGAGCGCAGGTTGCTGCGTTTCGATCATGCCTGTCGGGCTCTCAAGCGGCCAGGGCTCGGCCTGCCGCTCATTATACCGCCGCTACACCGGCGCCACAAACGGATTGTTAAGGGAGACCGGCCAGGTTCTTGAGACCTGCCGGGCACCGGGCCCTGCTTCAACTCAAGCGTAACGCTAACCACCGGCGCGTGTTATGGTATGGTGAGCTTCGCGGCAAGTTTGCTGAATTGCGGGAAATGATTAGAATGGGGATGGAGGTTCTGCCATCCGTGGGCACGTCGAGCGCGATCCATCAGTCACCGAGAGGAGGTGCATCGTGACCGATCAACCTCAGTCCTTAATGCCTGAGGAGCCAAGCCAGCCGCCGCAGCCAGGAATGCCGGAAGAGCCGGCACAGCAGGCACCACCACCAGAGGAGCCGGGCTATCAACCCCCTCCACCACCGCCGCCGCCCAGCTACGAGATGCCCCCGCCGCCGCCAC
>CADDZL010000320.1 GCA_902812335.1 Chloroflexota bacterium | reverse complement strand
CCCGAAACCCGACCGCCACCCACAATGCCCAGACCAGATAAGCGGGCAAGAACATCGTTTCCTTATCCACGACGCGATAATCCACGTAGAAGGCAACATTCGCCAGGAATAGCAGCACCAACATCAGTCCCAGCGGCCGATCCCGCCGCCACAGCGTCAGCGCCCCCAGCAAGCCGATCGGCAGACCCGCCGATAGGAAGTTGCCCCACAGCCGGTAGATGAAAAGGGCGATCTCGCCAGGCAACTCTGACAATGGGTAAGCGAACATCAGGCCCTGAAAAGGTGCTCCGGTCATCAACGCCCACAGGCCCGCAGGCCGGGTCAGATCCGTTGGGATAAAGCGCCCAGTCGCGTCAAAGTGGCCGACGTAGTTGAAGGCCGGCGCCGCCAGGTAACGTAGCGGCAGGTACAGATACACACTCAGGCCCAGTGCAAAGGCCAGGGCCAGCGGTACCAGCCGCCGTGGCCGGAGCGTGCCCCGGCCCGCGATCATCAGAACAAAAGCCACCAGCCCCGGCCCCAGCAAGATAGTCGCCATGTGATTGGCGAAGCTTAGCCCATACAACCCCGCGATGGCCGCCAACAGGCGCGGACGCGAGTGCTCGCGCCAGCGCAGGAGCAGCAGGATCAGCGCCGCCATCAACGCTGTGTGTAACGTGTACACCTCGGCGACAACTGCCTGGCTCCAGAAGTAATAGGAGAAGCCCAGACATAGCGCGGCAGACAGCGCCAGAGCCTTCAGGCTGAGGCCCTCAAGGCCGAAGGCTTGCCCTGACCGGGGTAAAGAGAACGGGATGGGACGACCAGCCAGCACGAGCGCGATGCGATAGACCAGGGCGACCGTCAGCGCGCCAAAGACGGCCGACATCAGATTAAGCCGGTAGCCTACATCGCCGACCGGTAGCAGGCTAAACAGCTTCCCCACCAGGATATACAGCGGATAACCCGTCGCCCGCATGAGCCCTAGTTGGTAGGCAGCCGTCGTCAGCTCAGCGCTATCCAGATTATATACGGTCGGGCTGAGCGTGCGCAGATAGGCCAGCAGCGGCCCGATAAACGCAAGGACCAGAAGGCACTTATCTACCCTAGCTTTATGCACCGCAACAGTGCAGAGAGCACTGAGGGAAACCCTACTCTTCCTCTGCATCCTCCCCGACTCTGCGGTGAAAGATGGAGCTTGCGCACTCAGAAACACGGTTATGCCACCCAATACCAATTCGCAAACATGACCGTGAATAGTGCCAGCAAGAGCAGGCTGATGACGACAATCATCCTGTCGAGGGTCTCACACCGGCCCCAGTAGGCCAGAGCGATAAAGGCCGGGAATAACACGGCCACATAGCGCGGCATACTCATCAAGATGCCGGAGGTCGCCGGGATGGCCGCACCCAGGAAGACGAATAGCCCATATGAGGGCCGGAAATTGCGCAGCATTACCAACCCCAGAATGAGAAAAACGACGATAAAGGCCAGGTCGAGCATGGCGGCCAGCGGCAGGTTGCCGGACAGGACATCGTCGAGGGTACGCTGGCTTACCATTTGGATAACTGAACGCGCTGCGACCAGGAACGGCTGGGGCTCCCGCGCCCAAGCATGGGCCGCCTGGAAATAGGCCAACGGGTCACCGAAGACCCGCCCCAGGAAAACCAGGTAGCTGACCAGCCCGGCGGGTACGGCGAGCGGTGCCAGTGCTCCTACGCCGCGAGCCCCAGCGCCCCACCAACGCTGATGCGCCCATTCCACGAAGAGCACCGGCACCAGCACGATTCCCACCAGTCGCGTCGCGCCGGCCAGCAACCCGGCCAGAGCTGCCAGTCCCCAGGACCCGCGCCGCGCGGCGTACAGCGCTCCGGCCACCTCAAGCAAGAAAACTGACTCACTGTAGGCGGCTGAAAAGAATAGCGCGGTGGGGAAAATCGCCACATAGAAGATCGCCCGCGTTGCCGTGTCCTCTCCGAAGTCCAGCGCCGCTAGGCGATAGATCACAGTCAGAGCCAGCCAGAAGGCCAGGTTCGACACCACAATGCCCGCCACAACCACATTCCCCACCAGTAGCCTGGTCGCATAGATAAGCAAGGGGTACACCGGTAAGAAGGCAATGTTGGCGAAGTGGTCCTGGGGGAAAGCATAACCATCCGTAGCGATATTGAAATAGAAACCGCTGTCCCAGCGGCTGCCCCACACGTCCAGAAAGACATTGCCTGGTGCTATATGATATTCCCCCCCAAAACGCCCGTGGAACCAGGCGACGGCGAAGTAGGCCAGCACAACCAGCGCCAGGCGCGTCACCACGAAGACGATTGTCGGCCGCCACAGCCACTCAGGGACCCGGCACAGGGTCAAGGGTGGGGAATGAGGGAGAGAAGGGCGACTGCTCATAATCAATGGCTTCAGCCAACACACAGGTCATCAAAAACCACTGCTGACTCGGAGGTAACTAGACCGAGATAGCCCGCTGTGAAGCGCAACACCTGATCGTGGGCTATCTCGACGCCGTCCACGGTCACGTCGAAGGTTTCCGGATGCACGTCCAGGCGCAGTGTGTGCCAGCCGCCATCAGCCACATGCATGTCATCTGGTAGAAAGGCCTGGCCAGTCGCATGGAAGACGCTCCTCTCATCATAGTAGCCCCACCACAGGCTGCTTTCGCCGGTGAAGCGTACAAGCTGGCCGTTCACCAGCACATAGGGCCGCTCCAGGTTGAAGGCCAGGCCGGCACCCATTACGCCCGAAAGCCAGCGCATGCGCACGGAGAGGCTATAGCGTTCGCCGGCACGGAAGCGGGCCAAACCCGTCCCTCGATCGAAACCCAGGGGCACGCGCTGCACGTACATACCATCCACGACAGCCCAATCGCCAGCGAAGGGCAGCCAGCTATGGGCCTGCTCAAAGCCAGCCGCGTAAGCGCAAGGTGCTGCGGGCCCGCCTATGCTGGGCGTGCGCGGGGCGAGCGGGCCGTATAGTCCGGCGTTGATCAGCACGAGAGTCGCGCCGATCCCCAGAATGGGAAGGGACAGGCGCAGTTGACGGGCCAGCCGACTCAGGTCACCTGCGAAGCGCATGGTCTTACCCCCTGTTAGCCTCTCCATTATCAGCATTCAGCACCTATCCCCCACAATCGTCACCGCCAGGCGGGATTGGCATCTGATAGATGCATTGTAACAGGGAGGTAAGGTCAGGTCTATAGGCAGAGGTCTTGTCTTCGGCTGACCGTTGGTCTGAATTCGATCAGACTTTAGTCGGAGAAGGTGGGGACTTTCGGCATGTAACTTGCATCATAGATGCGTGCTATGACCACACCACACCGACCCACGCCCGGTCACTGGTCCCTGCTTGTGATCATTGCGGCCACGATCACAGTATTCGCCGCCCTGCTCCTGATCGGGCCAGCACGCAGTGCGCTGCCGGAGGATCCCATCCCTTCGGCGAGTCCCACCGTCATCAGGCCAGCCACACGCACACCGGCTCCCACCGCCACTGCCC
>CADDZL010000319.1 GCA_902812335.1 Chloroflexota bacterium | reverse complement strand
CTTGCAGAATGAGTTCGAATATCTCCTCAACACGCGCCGAGATGATGTAGGCCAGTTCGCGTCGGCTGAAGGGATGCAAACCTGCCTCGTCGCCAAACGCCTTGACCTGAAAGCTGGCGTTGGGCGGCACCGCGTCGGGCTGAGCATGGCCATGCTCGATCTTGGCCGCCTCGGCCACGTCGAAGGGCAGGCGCAGCCCCATGGCGATGTCATTGGTCACCTGATTGCCGCCCACTGCCAGCACTGCCGTGTGCCAGACGGTGCCGTCAATAAAGATGCCGATGTCAGTTGTGCCGCCGCCGATGTCGGCGACGACCACACCCATGTCACGCTCACTGGCACTGAGCACGGCCTCACCTGAAGCCAGCGGGTTGATGACGAACTCGTCCACCTCCACCCCCGCCCCGCGCAGACACTGCGTCAGGTTCTGCACTGAGGCCGATGAGGCGGTGATGATGTGGGCTTCGACCTCCAGCTTGAAGCCGTACATCCCCGCTGGACTATGCACCCCCTCCTGGCCATCGAGCGTGTAGCCCCGCGGGATGATGTGGATGACCTGGCGGTTGTGCGGCAAAGCGACGGCCTGCGCCCCGGCCAGCGCCCGATCCACATCCTCCTGATCAATGGCGTGGTCGCCACGCGTCACCGCCACCACCCCCCGGCTATTGATAGCGCTAACGTGTTCGCCCGCCAGACTGACAAAGGCCCGACCGATCTCGTAGCCGGAGATGCGTTCGGCCCGCTCGACGGCGGCCGAGATGGCGGTAATGGTTTCAGACATGTTGACGACGTTCCCTTTGCGCAACCCCCGCGATGGGGCGACACCGACACCGACGATCTGCAACATCCCGCCTTCGGCCACCTCACCGATCAGCGCACAGACCTTGGTTGTGCCTACGTCAATTCCAACTACAGTGTGTGGCGTACTCATAAGCTGCCTCGTTTACTACTCGAAATCTGCGTGATGCGTAATACGTGATTCACGCATCACGGTCCAGGCGTCGGCGTGGGAAGCGGCAGCCGGTAGTAAGGATGGCGCACGTCGTCCACGACGATGGCCTGGGGCCGTATGCCCCGCGCCTCCAGGCTGGCGACGAGCGCATCGTAAACTGCCAGCTTCTGCGCTATATCGCTGCCGGTGCCAAAAAACGCCGTCCAGCCGCGGGCATCGTCAAAGGCCAGGCCGCCCTCCCGCGTATAGCGCAGCGCCGCCATTTCCGGCCGTAGCGCGTGCAGTTGCAGCGCCCCGGCGACGATCTCCTGGGGTAGTGTCTCTGCTCCCGCGTCGCTCATAGCACCCGCCTCGGCGGTGACGGTCAGCAGACCAGCCACTTCGCCGCGCACCGGCATCAGATGGCCTTCTGCGTCGGCCCAGCGCACCGTCTCGCCATCCACCCAGGCCAGAGCCGGCTCGCGCTCAGTCACGGCAACCGTCACCTGATTGGGCCAGGCCGTGCGCACGCTGGCATCGGCCACATTCGGGACCGCCCGGACGGCAGCCTCGACACGGGCCGGGTCTACCCAGAAAATGTGCAGCCCATCCACCCCCGCCGCCTGGACCACTTCCTCAACCGGCACAAAGTGCGTCCCGGTGACCTGAGGCGCTTCGACGTAATACTCTTCACCACGGGCGATGACGATCATCCCCCCAACGCTCAGTGCCAGCAGGCTGGCACTGACCAGGTGCGTCCAGCTCAGATGAACGCGCACGCCTGAGGCTCTGGCCATAGCGGTCGCATTCACCTGGGGTATGGCCAGGCTGAAGCGCCGCCGCGGACGCGCCTGACGGCGGCGGCCACGCTTCTGCACCATTGCTCCGTTAACCACCTGCCTCCGCCTTGTAGGACGTGCGCAGGCGCTGCTTCTGCTCATGCCGCTCCAGCGCCAGCGAGATCAGCCGGTCAATCAGTTCGGGATAAGGGATACCACTGGCCTCCCACAGCTTGGGATACATGCTGATGGCCGTGAACCCCGGGATGGTGTTAATCTCGTTCAGATATAGCTCGCCCGTCCCCCGTTCGAGCAGAAAATCGGCGCGCGCCATGCCCGCGCCGTCGGCGGCACGATAGGCCACGAGCGCCAGTTCGCGGGCCCGCTCGGCCGTCTCCGCCGGGATGGGCGCCGGGATGAGCAACTGCGAGGCATCGTCCAGGTACTTGGCGGCGTAGTCGTAGAACTCGCGGCTGGGGATGATCTCGCCGGGGACCGAGGCAATCGGGTCCTCATTGCCCAGCACGCTCACCTCGATCTCGCGCGCGTCCAACCCACGCTCGACCAACAGCCGTCGGTCATACTGCGCTGCCTCAGTCAGCCCGGCAGCCAGTTCCTCGCGATGATGCGCCTTGGTGACACCGACACTGGAACCCAGGTTGGCCGGCTTGACGAAGATAGGATAGGGAAAGGCCGCTTCCATCTCATCCAGGACCGCCTGCGGTTCGCGTTCCCAACGCGAGCGCAATACCAGCCGGTAATCGGCCACAGGCACGCCGTGGGCGCGCATCAGGTCTTTGAACAGCACCTTGTCCATCGCCACCGCCGAGGCCAGCACACCTGCGCCGACGTAGGCAATATCGGCCAGCTCCAGCAGCCCCTGGATCGTCCCATCCTCGCCATAGGGTCCATGCAACACAGGGAAGATCACGTCAATCTCGCCCAGAGGCGAAGTGCGGGCAACCGACGATGTATTGGCAATAGCGACCAGCGCACCGGATTCAACGGTAGCAGCCGCTGTCGAACCCGCACTCAACTGCCGCATCGGGTCGCCACCGGTCAGCCAGCGCCCCCCTTTGGTGATGCCGATAGGCACCACTTCGTACTTCGTCTTATCAATCGCCTGCATCACCGAGCGCGCCGACATCAGCGAGACTTCGTGCTCGCCGCTGCGACCGCCGAAGATGATGCCGACACGGATCTTGCGCTTCACCACTCCCCCACCAATTGAATCTCCAACTCCAACTCCACCCCAAACTGCTCACGCACTCGCACCCGCGCCAGCTCAATCAAGGCCTTGACGTCGGCGGCGCGGGCCGAGCCGTGGTTGATGAAGAAGTTGGCGTGGACCGGCGAGATCTCGGCATCGCCTACCCGCGTCCCCTTCAGCCCCGCCGCATCAATCAGCCGGCCGGCGAAGTCGCCCGGCGGATTCTTGAACATCGAACCCAGGCTCGCCCCCGGCGGCTGGGTGCGCTTGCGCTGCTCGACATACGCGTTGACCCGCGCCTCCAGGGCCTCGACCGGCTGAGGCGTCAGGGCGAACTCGGCCGCCAACACCACCCGTGGCTCCTTACCCGCCCGTATCTCCCGGCTAAGCAGGCTGTTGCGGTACTCGTACTGTAGATCATCTACCATCCAGGTGTGGATGCGCCCATCGGGGTCAAGGATCGTCGCCGTGCGCAGGCAGCCGGCTGTGTCGCCGCCATGCGCGCCGGCGTTGCCCACCACTGCCCCGCCGACCGTCCCGGGCACGTTCACCGCCCATTCCAGCC
>CADDZL010000318.1 GCA_902812335.1 Chloroflexota bacterium | reverse complement strand
CTGTAACTGCAAAGCAATCAGCAATAAGTTCAGGGCGATACCCGTAGCACGATTATCCCCGCAAATTGTACCTTTGCAGTCCATTCAGGTCGTGATATAATGTACAAGGGTGGCCGATAATGGAATGGTAAGTATGAAAGCACGTGATCTGCTCCTGGCTGAACTCCTCGACTTCCAACCGGAAGAAGGCCGCATTCTATTTAAGGGTGATCGCAAACTGTTCGTGGACGCAACGGCTATGGGCCTGCTGCGCAAAGAGTTGATCACGACGCTGGGCACCGACCTGGCTCGCGGCCTGCTCGTCCGCTATGGCTTCGCCACCGGCTATGAGGACGCGACCCATCTGGCCGCCGACTACAATTGGGATGGCGATGAGGAATGGTTGCGCGCCGGGCCGATGATGCACACCCTGGAGGGCATCGTCAGCGTCGAGGTGTCTGACCTCAGCTTCAATCGCGCGCATGGCACCCTGGCGATGCGAGGCATGTGGCGGAACTCCTACGAAGCTGAGGAGCATTTGCGCCACTTCGGCCCGAGCACCGAGCCGGTATGCTGGACGCTGGCCGGCTATGCCTCTGGTTATGCCAGCGCCTTCCTCGGACGTCGTGCCGTGTGCGTAGAGACGGGGTGCGTCGGCAAAGGCGACCCGGCCTGCACCTGGGAGGTGCGCGAAGAGACAGGCTGGGGATTAGCGGCGCAGCGCATGGTGCATGACCTGGATGCGCCCCCGCTGGCCCGCTCCCTCAGCGAGGCCTATGCCCAACAACTCGATTTCAACCGCCAGCTCGCCGAGCTACGTGAAGCGACGCTGGCCATTTCAGCCGACCTGACCCTGACCGAAGTGTTGCAGCGCATCGTGGACTCCGCCCGCCAGTTGGCTGGTGCCCGCTATGCTGCCCTGGGTGTGCCCGACACCAGCGGCGAACGGCTGGATCACTTCGTCTCCTCCGGCCTCTCCGATGAAGAGATCGCCCGCATTGGCGATCGGCCGCGCGGGTTGGGACTGTTGGGCGTTATCCTGCACGAGGGCCGCTCCTTGCGCCTGCGCGACCTGCGCCAAGACCCGCGTTCGGTCGGCTTTCCACCTCATCATCCCCAGATGACCAGCTTCCTGGGGGTGCCCATCATTTATCGGGGCAGGTGTCTGGGCAACCTTTATCTGACCGACAAGATCGGTGCCAGCGAGTTCAGCGCCGACGACCAACGCATCATTGAGATGTTGGCCAGCCATGCCGCCGTCGCTATCGAGAACGCCCGCCTGTATGAGTCTACCATCGAGCGCGGGCGTCGGCTGGAAGAACGCAACGCCGAACTGGCTGCGCTCAACGCCGTCGCCCTGGCCACCAGCCAGTATACCGACCTGACCCAGGTATTGCGTGAAGCGCTGGAGGCTGTGCTGGCGGCCATCGAGGTCGAGGCCGGCGAGATCTATCTGTGGAACGAGGCCACGAATGAGATGATGTTGGCCCTGCACTGTGGCCAGAGCCCGGAGACCTTCCATGAAGTGACCCGCTTCCGCCGTGGCCAGGGCTTTCCCGGCTGGGTGGCCGAAACCGGCGAGCCCCTGGTGACGACGAATCTGAAGCGCGATTTGCGCTTCGTGCGTCACGGTGTGGTCGAAGCTGGCTTCGGCTCCTACGCTTGTGTCCCGATTGTCGTCAAAGGCAAGGTGGTCGGCACGCTCGACCTGGCGGCGCGCGGCGAGCGCACCTTCAGCCAGCGCGATCTGGAACTGTTGCAGGCCATCGGCCACCAGATCGGCGTGGCGATTGAGAACGCCCGCCTGTACACGCAGGTGCAGCGCCTGGCGGTGCTGGAGGAGCGGGAGCGGATCGGCATGGACCTGCATGACGGCGTCATTCAGTCCATTTACGCCGTCGGCTTGACATTGGACTATGCCCGTCTCCTGTTGCGCGAAGGCGATATAGCCGACGCCGGCAAGCGGCTGGAGCAGGCGATTGATAACCTGAATGGGACCATTCGCGACATCCGTAGCTACATCATGGACCTGCGACCGCGCCGCTTCCAGGCTGAAAGCCTGGCCGAAGGGTTGCGCCAGTTGGCCCGCGAATTCAAAGCCAACACGCTCGTTGAAGTCGAGCTGAAACTAACGCCGGGCGCGGATGCGGCCCTGGGGCGCGAGGCGCGCCAGGGGCTGTTCCATATTGCCCAGGAGGCTCTGGCGAACGTCGCCAAGCATGCCCACGCCACGACTGTGCGGGTTGAACTGCGGTCGGTGGATAGTCAGGTCTGCTTGAGCGTGCAGGACAACGGCATTGGCATCGCCCCGGAAGCGCGCCAGGAGCGGCTGGGACATGGCCTGGCGAATATGGCCGAGCGCGCCCGCAGCCTGGGCGGCAGCTTCCATCTGGATAGCCAGCCGGGCAAAGGCACGGAGATCAATGTGCGCATTCCGGTTGAACCGCAGGCCCAGCCCCTCCACTCTGGAACGGCCTGAACTTCTCCAGCGTGGTCAGCATCCATCAGCGTCCGCTGCCACTACCGGATTGCGCAGCACGCCGATCCCCTCGACCTCGACCTCGACGATATCACCGGCCTGGAGCGGCCCAACACCGCTGGGCGTGCCGGTCAGGATCACATCCCCCGGCTCAAGCGTCATGACCGAACTGATGTAGCTGATCAACTGCGCGACCGGAAACACCATGTCCCGCGCCAGCCCGAACTGGCGCATGCGGCCGTTCACCCGGCAGGTGATCGCCACATCCGAAGGGTCAAACGGCGTGACCAGCCAGGGTCCGAGTGGGCAGAAGGTATCGAAGCCTTTGGCCCGCGACCACTGCCCATCTTTACGCTGGAGATCGCGGGCGGTCACGTCGTTGGCGCAGGTGTATCCCAAGACAACATCCGGCACGGCCTGCGGTGGCACATGGCGGCAGCGTCGTCCGATGACCACAGCCAGTTCGGCCTCATGTTCGACCTGTTGTGACTGGAGTGGGAGGACAATCGGCTGCTCCGGCCCGATCACGGCGCTGGGTGGCTTAAGGAACAGGAGAGGCTCCGGCGGCACAACCGCACCGTGCTCCTCGGCGTGGGCCGGGAAGTTCCGACCGACACATACGATCTTCGTCGGGGCACACGGCGCTACCAACTCCACGCTGCCCAACTCGCCGATCTCGGCCCCCTTCGTCCACCTGCCGAAGACATCCCCTGCCAGCGCGTAGACCAGGTGGCGCTCAGCCAGGCCGTAGGCGATCTCGTCACCTTGCTTATAGCGGACAATGATCATGGTCCTGACACCTCTCGCAAATAGGATTCCACCACCCAACCTTCCAGGCCGCTGGCATCGCGCACGCGCCACCAGTTCAGCCCATCGGCCTGCTGCGGGCCGGCCACTACCATCAGGCGCTCGCCGTCCTTAGCCACACGGATCACCGCTGTTAATCGGCCGGGGTCAGTATGCAGGATCAGCCCCACTCCCGCGGCCCCGGTCGTGACCCTTAACGCGACGGTCGAGGTCACCGGGACCGCGGGAG
>CADDZL010000317.1 GCA_902812335.1 Chloroflexota bacterium | reverse complement strand
GCGTACCACTCCGCCGGAGATAAGCTTCACACAGCCGAATCTGCCTGTGCTTATTCGAGAAATCGAGGGATTCCTGGAGAAACTGGCAGCCGAGTCTGGGTCGGCAGGCTGATGACGCCCCGCCGTCCTCCCGCGCACCTCGCCGACCGCGCTCACCGTCCGGCTGGCGCATTCCTGGGACCTGACGTTCGTCGGCTAGGCCCTATAAGACCGCCAGCCTGGACCCACCCGGCAGCTTGGTCACGTCAATCCGGGCGGGGAAGGCATCTTTCAGTTCGTCAAGGTGGGAGATGACGATGATGCGGGCAAAGTCCTTCTGGACGGCGTTGATCGCCTCGACCAACTGGTCGCGCCCGGTCGCGTCGAGTGCGCCGAAGCCCTCGTCTATGATCAGCGTCTGGAGTTGGGCCCCGGCCCGCCGCGCCAATAGTTGCGATAGGGCCACGCGGATGGCAAAGTTGACGCGGAAGCTCTCGCCACCGCTGTACATGTGATAATCGCGTGTGCCCAACTCATCCGAGATCTTGATGTCGAGCGTCTCGACGGTCTCGCCCTTAACCGTTTCGCGCTGGGTATCGAAGCGGACATGCATGCGGCCATTGGTCATGCGGCTGAGGAGTTCGTTGCTGGTCTTCTCAATCTCCGGGATGGCCGCCTCGATGATCATGGCGGGCACGCCTTTCTTGCCGAAGGCCAGTCGCAATTCCTCGTAAATGGCCTTTTCCTGCTGCAGCCTGGCCTGTTCTGCCTCATACTGCTCGCGCTGCCTGGCCTTATAGTCGCACGCGTCCAGTTTCTGCTGGGCTACGCCCAGGCGGGTGCGGGCCTCATGTTCGGCCTGGCGCAACTGATCGGTCCGTTGAGCCAGTTGCTCTGTGCCAGCCAGCGTCCCCTTCAGCTTATCGGCTTCCGTCTGCAAACTGGCAGCTTTCCGGCGGTCCGCTTCGATCGCCGCCGACTTGAGCCTGATCTGCTCGTCCAGGTCGGTCACATGCTGGCGCTCGCCCTCCAGTTGGGCCAGTGCGATGTCGAGGTCGCGCTTGCGCTCCTCGAAGGGCCTGTAGTGGGCACACTCATCGCGCACTTGCTTATGGATGGCGGGGTCATAGCCCAGCGCCTCCAATTCGCGGTCGAGCGCGGCCAACTGCTGGCGATCCTCCAGCGCGAACTCACCCGCAGCGAGCCGTGCCTGGACCGCAGCCAGCTCGGTTCGCAGGGCAACGACCGCCTCCTGGGCCTCAAGTGCGGCGGCTTTCTGCGCGTTCAGATTGGCGAAAAGCTGCTGTACTGCCTCGCGCCGCTTGAGTTCACGGTCAAGCGCGGCAATCTCGTCGGCCAGTTGTTTCTTGCGCCTGTCCATCCTGGCGAGTTCCGCCTTGTTGTCACGGAACAGATCGGCCTTAGCTTTACCTTCGGCGCGGAACTGCTCAAGCAGCCGGGCGCGGTTATCCTGGTCGAGTGGCTGGCCGCACAGTGGACATTCAGCCTCGGCCTGTTCCAGCAGTTCCACCTTCTCTTTGAGCGGGTCGAGTTCCTGCCGCAGCGCTTCATTGCGGGCGGACAATTCAGCCCCGGCTGTGTTCAAGTCGGCCTGCTCCGCCCGCAGGGCCTCGCGCTGCGCCTCGGCTGCGCTCAGCCGGTTCACCTCGGCTTCGGTATCGCTCAACTGCTTGAGCAATCCGTCCAGGGCTGCTTTCTTCTCCTCCTTAGCCAGTTGGGTGCTGAGGTGATGGGCCTCTTGCTTCAAGCTATCCTCTGCTCTCTGGATCGCAGCTTCCAGTTGAAAATGGTGCTTAGTCATCTCATAATAAGACTTCTCTAACTCTCGCAGGTCCTCGTCCCGCTGCCGGGCAGCGACCAGGCGTTGATAGCCCTGCTCGATGGCGTCACGCTGCGCGATCGTGCGCTCGTACTCGGCCAGCCGGGTGCGATAGCCCTCCAGTTGACGGTTTAAGCCGGCCAACTCGCGCTCAGCCGCTTTCAGCCGCTCAGTCAGGTCAGCGCATTGGCGTTGGAGGCTTTCCAGGGCCTGGCGGCGCAGGGCGGCTTCGCGCTCAGCAGCCTCGGCTTCGGCGCGTTCGGCGCTCAGGCGGATGATGTCCTTCTGGGCCGCTTCCAGCTCCGCCTCGAACTCCGGCCGCCGCGCCAGTTCGTTCTCGATATCTATCAGGCTGTGGGCGATATAGGACAGCTCCAGGTCGATCGTATCCAGCCGGGCTTTGGCACGGTGGTCGTATTCCGCCCACTGGTCCAGCCCCAGGATGTCGGCCAGGACCTGCTTGCGTTCGGACGGCGGTTTGAGCGTGAAGGCGTCGGCACGGCCCTGCATCAAGAAGGCTGAATGGATGAAGGTCTCATAATCCAGGCGCAGCAATTGATTGATCTTGGCTTGAGTCTCGGAGATGTTGCCTTCGCCCAGCGTGCGCCATTCGCCGTTGTGCTCCACCTGAAGGTCGAGGATGGTGTGGCCGGCGGCTTTCGCGCCGGTGCGGGTCAGTTTGCCCGCCTGGCGCTGGCGTGTGATCTGATACACCTGGTTGCCGAGCTGAAAGGTGAAAGTCACCCGCATCTCGGCCCGCCCGTGATGGATGAGTTCATCGTCGCTTTTGGCGCGGGATTTACCCCATAAGGCCCAGGTCAGTGCATCGAGCAGCGCGCTTTTGCCCGCGCCGTTCTCACCCGACAGGCAGACGACGTGCAGCCCACTGAAATCGAGCACATCGGGCTCACAGTAGCATAGGAAATTACGCAGTTCGAGCTTCAACGGGATCATAGGCATCTATCACTATGGCCCTCACCCCTCATCCCCCTCTTCCGCAGCATAGGAGAGGGAGATGGGGGTGAGGGATTATGGACTTCACTCGCTGTCGAATATAGACTTGGCATAGGCGAGCAACACTGCGATCCGCTCCGGATCGGTACCTTTGGCCCGGAGATAGCGTTCGAGCAGTTGGGGCGGGGTCAGGCCTTCCGGCGGTTCAGGCCCCAGGCGGGCGCGCACGTCGCGCCGCACGTCCTTGTTGAAGCGGAAGAAGTAAGCGCCTTCCAGTGCGGCCTCGATCTCACGCTGGCGCAGGGATGCCTCCTTCTCCAGCGTAGTATGGACAATGACGCGGACGATGGCGTCGGTGATGTCGGTCTCCTGGATGGCGGCGATGACTGCCTGGGTCGGGTCGGGCTCGGAGGCCACGTCCACCTCGACCGTCCGCATGGGCCGCGCTTTGACCGGGATGAATTCGTAGGTGGTCTTGCCTTTGGCAAGCTCGACCCAGCAGAAGCCTTTGGGCTCGTGCTCCTCGCCGAAGTCAATCCGCTCCAGGCTGCCCGGATAGACCACCGGCGGATAGGCCCCCTCGTTCACGTCCTGGTGCTTATGAATGTGACCCATTCCAATATAGTCAAACGGCCCGTCGGTGACGACACCCTTAGGGACGGTGACATCGTTGCCGAGCATCACCTGCCGCTCCGAGCCCCACACCGCGCCCAACACGCTGAAA
>CADDZL010000316.1 GCA_902812335.1 Chloroflexota bacterium | reverse complement strand
CCCTGAGCTAGCGCCGGGCGCCCAGACGCCCTTCAACGCGCGGCGGGCGTCGGAGAGGATGGCGGTCAACGCGCCCATCCAGGGGACGGCAGCGGACATCATCAAGATCGCCATGTGCCGCCTGCACAGTGCCCTCCAGGAACGCGGCCTGCGCAGCCGCATGATCCTCCAGGTCCACGACGAGTTGGTTCTGGAGGCCCCCGACGATGAGGTAGAGACGGTCAAACCGCTCATCGTGGAGATCATGGAAGGGGCCTACCAACTCGATGCGCCACTTAAGGCGGATGTCAAGGTCGGCCTGAACTGGGATGAGATGACCTGATGAAGGGGCGGCGCATTCTAGAACCGGGTTAAGACCCGCTACCGGACGGAATAGAAGCCCGGCCGATGCCGGGTTTTTCAATATCCCGGCTTATTGACAGCCTGCCACCTGTCCGAATGGACAGTGCATTACGCCTGACTCTGTGTTAGGATAGGGCCTCCAGCCTGGAACTGGAGAGGGACGCCGCCGTATGTCTCCGGCGGGACGGCTCCCTGTCAGACTGTTACCAGGTTGAGCAATTGTGTCGCCAACGCACTCTGGAGGAGTACGGTGAGGAACATCTTTTCGACGCTGTGGGATAGCTTTTCTCCGCTGCGCCTGCGGAACTTCCGCCTGTACCTGGGTGGTCAGGCGATTTCGCTGCTCGGCACCTTCATGCAGATCACGGCCCAGAGCTGGGTCGTCTGGCAGCTCAGCCACTCCACCACCGCGCTGGGCCTGGCGGCGATGCTCAGCTCGTTGCCCATCCTGTTCCTCGGCCCCTGGGCAGGTGTGTGGGCCGACCGGCTGGATCGGCGCCGGGTTCTGATCGCCTCGCAGACGAGCGCGATGATCCTCGCCTTCGCCTTCGCCGTATTGGTGCAAATGAATGCCATCCAACTCTGGCACATCTATGCCCTGAGCTTACTGCTCGGCATCGTGAATGCGCTCGACATGCCCACGCAGCAGGCCTTCATCGGCGATCTGTCGGGGATGAGCCAGGTGCGCAAGGCCGTCGTCGTCAATGCCATGATCATCCAGATCGGCCGGATGCTCGGTCCGGCGCTGGCGGGCTTCGCCATTGGCGTGCTCGGCGTTGCGACGGCCTTCTGGCTGAATGGGCTGAGCTTCCTGGCTGTGATTGCCAGCCTGTTGGCCGTGCGCGCGACTCAGGTGCGGGGGACAAGCACAGCTAGTGTGATAGAGGAATATCGAGAGGGGTTGCGCTTCATCTGGAGCGAGCCGCGCATCCAGGATTTGCTCGTGTTCACGATCCTGATCACGCTGTTCGCCTTCCCCGTCATCAATATCCTACCTGCGGTGACGACCGAGATTCTGCGCCGCGAGGCCGATGTCCTCGGGCTACTTCTGGCCTCATCCGGGGCGGGTGCGTTGGTGGGGACGTTGCTTGTCGCGCCAGTGGTGCAGCCGCTGCGGCGCACCGGCCTGGTGCTGGGGAGCGCGGTGGCATGGGCCGGGGTATGGGAGATCCTGTTCTCGCTCTCCGCCTGGCTGCCCCTTTCCCTGATCGGCATGTTCCTGGTCAGCCTGACCATCCCTGTCGTGCTCACGACGGCCAGTGGTCTGATGCAGACGTTCGCGCCACCAACGATGCGCGCCCGCCTGCTCAGCACGCTGCTCATGGTCACCTTCGGCATTCAACCCGTAGCCTCGCTTTTGATTGGGGTCAGCGCAGACCATCTCGGTACGTCATTGGCGATCCGGGTCAATGGGGTCTTAATGGTTGTGGGCACTATTCTGTTGCTGGTCATCCGGCCCAAGCTGCGCGAGTGGGAGGCGAGCCACCAGCCGGGCATTGCTCAGGACATGGCCTAGTTAGTGCAACCGCAGCCAATGCACCGCCACGCCCAGTGTGCGCTGGTCGGCGCTGCCATACACCTGTGCCGGGCACCAGGTCGGGCTGGCAATGGTCACCTGACCCTGCCACTCCTCCGCTTCCACCCAGATGGCCGTCTGCGCCGATTGAGCCGGGAGCTTGGCCCGACGCAGGGCTTTGCCAGCCGTGAGGGTGACTTCTAACTCAAATGGCGCAGGGTTACTCAGACAAAACTCGACGGCTTTCACCGGCCTCACCCGGGCACAGCTCATCACGGACCGGGCTGAGGTAAAACGGTGGCCGGGCTCAGGTGAGGCCCAGGTGGCGGCCTCATCCGGCGGTAGAGTCAGTTCAGAAGGATTGTACCAGCCCTGGCTCTTGCGGGCGATGATCACATCCATGAGGTGGGCGGCGTCACTCCGGTGGCGGCGGGGTAGCCAGCCGAATAGTAAGAGCGTTCGCAAGAAGTAGGAGGTATCGAAGCCTAATTCAAACCAGCCGAATCTGCGGATGGACCATAGGGTCTGCCCGTCCGGCCTGACGAAGCCCCAGGGATGAGGAAAATCAGCGATCGGTTCCCCGGCAAACGCAATCAGGCCATCCGGCACGATCATGGCATCCAGGTTGCGCAGTAGGCGCAAGTGATCGGCGCAGTGATGGAAGCTCTCGAAGAATAGGGCAGCATCGTATTGCTCTTCCGGCTCGAATGTGGCCATATCCTGATGGACTAGCTTGATGTCTACACCCAGGGCATTGGCGCGATAGCGGAGGAGTTCCACCAAATCCCTCTCAATCTCAACCGCCGTGACATCGTACCCCATCTGCGCCAGGTGCAAGGTGAGATTGCCCCAGCCGGGTCCGAACTCGACGATCCTGGCCCCCGCTGGGAGGTTCATAGCGCGGATGATAAACCCCTGGGCCATCAGTTGCTCACCGACCGCTGTGGGGCTGCGCGTCGAATAGGGATAAGGCCAACGCTTGGTCCGCTCAAGATCGAAGATCGAATGCTCGTTCACCTCCGGTTGATATGAGGTGCGGCCGGACAGAGCCAGATATATCTTCATCTGAGCAGCGGCGTATTCCGGCGAATAGGGGTCGGCGGGGTAGTCGCCCTTGAGCACGTAGTGGATTTGAGCTAAGCGGCGGCGGCCTTCGTCATCCGATATCTGAAAGGCTTTGTCAACTTCCAACAGTTCAGCATCCAGATCGGCCAGGTTATCAATGCTCTTGACTTCCTGGCCGGTGTGCGCCTGTGCCAGCGTCGTTTGGATGTCACCCGGCAGCGTGCTTTTGAGCCGGGCATAGAGCCGATTCACAAGGGGCCTGAGCCACAGGTAAAGCCGGAGGATCACCTTCTGGCGTAAAGTCATACTTGTGCCTCTAACTCCGGTTCCGATACAGGTCCTCCTGCCGGTGCAGGCGCAGGGCGATGGTGTAGGTCCGCATCTCAGCGCGACCGCAATCTCCCATTATGGATTGTTGTTGATGATAGGCAAATATATCCCGTGTGTCAAGGTATAACCTGGATTGGGGTGCATTTCAGTTTAGGGGCGACTTGTAAGCCGCCTGCCACAAAGCGTCGAATCGCTGGCTCATGATCGCCGTCCGCACCGGCAGCAGACGTTCTGCACCAGGACGACTCCAGCGCATCCCA
>CADDZL010000315.1 GCA_902812335.1 Chloroflexota bacterium | reverse complement strand
GGGCGGGCCGGGGGGCGGATCAACGATAATGATGCCGTCAGCGGTGGCCGGCGCGGCCAGGCCTAGCAGGCTGGCGCAGACGATCAGGATGGCGATGACGATGGTGCGCGTGTTCACGTTCGACTCTCCTCAGAATGCATCTCTGTGTGAGAGACGCATAGGCCGGGGGAAAGGTTCCAGGCGGCGCCGATGAGGCGCGGGCCTGAAGTCCCACGCTGAGGAAGACCTCTCCCCTGACAGGGGAGGGGTTAGCCCGCAGGGCTTCGCTCTCTCAGCGCGACGCTCAAGCATTGCGCCTTTTGCCCCGAATATGGAATACACTCCCGTTCGGGGGCTCGATTGATTTCTGAGGACACTTCCCTTATACTGAACTGGCCGGAGTCGCTTAAGTGGATCGCCTCTCATGTTGAGCAAGATCAAATATGCATTGATCGGGTCGCCTCTGCCCAGCCGCGCGCTCGCGCAGCAGCGTCTAAACAAGATCCGGGCCCTGGCGGCATTCTCACCCGATGCCCTCTCGTCCATCGCCTACGCCAACCAGGAAATCTATCTGGGCCTGATCGTGGCCGGCAGCGCCGGCCTGGCCCTGAGCCTGCCGATCGGCTCGGCCATCGTGGGGGTATTGATCCTCGTCACGCTCTCGTATTTCCAGACGATCCATGGCTATCCTTCGGGCGGCGGGTCGTATATCGTGGCACGCACGAACCTGGGCACGCTGGCGGGGCTGGTCGCCGCGGCGGCGCTATTGATTGACTACCTGCTGACCGCAGCCGTCAGCCTGACGGCGGGCGTGGCGGCGATTGCCTCGGCCTTCCCCATGCTCTGGCCCTATCGTGTGGCCCTGTCCCTACTGCTGCTGCTGGTCATCACCCTGATCAACGTGCGGGGCCTGCGGGAAACCGGCACGCTGATCGGCATTCCGGTGTATCTGTTCTTGTTCAGCTACCTGGGCATGCTGGCCTACGGGGCGACCCGCGCCCTGACAGAGGGACCGGGCTCGCTGGCCGTGGCTGCCCCGCCCGCCGCTGAACCGCTGACGGCCTGGGTGGTGCTGCACACCTTCTCGGCCGGGTGCACGGCGCTGACCGGGATCGAGGCCATCAGTAATGGGGTGCCCGCCTTCCGCCCGCCCGAGGCGAAGAACGCCGGGCGGACACTGATCGCCATGGCCCTGTTGATGGGCCTGCTGTTTCTGGGCAGCATCGGGCTGACACAGCATCTGGCCGTGGTGGCCGGGCCGCAGGAGACGATCCTGTCGGCACTGGCACGGCGGCTTCTGGGCAGCGGGCCAGCCTACCTGGTCATCCAGGCCAGCACAATGCTGATCCTGGCAGTGGCGGCCAACACCAGTTTCGCCGATTTCCCGCGCGTGGCGGCCATCCTGGCCGGCGACAGGTTCCTGCCGCGCCAACTGACTAACCTGGGCGACCGGCTTGTGTTTGCCAACGGCATCCTGCTCCTGGCAGGCCTCACCGCTGCGTTGATCGTCGTCTTCGGCGGTGATACCCACGCGCTCATCCCCCTCTTTGCTGTCGGCGCTTTCCTGGCCTTCACGCTGTCACAGACCGGCATGGTCGTGCATTGGTGGCGCGAGCGGGGAAAAGGCTGGCGGTCGAAGCTTATGGTCAATGGCGTGGGTGCGCTGGCTACACTGATCACACTGATCGTTGTCGGCGTCAGCAAATTCGCCCAGGGGGCCTGGATCAGCATCGTATTGATCCCGATCCTGGTAACCCTCTTCTTCCAGATTCGCGCCCATTACCGGCAGGTTGCCCGGGAACTGTCGTTGCGTGGGCTACCGCCCTCGCTCCAGCCGGTTTCGCCCTCGCGGGTGGTCGTCCCTATCTCTGGTGTGCATCGCGGGATCGTCGGCGCGGTCAACTTCGCCCGTTCGATCTCCAACCATGTGACCGCGGTCTACGTCGAGTTAGAGCCGGGCACGGGGGAGCGCATTCGTGCCGAATGGGAACGGTGGTGGCCGGATGTGCCCCTGGTCGTCGTACCCTCACCCTATCGCTCGATCATTGGGCCCCTGCTGAACTTCCTCGACGAGACCGACCGGGAGCACAATGATGGCCAACAGGCGGCAGTGGTGCTGCCCGAATTCATCCCGGCCAGGTGGTGGCAGGCGCTATTGCATAACCAGACGGCCTGGCTGCTCAAGGCCGCCCTACTCTACCGCCGGCGGCAGCTTGGTTTCCCCAGGGTGATCATTGATGTCCCTTACCATTTGCGACGCTAAGCCAGAGAAGAGGAGAGGATGAGAGAACTTGAAGACGCTTTGAATGAGAGAGAACTCGAAGTATGGCTTAGCCTGAGCAGCCCCAACCGAATCCAGGCCTTCCTGGACGACATCCCCTACAGTGCCGACCCTATCTACCGCTGCCCATTGAGCGTGCTGCGGGATGGCCGGGCGCACTGTTTCGACGGCGCTTTGTTTGCGGCGGCGGCTCTGCGCCGGCTGGGTTATCCGCCTCTGATTGTGGATATGTTTGCCGAGCGCGATGACGAGCACCTGGTGGCCGTCTATAAGCAGAATGGCTGCTTCGGCGCTGTAGCCAAGTCCAATTTCGTGGGCCTGCGCTTTCGTGAGCCCGTCTATCGCAGCCTGCGCGAATTGGTGATGTCGTACTTTGAGGATTATTTCAATGTCGAGCGCGAGCGGACCTTGCGCAGCTACACCTTGCCCCTCAATCTCAAGGCTTTTGACCGGCTCGACTGGATGGTGAGCGACGCTGCTTTGGAGGCCATTGCGCAGCGCCTGGACCGGCTGCGCCGCATTCCACTGCTGACGCCTGGCATGATTGACGGGCTTTCGCCGGTGGATGAGCGTTCTTATCAGGCCGGGATGTTGGGCGTGAACATGGATGGACTATACAAGCCGCGTAGGGGGGATGGAGGGAAAGATGGGTGAGTCCACGTCGTCTCCTGCCCGGTCTCGGCTTAAGGAACCGAAGAGGTAAGCCGGTAACATACCCTCGCACTCGAAAAGGGGGATGAGCTGCCCCAGAAGCTGGTGGATGTCTGGAGGTAATGGTCGGAATCCTTTCCAGCGTTCGGCGATACCCACAGCGATCCGTCTACCCGGCTAATCCCTCGATGCAAGGCCTTGCGCCAGATTGTACGCCCGGCGGGGAAGGGAGGCAACTCTGGGGCTCGCCACCGAATCCAGAATCGCGATGGCTGGGGTGGGGTCAGCCGCCGATAGGACTCATCAGCGGAAGTGGGCATCCCGGTTTTAAGGTTGCCCCCTCGAATTTGGGTTGACAAGCCCCAGAACAGGTGTATGATACTTGTGTCCCCGGTTTGTCTCTTCGTTCTCACAGTTGAGATTGGGGGTGAGCACCCGGATACTCAGGCTGAATCCAGGAGGAGACAATGACAACCACGAAACATAAGACCTTCATCACCGTCAGTCTGGCCCTCATACTCGCGCTGCCCCTGTCCTGGCTTGGGCCGGCAACCACGACTGTCGCCGGGGCTCACCCACCCAGCAACAGCGTTCCCGGCCAGGATGGCCC
>CADDZL010000314.1 GCA_902812335.1 Chloroflexota bacterium | reverse complement strand
ACTCATGGCCGGTCACACCGGGGTCAATCTCCGGCTCGTTCCAGATGACCCAGCGGTGGACGCCGCGCGGTGCGTACTCGCTGACGACACGGCGCACGAAGCGGGCCCATAAGTTGCCAGGATCATCGGGCGGCAGGTTCAACCCGCGCGGGACGCCGCTCACGGGCACACCGTCGGTGGCCCAGGCGGGGGTGCTTTTCAGCACACCGACGACCTCGCGCCCGGCGGCCCGCGCCTGGTTCAGCGGCTCATCGGGGACCTGGAAACCATTCCAGTCGCCCGGGCCGGTGGGCTGGATCTGGCTCCACAGGAAGAGAATGCGTTCCCAACCGGCACCGCTTTCGGCGGCTGCCTGCGGTGCCCAGAAGGCCTCGACCAGGCCGAAGCGCGGATCGGGGAGAGGCGTTTCAACTGAGGGGCTTAAGGTCAGAGTCGGAGCAAGGATAAGCGCTAGGGATACGCAATGGGTGAGGCGGGCGAGGCGGCAAACCACAAGCTACGAATCCAGGATTTCGCGCCGGTACCAGTCCCAGAAGCGGGCCAGCCCCTCACTAATCGACGTCACCGGATTGAAGCCCAGCAGCCGGCGGGCCTTGCTGATGTCGGCGGCGGTGACGATGGGCTCGCTCGGCAGGGCTGGCTCCGGCTGGACGATGGCGGGCCTGCCGATGAGGCTTTCGAGGATGTGGACGAAGTCCGCCATGCGCACCGGCTGCCCCCGGCCCAGATTGATGATCTCGTAGCCCAGGGGGACATTGAGCGCGGCGACAATGCCCGCGACGATGTCGTCCACATAAGACCAATCACGCCACATCTCACCGGCGTTGAAGAGCCGCACCGGGCGGCCGGTCACGATGCACTCGGTCACCTGGTAGGGCATCATATCGGGCCGTCCGCGCGGCCCATAGACGCTGAAGAGACGCAGACTGGTCACGTTCAGGCCATACAGGTTGTGGTAGGTGTAGCCCAGCAGTTCCCCGGCGCGTTTGGTGGCAGCGTAGGGCGCGAGGGGCCGGTCGCAGGCCAGTTCTTCTTTGAAGGGTGTGCGCGCATCTGCCCCATAGACCGATGAACTGGAGATGAAGACGAAGTTACGCACACTGGCGGCGCGGGCAGCGTCGAGGAGGCGCACTGTGCCCGCGATGTTGACATCGGTGTAAAGAGCTGCCTGGCCGACCGAGGCGCGCACCCCGGCGAGCGCAGCGATGTGGACGCAGGTATCCACACCGCTGGCGAAGGCCTCAGTCACCGCCGAGGGGTCGCGAATGTCGCCGGCTACTAGACGGTAGGCAGGATGGTTGAGGAAGGGAGCGACATTGCGCCGCTTGCGGGCCGGGTCGTAAGGCTGGCAGAAGTTGTCCAGGCAGGTGACGGCATCCCCGCGCGAGAGCAGGACTGCCGTGACATGGCTGCCGATGAAGCCGGCGCCGCCGGTGACCAGGACCTTCACGCTTCCACCTACCTCTCCCCTTTCTCCACGGGGGAGAGGTCACGAATGTGCATCTCGACCCGGCGTTCGCCCCTCCATTCGTTCAAGTCAAGGTTGTAGACCACATCCACATACTCAGGAAAGTGGTCGGCTAGCCGGGCGTGGTTGAAGGCCACCGCGCTGCGTTCCGTCTGGCCGTCGCTCAAGAGCAACCGTAGATGCGCCTCCTCTCTGCCGACGTAGTGGCGCTGCCGGATTTGCAAGCCGCGCGTCAGGAACAGGGGTGCGGGATTATCGTGACCACATGGCTCCAGGCGGGCCAGACCCTCGGCCAGGGATTCGGTCAGATCGGGCAGCCGGGCCTCGGCGTCAATGAGGACCGGGCGCGCCAGGTCAGTACCGGCCAACTGCTCGGCGGCCAAAGCTTGCAGACGTTCTTTTAGTGCCGGCAGCCGCTCGGTGCGGATGGTGAAGCCGGCGGCAGCGGCATGGCCACCGTGCCGTTCCAGCAGATCGTGGCAGGCGTTCAGCGCCTCGGCTATGTGGAAGCCGGGGATGCTGCGCGCCGAACCCCGGCTTTCGTCGTCGGTGATGGAGACGACCACAGTAGGGCGGTAGAACTCATCGAGCAGGCGGCTGGCCACCAGACCCACCACGCCCGACAGGAATTCGCGCTGGGCGATGAACAGGAGCGGTGAGTCCCCGATCTCCAAAGCCTGGCGGCGGGCGGCTTCAGTATATTGAGCTGTGAGGCGTTGCCGCTCGCGGTTCCAGGCGTTCAGTTGCTGCGCCAGTGGGCGTGCTTCGGCCGGGCTTTCAGCAAGCAACAGGCGCAGGCTGGCCTGGGCGTGGGCATAGGCCAGCCTGCCGGAGGCGTTCAGGCGCGGGCCGAGCATGTGGCTGATCACCCGGGCGTTGACGCGCTCCGGCGAGATGCCGGCCACATCCAGGAGTGCCTGCAAGCCCGGCGAGGGTGCGCGGCGCAGCCGCCCCAGGCCGCGCTGAACCAATGTCCGGTTCTCGCCTTGCAGCGAGACGATGTCGGCCACTGTGCCCAGCGCGACCAGGTCGGTGAACTCGTCGGAGTCCAGAGGCCTATGTTCGCCTAACAGCGCCAGGGCCAGCTTATAGGCCAGGCCTACGCCGGCCAGGTCTTTAAAGGGATAACTGCACCCAGGCTGGCGCGGGTTGATGATCGCGACAGCCGCGTCGGGCATGTCTGGCCCTGGCGAGTGATGGTCTGTGATGATCACTCCCAGGCCGCGCTCGGCCGCCTCCGCCACCTCGCGGGCCGAGGAGATACCACAATCTACCGTCACGACCAGCTTGACGCCCTCGGCGGCCAGCTTGCGCAGGGCGGGTGCCTGGACACCGTAGCCTTCATCGTAGCGGTGGGGAATGTGTGTTTGGCCCAGGCCGGTGGCACCAATGGTGCGCAATGCCTGCACCAGCAGCGCGGCGGCAGAGACCCCATCTGTGTCGTAGTCGCCGTAGATGGCAATGCGCTGGCGGTCGCGGATGGCACGTTGAATGGCCTCGACGGCCGTGGCCATCCCCTTGAGCTGGAAAGGATCGCCCTCGGCCCAACGGCCGTCGAGGAAAGCGCGCGCGGCAGCCGGCTCGTGCAGCCCGCGATTGTACAAGACCTGGGCCAGAAGCGGCGGCAGGTCAGGCAGTGAGGCCAGATATGATCGCGGCGCGGCTTCAGCGATCTGCCAGCGACGCTGCGTTCTGGGACGTGCGATCAAACTGCGCTAGACCCACTTCTGCTGCCGGATGAAGTCGGTGATCACCGGGATGGTGAAGTACTTGCCCTGGTAGGCCTGCCAGGCCCAATAGAGCAAGATCAGCAACAAGAACCAGGGCAGGATACCGCACAGACCGGCGATGAAGAAGCTCACTGCTCCCAGGGCACAACTCAGGAGCACGACTACAACCCATACCACGATGTCGGCTACCAGGGCCTGGACGGCGTGATAGCGCTGGAACGGGCGCTGCTTGTTCTCTGCCGACACCAGGATGATCACGGACACGATGATCGGTATGATGTAGGCCAGGGCGGAAAGCAACCGGTCGTTGTCGGTGATCTCCTCGGCCGCAGCCATAGGC
>CADDZL010000313.1 GCA_902812335.1 Chloroflexota bacterium | reverse complement strand
CTTATTACCAGTGGCAGGTGCCCGATGGCTTCGCCGCTGGCTGGTTCAACACCTCAGCCCCGCCCGGCCAGCCGGGGAACACCATCCTGGACGGCCACCACAATATCAGCGGCCAGGTCTTCCGCTATCTGGTGAACCTCAAGCCGGGCGACGCTATCCTGGTGTACGCTGGCGAGCAACTCCACCGCTATGTCGTGCGCGAACGCCACATCCTGCTTGAGAAGGGCCAGCCCCTCGCCGTACGCCTTAAGAACGCCGGGTGGATCCAGCCGACAGCCGACGAACGCCTGACGTTGGTGACCTGCTGGCCCTACACCAATAATACCCACCGGCTGATCGTCGTGGCGGTGCCCGCGCCAGAGGTGCCCGATCGGAACGCGCCTCAATGAGGAATACTGATCCATGAACATTCTAGAATCAATACTACAATTGCCTGTCATCATGCGCACGCGGCGCAACCACGCGCTGGAGCACGCGACCATCCATATGCTGAGCAGCCACCAGCGCCACCTGCCTCTGGCAGGCAGCTCGACGCCATCCGGCTTCTATATATACGGCGCGGTCTCGACCGAGCAGGTCGCCAATGCAGTGGGAGAAGCGCTAGCCCGGCTGAAGGCCGGCGAACGCACTCTGGCGATCCACCCTAACTGCGGCACCAATCTGGTGACAGCGGCAGGGCTTTCCGGGCTGGCCGCACTCACGGTTCTGGGCACGGGCCGGCGCAACCGCAATCTTCTGGAGCGCCTGCCGACCCTCTTTTTGATGATGGCCGCTGCGCTCGTCGCTGCCCAGCCCCTAGGCCTGCTGGCCCAGGAGCACTTGACGACGTTGAGCGACCTGGGTGATCTGCGCGTCACCGGCATCACGCCTGTGAGCCGGGGGCGCGTCGCCGTCCACCGCGTGGATACGGTGAGTTAGTCCTCACAGGATGCCGGCTGGCAGTGTTCTACGTTTTTCACGGCGAGGACGAATTCAGCCAGAGCGAGCAGTTGGCCGCGTTCAAGGCTAAGCTGGGTGACCCATCCCTGGTCGCGCTTAACACCAGCACCTTCGATGGCCGGACGGTTACGCTCAGTGAGTTGCGCCACGCCTGCGATGCTATACCCTTCCTGGCCAATGTGCGCCTGGTCATTGTCGAGGGCTGGCTGACGTATCTGGCATCGCGGCGCGGAGCGGCTGAAAAAGCGGCCGGCGGCGAGGGCGCCAGAGACGAGCCGCCTGCCAGTGCCCGCAAGGTCCTGGAAGACCTGATCGCCTATCTGCCGCATCTGCCGGAGACGACCCGGCTGGTGTTCGTCGAGCCGAAAAAGATGCGCAACAACCACCCGGTGCTGCTCCTGGCGAAATCCGATCCCAAACGCGGTATCGTTAAGGCCTTTGAGCCGCCCAAAGGCGATGCGTTGCTGGACTGGATCACTGCCCGCGCTCGCGGGCACGGTGGGGCGATTTCATTCCCCGCCGCGCAGTTGTTGGCGCAGGTCATTGGCAACGACCTGCGCCTGCTCGATGGTGAGATCGCCAAGCTTATGAGCTATGTCGGCAGCGCGCGACCGATCGGCGAGGCCGACGTCAGGCTGTTGACCCCTTATGCCGGCGAGGCTGACATCTTTCAGATGGTTGATGCGCTGGCCGAGCGCACGGGCGACGAGGCGGTCGTGCTGGTGCACCGGCTGTTGGACGGCGGCAAGCATCCGCTGGAACTGCTGAGCATGATCGTGCGCCAGTTCCGGCTGCTGATCCAGGCCAAGGAACTGGTGGGGCAGGGACAGCGGGCCACCAGCATCGCCCAAGAACTGGGTCTGCCGCCCTTTGTTGCCAACAAGCTGGTGAACCAGGCGCGCAACTTCACCCTGACTCAACTGGAAGCCATCTACCGCCGTCTATTGGAGACCGACATCGCCATCAAGACCGGGGAACTGGACGGCACGCTGGCGCTCGATCTGCTCGTGGCAGGGTTGGCGTAACGATACCCCGACGATAAATCGTCGGCCTGACTGTCAGCAGGCGCTCCGTGAGGGGAAAAACAAAGCCCTATCGGGCTATTTAGCCCCGGCGGGGCTGCGTGTTCTCCCTGGCGGGATGGCCTCAAGCCACGCGCCGTGCAACTGCTGACAGTCAGCGCGGGCCTAAAGGCCCGCGTTTTGCTCTGCGCTCTTTGTGGGGTTGAAATCACCAGCAGATGGGCCGCTGGCAGCCGCCCTCATCGTCGTAGAAGAGGTCGTCAAGGTTGTATTCAGGGAAAGCACGCCGCGCGCCCTGGATGAATTTCGCCCCAATCCCCCGGTCGCCCCGCGCTACCTGATAAAGCGCCCCTGTCGTCAGGCCCATCGCCAGCGACAACTGCTTCATGGTCCAATCACGCTGCTCCGCGATTCTGAAAACGCGCGTCCGAATGGCCATCTTCGCTCCGCTCAAGATGACATTCCTACCCGTCTGCGCTCTTCGGAATGGATAGCAGGAACCCGGCGCCGTGTCCCTGCCTATGCGGCGCGTTTGAGCGGATCGCCGTCGTCAGCGAGGCCCAGCCAGAAGTGATGGGGCAACACGGTGCGCGCGGCGCGCAGTTCGATGCCGCCGGCGTGGCGTTCGCCACCGTTTAGAGCCGTCGGGTGAACGTAACACACCGTCGGCGCCCGGCCGTACTTCTGGCGGTAGTGGGCTGCCGCCCGCGCGACCTTGTCGTCCAGTCCCCGGCCGGGATCGTTATCAAACCACAACAGGCCAACTCTCATGGTGTCATCTCCTCAGGCCGCTGCAACCCGTTCCAGTGTCCACTCGTTGCGTTGAATATCCTGCGCCAGGTCGAATCTGCCGGCAGCGCAGCGCACGCGGAAGTAGTGGCGTTCAGCCTGGTCACCCCCGTGCCAGCTTGACTCGGTCCAGCACCGTTCGACGGTCTGCACCTGATGCCGGCGCCCGCGCCACACGAACGTATTAGGGAAGTAGCCGTGGCGCTTGGTCGCCATCTCAATCGGCTCACGTGACATCCCCATTCTTAGCTCGCTCATCGTGCTCACCTCTCTCAGTATGCTGCCCTTACTATACCGCAGCTTTGTGTCAGCCAATGACACACAGGCATCGCCTCTTTCAATCGCTTCCTGCGCGGAGCGCAGGAGAGGCTCCTTCCTGCAGCCAGCCGGCCGCCAGGAAGCGCGTCGTGTGACCGCCGGCGACGGCCATGAATTCGCTCCGGCCGCGCAACTGCTCCGCGCCGCTGCTGGCCCGGCCGGAGGCCGCGCGTGCATCGTCGGCGCTGGTCATTCGGCCCACCAACCGCACCGGGAAGTGGCCGCGCAGCAGAGAGCTCACCGCTGGCGCGGCCGGCCGCTGTGCCCCGGCAACCAGATGGATACCGGCCTCATGGCCGTGTTGCAACAGCCGGTTGAGCGCGGCCTCGGCCGGCTGGCCGCCCCCGTTCAGCAAATCGCCCAGCTCGTCCACGAACACGATGATCCGTGGCAGGACCTCTTTGCGCTCACGGCGAGCCTGGGCCAGCTCGACCAGCCATTCCAGCGTATCGGTCGCTCGGGCTGCGTCCTGTAT
>CADDZL010000312.1 GCA_902812335.1 Chloroflexota bacterium | reverse complement strand
GTCAGGGCACTCGGTGACGCAGGTCATGCAGCCGACGCAGTTGGCCGCGTTAAACTGGGGGATTTCGGGCGCGATGTAGCTGAAGTCGCGCAGCGCGCCGGTGCCGGGCGGGATCAGGCTGCGGGCCACGCCGACATCGGCCGGCAGGGTCAGGTCGCCTCGGCCGGTGTTGTATGCGCCGATAATACGCTCGTTGAAGTCAGCCACGTATTCCTGCACATCGAGCCTGAACACGGTCTCGTCCAGGAGCGCGGCCTCATGGGTCTCCTTGGCCGCGCCCGTCTCCTTGATGCCGGCTTCGCTTCCGATCCGGGGTTGGTTCTCTTCCAGTCCTGCGTGTTCTAACAGGTTAAACTCTGCCACGGTGGATGCTCCTTTACGTCAAGCGTCAAACGCCATGACGTCTGACGCCTCACTTTCCCGGGCCATGTCGCGTACGACATCGGTCATGGACAGCACGCCGACCGGCCACTGTTTGCCCTCACGCTCTTCAACCACTACCAGCCGGTGGATACGATGGTTTGTGATCAGGCGGATCGCATCTTCAATATTGGTATCGGGCTGGCAGGTGATCACCTGGCGGGCCATCAGATGCCTGGCATTCATGCCGCGCCAGTGCTTCCAGTAGGGCTGTACGATCCTGGTCTTCATCAGGTCCGCCTGCGAGATGACCCCAGCGAGCGCACCGTCAGTCTCTACGACCACAAGCGCATGGATGCGGTGCTCCTCCATTTTGCGGACCACTTCCGACAAAGGGGAATCGGGACGACAGGTGATGACCTGCGACGTCATCAGGTCGCGGACCAGCTTGGTAGGGATCATGAGATTTCCTCCTGGGCCATTTCGTGGACGATGTCGCTCATCGAGATAACTCCGACCGGCTTGAAGCGCCCACCGTCGGTTTCTTCCACCACCACCAGCCGATGGACGTTGCGCTCGATCAGGGTGCGGACAGCGAGGGAGAGCGCATCCTGCGCCCGCACCGTATAGACCTGCGGCGTCATCAGCCGCTGCACCGGCCAGTCGGCCCAATCCGCGACCTGCGGCTTGAGCATCCGTGTCCGCACCAGATCGGTCTGCGAAATGACGCCGGCGAGGTAGCCATCTTCATCGGTGACGACCAGCATGTGCAGGCCATGCTCATCGAGCAGACGGGCGGCCTGGGCCACGGGTGTGTCGGCGGTGACGGCCATTACGCCTGCGTGCATGCTGTCGCGCACCAGCCGGCTGCGCTCGGTCTGACCTCCCCCCTCCCCTAATAGGGGAGGGGAGGGGAGAGAGGTCGGCTCGCCGATCAGGGCGCGGGGGACTTCGAATACCTCGCTATAGCCGCGCCGCACACACGTCAGGTTATCCTGGACAACCTGCTCGCCGCGCTTGCCGAAGTACTTACGGATGGATTTCTCGACTGCGGCGAAGACCTCGTCCTGCGACAGGCCACGTTGGGCGACAAAGGGCGTCGCCCGCAGGAAGATGCCCAGGAGCACGATGCCCTGCATGCGCTGGACCAAGTCGGGGCTGGTGGCGACTTCGCGGGCGATGCGGACGGTATCGAGGGCCAGCACGCGCAGCCGCTGGTTGCGTATGATCTCTTTGGCATAGGGCGGAATGCCGGCCCACACCTCGGCCGGGTCGGTGTGCGGGCTCTGGATGAAGACCGTGCCGCCCTCGGTCAGCCCGGCCAGCGGGTTGCCCAGGTTAAAGGCGTTCACATCATTGAGCGGGACGAAGTCCACCGTCTTCAGTTCGCAGTGGGTGCGCACGCGTTCCGGGGCAACGGTCAGGAAATAGGTGGTCGGCAGACCCTTCTTCTCGGAGCCGTATTTGGGATAAGCCTGCACCCACAGCCCGAACAGGTCGCTGGCGATGGTCGCGATGATCTTATTGGTCGTGACCGAACCGTAGCCGCCGACGGAATGGCCGCGCATCGAGAACGCGCCTTTGGGCCGCACATCCGGATCAACCGCCGGTATCAGCGCAGTCTCGTGCTGGATGCCGAGCGAGAAGTAGCGGCGGCCCTCACCCCCCTGCCCCCCTCTCCCAGAGCTTTGGGAAAGGGGGGTCAGGGGGGTAAGGGCGTCGAACGTTGCGACGAAATCGCCGGGGCGCACGTCGCGGCTGCCCAGGCCGGCCGAGCCGGAGAGAATGACCGGCATGTGCTCAATCTGCGGATAGCCGGGCGCGCCGGAAAGGGCATCGGCAAAGGCGGCTTTGATCTCGGCAGTGAGCGGGTTGGACTGCGCCAGAGGGTTATCCATGCGCTCGACGACGGCTATCGCCTTGACGTTGCGTAGCGCTGCGACGATCTGGGGCCCGGGGAACGGGCGGAAGGTCGTCACGTTGAGTGCACCTGCCTTCAACCCGCGCATCGCCCGCAGCCAGTCCACCGTCGCCATGGCCGTCTCGATCAGGCTGCCCAGGCCGACGACGGCCAGCTCGGCATCGTCCAGCCGGTAAGGCTCGACCAGCCCATAGCGTCGCCCGGTCAGCTCGTAGAACTCGTCCATAGCACGAACCAGGAAGCGGGCAACATTGTCGGTGAAATAGCGCTGGGCGATCTTGCCCTTCATATAGCTGTCTTGGTTCTGGACCACGCCGCTCTGGAGCGGTTCGAGGGGGTTGAACAGGTTGCGTATCTTCTCCTGGGGCGCGCCGACGTAGCGCTTCATTAACTCCGGCTCGGGCAGGTAGACGTTCTCGAGGGTGTGGGTCGTCAGGAAGCCGTCCTGCACATTGAAAAAGGGCGTCTCCGAGTCCTCGGCAGCGCGGCGGGCGATCAGCGCCAGGTCGGCGCACTCCTGAGCGTTCTTGGCGAAGAGCATACCCCAGCCGCAATCTGCCACCGCCATCACGTCATCGTGGCCGGCGTGGACGTTCAGCGACTGGCTGGTGAGGGCGCGGGCGCCGATGTGGAAGACGACCGGCAACCGCTTGCCGGCAATGGTATAGAGCACCTCCTTCATCAGGACCAGGCCCTGGCCGGAGGTGAAGTTGGCGACGCGCCCGCCGGCGAGCGCAAAGCCCTCGCACGTCGTCGCCGATGAATGCTCGCTCTCCAGTTCGATAAACTGGAGCGATTCGCCCCACAGGTTCTTGCGCCCGTTGGCAGCCTCGACCTGGTAGCCGCCACCCATAGGGGTAGAGGGGGTGATCGGGTAGGCGCACGCGCCCTGGGTAATGGCCGCCTCGACCCAGACGACCGCGCCGGCTCCGTCGGTGGTGCTGAAAATGCCTGGGTAGGGGAAAGCCGATTTAGTCCCGTTCTCGCTCATACTGACCTCCTTATGGCGGGTCTTGCCGGGCTGGCAATTCCGGCCCAAATGGTCTGCTTTCGCACACTCTGCTAAAGAGGCAGTTTAGCACCAGTGGCGCTGAAAGCCAGTGACTAAAGTAGCCTATTTGGGGTGACGAATGTCATATGCCTGGATAGAGCCGGATTTGACGCGCCTGGAGCCTGGCGCTACAATAGCGCCACCTGAACTGAGACCAGAGGAAGAGCCGTTGTCCGCGCTGATCGAGTGGGGGAAAAAGCATCCTTACCTGACCGCCTGGGCCGCCCTGGGCATCGGTATGG
>CADDZL010000311.1 GCA_902812335.1 Chloroflexota bacterium | reverse complement strand
TGCCAATGGCAACGGCCTGCGTGACCCCGGCGAGGGGCTATTGGCCGGTGCCACCTTCGCGTTATCCCAGGAGGACCGGGCGCTTGGGGACTACAAGACAGCGGGGACCGGCGAGCCTCACTGCTTCGGCGACCTGCCCGCAGGGTCATACCAGGTGCAGGCAAGCGCGCCAGAGGCCAGCCGGGCGACCACGGATACCCACTGGACGGTGACGCTGGCGGAGGGGTACAACGAGAGCGTTTCGCTGGGGGCAACACGGGCTGCGCAGCCGGCTTCACAGCCGCAAGCGACCAGCATCAGCGCGATTGACCAACTGGGATCGGCGCTGTGGCGCGCCAGCGGCATCCTGGTGCTGTTGGCTGCCGTGGGCATCGCCGGGTTCATTTATTTGTCGCGCCGCGCGTGAATGATCCTGATCGTTCTCGCAGCGCTGGCGGCGGCAGTGCCGCTGCTGGCGGGTGGGGGCTTGCTCAACACCCGCGGAGGTGGTGACAGCCCCTTCCTGCTCTTCCGCTTATATGAACTCATGGCGAATCTGCGGGCCGGCGTCTTCCCGGCCCGTTGGATGCCCGACGCAGCCTACGGTCTGGGCTATCCCTTCTTCAACTACTATGCCGCACTGCCCTACTATCTGGCCGCTGGGTTCAAAGCCTATGGCCTGAGTTATGTCGCCAGCCTCAAGGCCGTGCAGGTGCTCGGCTTCGTGCTGGCAGCACTGGCACTCTATGGCTGGGCGCGGCGGGCCTTAAGGGGCCAGGCGGCCGCGACCATCGCTGCCATTGCTTATACATTCGCCCCATTTCACCTGGTCAATGTTTATGTGCGCGGCGACTCGCTCTCCGAGTTCTGGGCCTTTGTCTTCTATCCACTGGTGCTATGGGCAGTGCTGCGCGTTGCTGAGCGGCCATCGGCTGGCCGGGCCGTTGCGCTGGCCGCCGCTTATGCCGGCCTGATCCTGACCCACAACATTTCGGCGCTCATTTTCACGCCGTTCGTCTTGCTCTACGCCCTTATCCTGGCGGCACGCTCGCGGCGGTCGGCTCTGGCTGTCCTGGCCGGGCTGGCCCTCGGCCTGGCGCTATCCGCCTGGTTTTGGCTGCCGGCGCTGGCCGAGGGCAGCTATGGGCAGCTTGGCGTCGTGACAACAGGCTATTTCAACTACGCCGGGCATTTCCGGCGCGCCGATCTGGTCCAGCCAGGCCCGATCTTTAACTACGATGTCGCTGGGCTGGGCACCCCCTTCTCCATGGGGCTGATTCAGGCGGCACTGGCCGCACTGGGAATGCTGGTTCTCATCGTGCAATTGGCCCGCCGCCGGGCAGACGGCCACACCCTATTCATCCTGATCGGCCTGGCGCTGAGCACGGCCATGATCACCCCCCTCTCGCGGCCGCTCTGGGATCACCTGCCGCTCCTGCCCTTTGTCCAGTTTCCCTGGCGCTTCCTCTCCGTCCAGGCGCTCTTCACCGCCCTGGCGACCGGTACCCTGGCTCTGCCCCTCGCCTCTCTCACTTCGCGCGCGCGGTTGCGGTCCCTGGGCTACGGGGTAGTCACCCTTGCGCTAGCCGCTTCGGCGCTCTTGGGCCTGCGCCCGGAGTTCCTGGCGGTGAGCGACGCCGACGTGACGCCCCAGCAGCTACAACTCTATGAGTACTTCACCGGCAACATCGGTACGACCATCCGGGCCGAGTACCTGCCGCGCTGGACCGTGCCGCGCCCGTATACCTCGGCGGCGCTCATTGACGGTCAGCCCGCGCCAGCCAAAGTCCTCTCCGGCCAGGCCCAGGTTGAACGGCTCTGGCAGGAGCCGACGGTGCAGGCCTGGCGGGTACAGACCCAGACCGATAGCGCCAGCCTGGCCTTGCCGACACTCTACTGGCCGGGCTGGCGCGCGAACCTGGATGGGCATGGGGTCGAGGTTCACCCTGTCGAGAACCTGGGCTGGATCGGGCTGGATGTGCCTGCCGGTGAACATGAGGTCCGGCTGTATCTGGACCGGACGCCGCTGCGCGCCGGCGCGGAAGCCCTGTCAGGATTGTCGCTGCTAGCCACCCTGCCGATTCTCCTCAGGAGACGCCAGAACAGCACGGAGGTCGCGCCCATCTCGCGCCTTTCGCGCCGTTTCGTGCCGTTCGCGATCCCGTTCCTCGTCCTCCTGGCTCTGGGCAGCCTGCTGATCCACAGTCTCCCGACCCCAACCGCGCCGGGCGACGACGTGACCCTGGACTTCGCCCAAATGGCCTATCCGCAGCACAATCCCGCCGGGGTGGACTTCGGCCCGGCCGGGCGGCTGCTGCGCTATAAGTATTCCGGCGACACCCTGAAAGCGGGGGAGACGCTGGATGTCGCGCTCGACTGGTCGCCGGGGGCTGAGCGCAATATCACGATCACCGTTGAACTCGTCTCCCCGGCCGAGCACCTGTTCGGCGCGGCCTACACCCTATCCGGCCGGAGCCAGCAGATTGCTCCAACGCTGGCCTACCACCTGACCGTACCCGATGACGTGCCGCCGGGCCTCTACCTGGTGCGCGTGCGCGCGGCGGGGCCAGCAGGGCCGCTCCCCGCTTACACACCAGGCGGCCAGCGGCGCGGCGACCTCTACTTGCGGCCGGTGCGGCTGCTCCCCGGCAATGAGATCAGCCCGGACTGCTCCGGCGTGACCGCGCCCACGTTCGCCGCAGAGCAGATTGCGCCACAAACGCTGCGCGTGCGCTTGCGCCGGGTCATAACCGGGGAACTACCAGCCAACTATGTGGTCGCACTGCGGCTACGCGACCCCGCCGGCAACGAGTGGGCCGCGCTTGACACCCAGCCGGCCTACGGCTTCTATCCGACCTCCGTTTGGCCCCCATGCCGGCCCATCCCGGACCGTTATGACCTGCCCCTGCCCGAAGGTACTCCACCGGGCAAGGGGTATGAGCTGGAGGTCAAGCTCTATATCGCTGCCACGCTTGCCCCGGTGCAGCAGCATGTATTCCATCTCAGCCTGCCTCTGGCTACCATCAAGCCGGATGCGCCGCAGATACAGCGCTTCAGCGATGACCTGGCGCTATCGCGGCTCCAGGCCCCGGCGCGAGTCCAGCAAGGCGAAGCAATCCCGATCACTGCGGCCTGGCTGGCGCTGAACCGGCCTCAGCGGGACTACACCGCCCGCTGGTCATTACGAGATAGCAGCGGCACAACCGTCTACAGCGCCACCCTGCCCCTGGCCCCCGGTTCGCCGACCTCCGCCTGGCCGATAGGAGCGCTGGTCGAGGGCCGGGCCACGCTGAGGCCGCCACCGGGACTCGCCGCGGGCACTTATCGGCTCGTCCTGGCCCTGACTGGCAGCGGAGACGGCTCGCCGACCGAGGCCGTAGCAGTCGGCCAGATCGAACTGGTGGGCCGCCCTCGCAGCTTCACCGTCCCGCCGCTAGCCGTATCTCGCAGCGACACCTTCGGCGGACAGATCCGGCTGTGGGGCTATGACCTGAGGCGTGCAGACCAGAACCTCCATCTGCGGCTCTATTGGGGAGCGCTGACCGCCATCTCCGGCGACTACACCGTCTTCGTCCACCTGTTTGACCCGGCCAGTG
>CADDZL010000310.1 GCA_902812335.1 Chloroflexota bacterium | reverse complement strand
CTGGCAGAGTGTGCCAACTGCATTTTCAGCTATGGCAATGTGGATGTGTTCCTCTCCCGTGCGGCCGAAGAGGTCGTGCAGATCTACGCGCTCCAGTCTCGCATCTATGATGCCGGCGCGCGGGTGTACCATGAGACCCGTGCCAGCGCGCCTATGGTGGTTCGTCTCTTCAGAGGGGTCTATCGTGTTCTGGTAGTCGCGCCGGCCACGTCCAACTCAGTGGCCAAATTCGTGTGCGGCATCTCCGATACCCTGGTGACCAACATGTTTGCTCAGGCTGGCAAATCGCGTGTGCCCATTATCGTCCTGCCCACCGACCTGGCACCGGAGATGGATTCGGTCGGTCCGCATGGCGAACCGGTTAAGGTTTATCCCCGGCCGATTGATCTGGAAAACACCGAGAAGCTCAAAAGATTTCCAGGGGTCACCGTGGTGGAGAGCGTGGAGGAGATCAAGCGGTGCCTCGATACCTGTTTGTGACGGGTAAACTGGCGGCTCAGGCCCTGGCGGATACCCTGGCGAAGATGTCGCCCGATTTCGAATATGACATCGCCGTCATGCCCGCCTCGGTGGCCGCCCTGATGGATACCCGCTTCGTGGCCAAACGTCTGGAGAGCGCCCAGGGCAGCGATGTGGTGATGATCCCCGGCCTTTGCCGCGGCGACCTGGCTCCCATTGCCGACAAGGTGGGGGCCCAGGTCGTCCGGGGGCCCAAGGATCTCAAAAGCATCCCGGCCTTCTTCGGCCAGGAACGCCATCTGGAGGGCTACGGTGCCTATGGCGTGAAAATCCTGGCAGAGATTGTGGATGCCTATGAGCTCAGCCTGGAGCAGATCCTGGCGCGGGCCGAGTATTTCCGGGCCAGCGGGGCCGACATCATTGACCTGGGCTGTCCGGTGGAGGGCGATTTCCCCGGCGTCGAAACAGTGGTGGCGGCTCTGAAGGAACGCGGCTTCGTCGTTAGCCTGGACACTTTTAACAGCGAGGATAGCTTGCGGGCTGACCGGGCCGGCCTGGATTACCTTCTGAGCGTCAACTCCCGCAACCTGGAACTGGCCCGCCAGCTCAGGTGCAAAGTCGTGGTGATCCCCGACTTCGACCAAGGGCTGGACTCTCTGGAGCGCAACATCGCCCAACTGGAAGCCTGGCACGTGCCCTATATCATTGACCCCATTCTGAACCCGATCAGCTTCGGCTTCACCGAATCGCTGCATCGCTTTTATGAAACGCGGCGGCGACACCCGCAGGCGGAGATGCTGATGGGCCTGGGCAATCTCACCGAGCTGACCGATGCCGATTCCACCGGCATCAACGCGGTGATGGCCGGCATCATCACCGAACTGGGCATTAACTACGTCCTGACCACCGAAGTGATCAGTTGGGCGCGAGGGGCGGTGCGCGAACTGGACCTGGCCCGCAAGCTCATGTATTACGCCTGCCAGAACCATGTGTTGCCGAAGCACCTGGACGACGGCCTGCTGACGGTGAAAGACCCTCCGTATGAACCCTATACCGAGGCGGAGCTACGCGCTATGCAGGCGAAGGTCCGCGATCGGAACTTCCGTATCTTCACGGACCGTGAGAACATCTACGTCTTCAATAACCAGGTGTTTATCAAGAGCACAGATATCCAGGCCATCTTTGCCCAACTGGGCGTGACGGACGATGCCTCCCACGCTTTCTATCTGGGCCGGGAGCTGCAAAAGGCAGCTCTGGCTGTGCAATTGGGCAAAAGGTATATGCAGGAAGAGGACCTCCGTTGGGGGTATTTGAGCAGCCATGGGAGGAGCTCTGACGGCTAGTCGGGTCAACCCCGCTGCGCGGGTTTCCCATGAGTGGCCGCCGATTGGAAATCGTCGGCGGGCCTGAGGGGGTGAGAATGATCCAGGGGGCGCAGCCAGCGCAGCGCAAACCTAAAGACAGAGACTTCATTGAGACCCCGGAAGGCCTCCTCTTCTGTGTCGTCGGCTACCTCCATCCGCCTGACAAATATACCGCCTATCTCAAGTATTCCCCCGCCTCGGAGGGCCGCTGGCAGCGGCAGGGACGAGCCTATCAGCGCCAACTGGCCTTTTACCATGCCCACCAGGTGGGTGAGACCCTCGACTACCTGCAGGCGCACTATCCCCATTACGTCCACTATTGTCCTGTCAGGGATATGGTCTTTTCGATGGTTCCCCAGGAGCGGGTGCAGACCTACTATTGCCCGGAGCAGCGGCTGGCCCAGGTCCTGGCTCACCCCAACGACCCTTTGGAGGAGGAGACGGCCAACATGGTCGAGGCCATCCGAAGCGCCATGGACATCGCCCCGGCCGACCTGGGCATCACCGGTTCCATTCTGCTGGGCACCCACGACCCTGGCTTCTCGGACATTGACCTCATGGTCTATGGTCGGGATAACGCCCGCCGGATCGGTGCTGTCATAGCCGGCCTGGAGATAGCGGGTGCATCGCCTGCGGGCAAGGCATATCTGGACAACTGGTGCCGGGGGGTGGTGCAGTACTTCGGCCTGACCTATGAGCAGGCATACTGGCTGGTCTCCCGCCAGTGGAACTTCTGCTTCGGCCCGAAACGCCGGCCTGTCTCGCTGCACCCTGCCCGTCTGGATGCGGAGATTGTGGAGAAGTACGGAGATCACCGCTACCGGGAAGTGGGGATGTGCCGGCTGCGGGCTACGGTCTCTGACGACGCGGATGCCGTCTTCCTGCCAGCCATCTATGGCCTGGAAAGGGTGCGAATTCTGGAAGGTCCGGTGGTGGAGGTGGCGGAAATCTGCGCTTACGAGGGGCTCTTCGGTCGAGTCGCCAGCGCCGGCCAGGAAGTGGAGGCGCGGGGCAAGCTGGAGGAAGTGGATGGCGGCCTCCGCTATCGGCTGATCATCGGCAGCAGCAAGCGGGCCGGCCCGGAGTACCTGTTACCTCTGAGCCAGGCGAAGGGTCTCCCATGATCGTCGAGGTCATTTTCTCTACCCTGGATACAACCGGCCAGCCCAACTTCGCCCCCATGGGCGTTGTCTGGGGCGACGAGGTGATCACGGTGCGGCCGTTCCGGCAGACACAAACCTACCATAATCTGATGGCGACCGGCTACGGCGTGGTCAATCTCACTGACGATGTCCTGGCTTTTGTGCAGAGCGCCCTGTTCAATGCCGTGTTGCCCCATTTCCCCGCCTCGGCGGTGCCAGGGGTCGTTTTCCAGGGGGCCTGTTCCTGGCGCGAACTGGCAGTGGTCTCCGGAGGTGGGACGACGGAACGGGCCGAGGTGCGCTGCCGGGTGGTGAGTAAGGGCTGGCAGCGGGACTTTCTGGGGTTCTGCCGCGCCCGCAATGCGGTGATTGAGGCGACTATCCTGGCCACCCGCCTGCATCTGTATGAGCCGAAGACAGTGGCTGAAGCATTGGAACGCTATGCGGAGATCGTGCAGAAGACCGGCGATGAGGTGGACCAGGTGGCTCTGCAACATGTACGTGAATTTGTAGCGAGGCGGACGGGTGGTCATTCAGGTTAGGACACCGGCGCGGTTACACCTGGGCCTGCTGGATACCAACGGTGGCCTGGGTCGCCTGTATGGGAGCATTGGGGTAGCGATCCAGCAC
>CADDZL010000309.1 GCA_902812335.1 Chloroflexota bacterium | reverse complement strand
CCCAGGATGAGCCCCCGCGCCCCGCCTATGGCTGGCCCTGTGATCACCGCCTCCTTTAACATTGCCAGCGCGCCTGCTACCCCGCCGGGCAAAGGAATCGTCGCTGCCAGCGTGACCAGCGCCGCGATCATCAAGACCACCATTCCGGCCGATCGCTGTTGGCGTAGCGTCCGATAGCCGGCCAGAACCAGGAATACCGCCAATGTCCCCGCCAGCGCCGATTCCAGGGGAAGCTGGACGTATTGAAAGAGGGCCGTCATCAGCGGCCCACCCGGCCCGGAGCCTTCAAACAGGGCTAGACCCACGACCGCCAGGAAGCTCAGTGTCAGCACAGCACTGTACAAGCCACTGCGCCCCTCAGTTGAGAGCGCACGGCTCAGATGGACCGAGAGCACATTCAGCACACCCAGAATCAGGGCAAACACTGCCAGGATCGCCGCCCAATCCACGAAAGCAAAGCGGAAGCCGACCAGGGCCGGCAAGTCGAAGAACAACGCCAGCAAAGTGATGGCCCCGACACCGATGGCCAGAGCTGTGGGCACGATCCGGCTCACGCTTCCTCCTCTTTCGCGCTTTGGTTCTTCTGCTGTTCAGAACTTTTCATCTTCAGAGTATCCCCACCGTGCGCAGCACGACACCCACCAGCATCGTCCCAATGAGAAGTATCCGCCACACATCCTGTGTCCGCAGGCTGGCGATGTGGGCCGGTTGATGGCACAAATAGGCACCCCCGGCGAAGATCTCTTCGCCCACCAGGCCCGGTGACGTCGTCGTCACGGTTGCCAGTGCCTGACCCAGCGGGTCGGCAGCCCCGGCCACCTGCACCAGTCCGGCCTCCTCGGCAGCCAGCGTCAAGAGCACCAACTCTGGGCCAAAGGGGCCAACGGCCACGTTGGCGAAGGGAGCCTGGTCACGCAGCACGGCCGCCGCACCGGCGGCATAGGCCAGGGGGCGCGGCGCGATCAGCATGGCCGCATCCTGGTGATGGGTGGGCGCGCGGCTGCGGCGTTCGGCCCGCCTGACCGCGTCCAGGGCCACCGGCAGCAGCGTCGGGTCGGCGATGGTGACGATGGGGGGCGCGTCGCGGATCGTCGTCGCGCTTGCGACCAGGTTCAAAATGGGCAAAGCAGCCAGGCTGGCGGCGGTGTCCGCCCCACCAAGGCCGCCTGTCCCCAGTGATAGATGTAGCCGCTGGCCGGTCTCGACCGCCTGACCGGCCTGGCGCGAGAGCAGATCGTAGGCCGGGAGCGGGCGCAGCCGATAGCTGACGCCACGGCGCGCGTGAATCGTGAACAGAGCCATCAGCCCGGCAAAAGCGACCACGACGACAACGCCGATCAATTGCGACAGAGTCATCACGGATTCCCTTCAGCCCCGAGTTCCCACGCTTCTTCCAGCCGTTGGCCCAGGTCAGGTTCCTCCAGCAGCAGCGCCCAATCGGCCAGCCGGGCCGGGTCCAACCAACCGGCAAGCGTCGGTTGTGCCAGCCAGAGCGCCTGGCCGGCCAGCCAGGTCAACGGCCCGGCGGCAGGCAATAACCAGCGCACGGCGTCCACAAGCGGCGACCCCCTCCACCGCTGGAGCGTCGTCGCTACTTCAGCTATCAATTGGTCGCGCCGTTCTGGCGTGAGATACCCCGAAGCCATCAGTATCAGCTTTCAGCTTTCAGCCAAGAGCGCTCATTCGCCAGAGGCCAGTTGACCGCTGACCGCTGAAAGCTGACCGTTATCATAACATCCAGAGCATGACGTTGTAAATATGACCGTAGTCCCCATGTATACGTAATATATGGTGCACGGTCCATGCAGGTTGCCTCTATACAGCCCGTCATGCTCAGCATAGCGAAGCATCTCTGGCGACAGTGCGCAGCAGAGAGACCAGACGCACTCGCTCAAGGTGACGATCGGTTAATGCCGATGTTCCTAACCCTCCCTGCCCTTGCCAAGATAGACCGTCTATGCTGTAATAAAGCCGGGGAGGAGTCACGATGATCTATACTGTTGCTGAAGCGATGAGCAGCCCGGTCGTCAGCGTGGATCGGGATACCACCGTCGCCGCTGCCTTAACCCTGATGCGGCGCAAAGGCATCTCCAGCGTCCTCGTACGCCCGACCGGGTCAAACGACGAATGGGGCATCATGACCAAGCGCGATGTGATCAGCAAGGTCGTGGCCCGCGACCTGGACCCGCGTGCGATCAAGGTCGCCGACATTATGACCGCCCACCTGATCACCGCCCATCCGGATTGGACCCTCAAGGAATGCTCGAATAAAATGATGGCCGTCGGCGTGCGCCGTCTGCCTGTTGTGAATGACCGGGGTGAAGTCGTCGGCATTATCAGCGACACAGACATCTTCACAGCCGTCGAGGAACGCGGCTGGGAAGGCCCTTGACGTATCATAGCATTCGAGTAGAAAAGAGTCTGCCCTGAACGGAGAGAAGCCAGCGGAAACGCGACCGATGGGCGCACGTGCGCTCGTCATCCTCAATCCGGCTGCCAACCATAACCAGGCGCCCGGCCTGTGGCCGCGGCTGCGGTCGGCGCTCGCCGGGCTGGAGGCGGAGTGGGTCGAAACACAGCAGCCCGGTGATGCCACCCGCCTGGCGGCCGAGGCCGCCCGCGCCGGCTACAACCTCGCCATCGCCGTCGGCGGCGACGGCACCGTGCATGAGATCGCCAACGGCCTGATGACGGTTGCGGATCACCATACGGCCGTCGGCGTTATCCCCAACGGCTCCGGCAATGACTTCGCCTTCAGCCTGGGCCTGCCCCTTGACCTGGAGGGTGCCTGCCAGCGGATTATGGCGGGCCATGCTCGCCGCATCGACCTGGGCTATGTGCGGGGCGGAACCTCCCAGGGCGACCGCGCCTGCTATTTCGTCAACGGCTTCGGCATCGGCTTTGATGCCGCGGTGGCCATCGAAAGCAACAAGACCAGGGCTGTGCACGGCTTCCTGCGCTATCTGACCGCCGCGCTGCGCACCATGCTTTTTTATTACAACGCACCCCATATGACGGCGACCATTGACGGGCACACCATCAGCCAGCCCATCCTGATGTTCTCCATCAATAACGGCCGGCGCATCGGCGGCGGCTTCTTCCTGACGCCCGATGCCGTCCCTGATGACGGTTGGCTCGACCTGTGCTACGCCGACCCCGTGAGCCAGCCCATGATGGTGCGCCTGATCCCGGAGGTCATGCGGGGCACCCATACCCGCTTTGCCTGTTTCACCTTCGGGCGTGCCCGCCACATCACGGTCCAGGCCGACCGGGCCCTGCCGGTCTACGCCGATGGCGAGATCTTCGCTGACTACGCGGACAACCTGCGCCACCTGGAGTTGCACCTGGTGCCAGAGGCGCTGAGAGTCGTATCGTGAAGCGTGCGTGACCTTTACCATACCCTCCTCGACTACGACGTGCCCATGCTGCGGGCCATCGCCGAGCAGTGGGACATTACCCTGACAGCCAAGCAGCCCCGCGAGATCGCGGCTGAACTGGCCGACCATCTGAGCCGGCCGGAGGTGCTGCGGCTGGCCTGGGAAGACGAGATGTGCCGGCCGGCTTTGCAGGCGCTCGTCGCCGCCGGCGGGCGCTTGCC
>CADDZL010000308.1 GCA_902812335.1 Chloroflexota bacterium | reverse complement strand
GCATGGGCGTGGGGGGCGGGGTCGGTGTCGGCCTGACCGGCCGCGCGCAGGCGACGAGCAGCAGCCCGGCCAGAATGGCTGAAGCGCGAACCAGCAGCGGGGTTAAGCCCCGCACTGGAGCGGAGCGGTCACGCTTTATGATGGCTGCTCCCGGCCCCATAGGGGGCGCTGTACACCATAGGCGGCCGATTCGCCCAGGTCCTCTTCGATTCGGAGCAACTGGTTATACTTAGCCACGCGATCGCTGCGGACGGGCGCACCGGTTTTGATCTGGCCGGCATTCAGCGCCACGGCCAGGTCGGCGATAGTCGCGTCCTCGGTCTCGCCGCTGCGGTGCGAGATGACCAGGCCCCAGCCGGCGCGCAGGGCCATCTCGGAGGCGGCGATTGCTTCGGTCAACGTGCCGATCTGATTGACCTTGCATAGCAGCGCGTTGGCCGCGCGCTCAGTGATGGCTCGCTGGATGCGGGTAGTGTTGGTCACGAGCAGGTCATCGCCGACCAGTTGTAGCCGATCTCCCAGCCGGGCCATCAGCGCCTTCCAGCCCTCCCAATCGTCTTGAGCCAGCCCATCCTCCAGGAAGATAATCGGATAGCGGTTAGCCCAATCGGCCCAGAAGTCCACCATCTCGGCGCTGGTCAGCGTCCTGCCCTCCTTGCGCAGCCGGTAGACGCCATCCTCGTACAATTCTGAGGCAGCCGGGTCGAGCGCGATAGCGATGTGGGTGCCCGGTTGATAGCCGGCAGCCTCAATCGCCGCCAGGATCAACTCAAGAGCCTCGACGTTGGTCTTGAGCGCCGGGGCGAAGCCGCCCTCATCACCGATCAGCGTGCTGTACCCCTTGTCTTTGAGCACGCGCCTGAGCGCCTGGACGACTTCGACGCCCCAACGCAGCGCTTCCCTGAAGTTGGGTGCACCTACCGGCGCGATCATAAACTCCTGGAAGTCGGTGGACTGCCAGCCGGTATGGACGCCGCCGTTCAGGATATTCATGAAGGGGATGGGCAACACATGGGCGTAAACACCGCCCAGGTAGCGGTAGAGCGGTAGTTCAAGCGAACTGGCGGCGGCTTTGGCCACCGCCAGGCTGACGCCCAGGATCGCGTTCGCCCCCAGATTGGCTTTGTTGGGCGAAGCATCCATCTCGATCAGCGTCCCATCAATCCCCTTCTGGTCGGTTGCGTCCCAACCCAGGAGGACCTCGCTGATGGTGGTGTTGACATGTTCGACGGCTTTGAGCACGCCCTTGCCGCCGTAGCGTTGCTTATCCCCGTCGCGCAATTCCAGGGCCTCGTGGATGCCGGTGCTCGCGCCCGAGGGCACAATGGCGCGCCCCCATGAGCCGTCTTCCAGCATCACCTCGACCTCGACGGTCGGGTTGCCCCGCGAGTCAAGCACTTCGCGTGCCAGGACGGATTCAATGATCGTCATCGGTTACCTCCCAGATTTCATCGAATTCATCTTTCTCCGGCGGCTCCAGGCCAGAGTAGATGTGAGTCACAAAGTCAGGCTCTTCCGGCCGCCGGCCCCAATCGCTGCCGGGCCGGGCGGCATTGTGCGCCTGCACGACCGCCAATGGCAGGTTGAACCACACCGCAATCGTGCGATAGCCGTAATCACGGGCGGCGGCAAGGGCGTAGGTTCGGTACATATGCCGCCAGTGGGTCGCATCCAGAATGACATCCTGCCCGGTCGCCAGGAGCGCCCGCAGCCGCTGTTCCACCTCGGCGAAGACCTGGTCGCCGTTGCGCGGGTCGCCGCTGCCCTGAGCGATCATGTCATTGCGCACATCGTCCGAGGCCAGGACGACAGCGTTCAGGCGTTTGTGGTTGCGTTGCGCCCAGCGCGTCTTGCCGGAACCCTGAGCGCCGATGAGAATATACAGGGTACTCAAAGCTCAAGCGCCTCATACAGCCGCTTGAAGTCGAAGTGCTGCTCCAGCAGCGCCTCGAAGCGTTCCAGCTTCTCCGCCTGCCCCAGGCGCGTCTTGCCGAAGACCCGCTCAATCGCCTCGATGGTCTCCATAGTGTTATGCGCCACCAGGATCACGGCCACGCCCATCTCCTCGGCCCGCTTCACCACGACCGGGCTGGGCCGCAGGTTGCCTGTCAGGATCAGTGCCCGCGTCGAGGTCTCCAACGCCGCGGACTGCAAGTCGGTGCGGTCCCCGCCGGTGATGACGGCTTTGTTCAGTTGGCGCCGGAAGCGCGGCAAGGCTGACTCCACCGTCATCGCGCCCACCGTCAGGGTCTCGACCAGCGTATCGCGCTTATCCGGGCGGGCCAGAAATTCGCCGTCGAGCACGTCGGCGAGCTCGCCGACGCTGATGGCGGCCAGCCACTTCTCCTGGGGCAACACACCCAACACCGGCAGGCGCCGGCTCTCCAGGAAGGGCCGGGCAATGGCAGTGGCGAAGTGCCAGCCAGCCTCCGGCACGCTGTTGAGAACTGCGCCGAGAAGCGTGTCGCCCAGGCGCAGATGGGCGGCCAGGGCATCATCCACCAGATGGATTTCGCCGCGCCAGCGGACAATCACCAGGGCATGGGCACTGAAGATTCGTGCTACCGTCGGCGTGCTCAGGCCCACAGCGTAACCATCCCGCAGTGACGCGCCACCCTCAAGCAGGACGATGTCTTTGTTCTGAGAGACGAGGCTGAAAGCGGCGAAAATCTCAGCGGCAAAGTCGCGTTCCAGTTCGCCTTTGAGCTTGCTCTCCAGCAGGGCCGGCGTCAGCACCACCGGTGCCAGCGCCTCCGGCGGCTCGGTCAACCCCAGCGTCTGGCGCACGAACTCGGCGTCCTCGTCCAGGATGCGCCCGCCAACCTGATGCGGCTGTGTGCTGAGCGGTTTCAGGTAGCCAACGTGATAGCCGTCGGCCTGGAGCCGGCGAGCAATCCCCAGGCAGAAGGCCGTCTTACCGGAGAAGGTTTCAATGGAGGAGATGTAGAGTGCTTTCATGCTTAAGTATCCTCGTCAGGACGCCAGGACCAGCCTGGCATCCAATGCCAGTGCACCGCGCCCCTTCTCATACACGACCAGCGGATTGATATCCAGTTCCAGGATCTGCGGAAAGTCGGTCACGAGTTGGCTGATCCGCAAGAGCGCGTCCACAATGGCCGCAGTGTCGGCCTGGGGGCGGCCGCGGACGCCTTCCAGGAGTGCGTGGGCGCGGATCTCGCCCAGCATGGCTTCCGCGTCGCGCCGCGAGAAGGGCGCGATGCGGAAGGTCACGTCGCGCAGAGTTTCGACATAGATGCCGCCCAGGCCGAAAGTGACCAGCGGCCCGAACTGGGGATCGCGGTTCATGCCGACGATCACTTCGAGCCCCGGCGGAGCCATGCGCTGCACCTGGCAGCCCCAAATCTCGGCATCGGGCATGTAGCGCGTGGCACGGTAGATAATCAGCTCAAAGGCATCACGCACGTCGCCGGCGGTGGCGAGATTGAGCTTGACGCCGCCGATGTCCGTTTTATGGAGGATGTCGGGCGAGGCGATCTTGAGCACGACCGGATAGCCCAGCGCCTCGGCCGCCGCCACCGCCTCGTCGGCTGTAGCTGCCAGCCGTGCCTCCGGCACGCGCAGCCCACAGGCCACCATGA
>CADDZL010000307.1 GCA_902812335.1 Chloroflexota bacterium | reverse complement strand
GGGGATCACCGCCGGTGGGGCCCGGAGCCAAAGCGCGCACTACGAACCCTGTACCGGCCGCCTGAGCGGTCGGCCGGCTGCAAGCCCCCAAGCGGTGACTACAGCTGCCTGCTCTTACGGCAGGACCACCGGCGTAGTCAATGGCGCATGATCTGACTCCGTAGACAACACCGGACCGTACTCCACGGGCAGCCCAGGCCCCGCGTAAGAAACCGCGCTATTGGTCGCGGCATACGTATCCTCGTGGAACGTGGTGCCCGACTTGGGGTTACCTACCTCGAACACGCCCGTCGCCGTGCCGTTGCTGGCATACGAGGTCGAGATGTAATCTCCGACCATCCGCCCCTGCGTCGTGTTGGCGATGTCATTCAAGCTCATCGGCCCGCCGACGGTTTGCTTGCCGCCCCAGGTCGCGCCCCCGTCAGTGGATGAGATGAAGCCGACGGTGAGCTGGCAGGTGCTGAACGTGCAGTTGGCCGCCGGGTAGTAGTAATACGTCAGTGCCAGGTGAGCCGTTGCGCCCGATGTCGTCGGATTGACAGCAATGCCGGGCAGGAAGTGGTCTACGTTGCTGCCCACCGGGTCTATGGGGATGCGGGCGACAGGCGTCCAGGTCCGGCCATCCGTGCTGGTAGTCATGACGATGTCGTTCGCCGAACATGACGTCTCAAAGCGACAGTCTGCCCAGACCACATAGATCTTGCCTGAGCCGTCAATCTCGGCTGATGGCAATGGCCCCTCGCGCAACCCGCCCGCCACCGTGTGGTGGCTGATTGAGGCAATGCGGCGCGTTCTGGTCCAGGAGCCGCCGCCGTTTCTCGAAGCGAAGACCTGGATCGAGCTTTCGAAGGCATCTGCCAGCGGGACGATGACTGTGCCGTTCGGCTGGACGAGTGGCGTCCCGCCGATGCCGGTACCGCCGCCGGACGGGGATTTCCGCGCGCCCCAGGTCAATCCGCCGTCGCTCGACGTGCTCATGAATTCCCGGTCACCCAGAGAGAAATCATCCCACTCCGTATAGCAGTTGCCGTAGAACGGGCTGGTGGCCGTGTTGTCGCACACAATCCAGGGATTATCATAGAAGCCGCCGCCGGAGGTGGAGACCGTGACTGGGTTGCCCCAGGTCAATCCGCCGTCCGTCGAGCGATTCACGATGACGGCTGCGCCTGAGGTGCCGGTCATCCCCAGGGTGCTAATCATCCAAACATTGTGCCTGGCATCAAAGGCCACGCTGGGGTCGGTAGCGCGATCATAAGGTCCCGGTGGTGTGGCGTACACGGTCGTGCCGGGGAGAAAGCCGTTAGTCCAGGTCGCGCCGCTATCGGTGGAAGTCGCCCAGCCGACATTCGAGGCTCCGCCATCGGTGAAGCGTCCGCTCTGGAAGGCGGCAACGATGGTTGAGCCGAAGGCGAACGTATCCGGCTCCACCTGGGTCTGATGCTGGCTGCTGGTATTCGTGTAGGGGTCTGTGCTGATGAACTGCGTCGTGGCGGGGGCCGCGGCGGCAAAGGGGGCCAGGGCCAGCAGCGCAGCCAATGCCCCGGCGAGCCCAGCGCCAAGCCGGCGCTGCAAGACGGTTCGAACTGGCATGAGATAGGTCCTTTCTTTACATGACACAGGTTTCACTGAGGGCGACGGCATGGGGGGCATTTGCCGCCGTTACCGATAGTATAAGTCCAAATCGTGAGCAGGTCAAAGGCAACGGCCTTTCGTTGTCAACCCCCTGAAAGCCTGCTATAATCTGGCTCGACGATCACCGGCTATGACCAACCACGAAGTCGCTCAAATCTTCTTCACGATCGCCGACCTGCTGGAGATTAAGGGTGAAGTCATCTATAAAGTCATGGCTTATCGTCAGGCGGCCCAAAGTATTCTCGACCTGGGCCAGGACATCGAGGCGGTCTGGCGCGCCGGCGAATTGCGCTCGATCCCCGGTGTGGGCAAGGCCATTGCCGAGAAGATTGATAAGCTGCTCCGCACCGGTCGGCTCGACCTCTATGAGCAGTTGACAGCCGAGATACCGCCCAGCCTGATCGAGGTCCTGCACGTGCCCGATGTCGGCCCCAGGCGGGCCGCGCTGTTCTGGAAGCAACTCGGCATCACCAACCTGACCGAACTGGAGCAGGCCGCTCGCAACGGGCAGTTGCGGACACTGCCGGGTATGGGGGAGAAGACTGAGGCCAAGATCCTGAAGAATATCGAAGCATTGAGCCAGCGCACGACGCGCGTTCCCCTGGGAACCGCCTGGCACAGTGCCCAGGCCCTGCTCGACCCGCTGGCCGCTCTCCCCGGCGTGGTCCACGCCGCCGCCGGCGGCAGCCTGCGCCGCATGCGCGATACCATCGGCGACCTCGACCTGCTGGTGGCGGCGGTTGACTCGGAGCCGGTGATGGACGCCTTCGTGGCGTTGCCTCAGATCGAAACCGTCATCCTGCGCGGGCCGACGAAATGCTCGGTCCAGTTGCACAACGGCCTGCAGGCCGACCTGCGCGTGCTGCCGCCCGAACGCTGGGGCACGCTGCTGCAGTACTTCACCGGCAGCCAATCGCATAACATCCATCTGCGCGCGCTCGCCCTCGAACGCGGCCTCTCGCTCAGCGAATATGCCTTCAGCCGTGAGGATGGCTCCGAGATCCTGTGCGCCGGTGAGGAAGAGGTCTACCAGACCCTGGGCCTGCCGTGGATCCCGCCGGAGATGCGCGAGGACCGCGGCGAGATCGAGGCTGCCCAACGCGGCCAACTGCCTCGCCTGATCGAAGCCGGCGATATCCGCGGTGACCTGCAGATGCACACGACCTGGAGCGACGGGACGGCTTCGGTCGCGGAGATGGCCGCAGCCGCGGCGGCGCGGGGACTGGAGTATATCCTCATCAGCGACCACAGCGCCAGCCTGGGCATCGCCAACGGGCTGACCATCGAGCGGCTGCGCCAGCAGCAGGAAGAAATCGCCGCCGTCAACGCGGCCGGCGGGCCGGTGCGCGTCCTGCGCGGGGCCGAGGTCGAGATCAAGAGCGATGGTTCGCTCGACTATCCCGACGAGGTGCTGGCTGAACTCGATATCGTCGTCGCTTCGCTCCACACCGGCCTGCGCCAGCCGCGCGCCCAGGTGACCCAGCGGATGCTGGCGGCGATCTCCAACCCGCATGTGGACATCATCGCCCATCCCCGTGGCCGACTGCTCCCCAACCGTGAGCCGGCTGACCTGGACATGGAAGCAGTGTTTCAGGCCGCCGCCCGGACCGGGACGATCATGGAGATTAACGCCGACCCGCATCGGCTGGACCTGGACGATGGCCACGCCCACCGTGCCCTCCAACTGGGTGTGAAGCTGGCTATCTCCAGCGATGCTCATGTGCCGCAAGCGGTGGGTGATTTGCGCTTCGGCCTGGGTGTCGCCCGCCGCGCCTGGGCTACGCCAGCAGACGTGGTCAACACCTGGCCACTGGAAAAGCTCCTGGCCTACGTCAGATGAGATTAGGATGGTAGGATACCATGGCTGAACCGCCCAGCGAAGAACGCCGCCAGATCCGCCTGCCCCGCCTGCGTCGGCTGCCGGACCAGATCGGGCCGGGGCCTACCCCGCCCGTACGGCCACCCTCAACGC
>CADDZL010000306.1 GCA_902812335.1 Chloroflexota bacterium | reverse complement strand
GCACAAGAATGCCAGCCGGGGACGGCTGGCAATAACACCATTATAGTCAGGGGCACCGCTTCTGTCAAACCGGCGTATTGGTCCTCCAGCAGGAGCAGGGCATGTGGCCAGATAGGCCCGGGTTAAGTTGAGGGTCTACGGAGTGTGAACAGTTGAAGTGGCCGGAGGCCGGGTCCGGCTGACCAACCCAGCCTCCGGCGATGGACCTCATGTGGGCGAGGCCGCATTGTGAGGCAACCCCCGCAATCATAGCACGGCGTCGGCACCCTCGATATGGAGGGCCAGACCTGGCAGGTCTCCCCCTACCGTCACGCCCAGCCCTACCCCGCTCCGCCCGAAGACCAGATTGAGGCCGGGATAGGCACCTTCTCAGCGCAAGGACCCATAGCTGGGCACGTTGGAGCGCCACTTCGTGGCATCACTGCCGAGGAAGTAGTTCGTCTTGCCGGGGAAGGGAAGCTTCAGGCGGACGCCGTGGACCTCTCCCCCGGCCCCTCCCCTCATGGGGAAGGGGGTTGAGGGGTTAGGTCTTCTGACCACCGTCAGCCACAGGGCATCGTCGGTGAATCACCAGGTCCCGCCCCTGCACCGCGCAGTTGAAAGCGGACGCGGGGGTCGAACTGGCCGGTGTTCGGCACGAACAGGAGAGGACGGCTACGGAGTACGATCTCAACCTGTACCCGGTCAGGCGCTACCGGCGGTTGGGAGGGGGCGCTGGCTGAGCGGCCCGGCTTGCCCTCGCAGCCGATCAGCACTATGCTATTCCCAACCCCATATTCAGGAGGTGGCCCGTGGAAAAGCGCTTCCGCGTCCTGCGCATTATCGGCACGATCTACAAGGTTATCGGCTGGATCGTCCTGGCCCTGGGCATCCTGTCCGCACTGGGAATCTGTGCGATCAGCCTGATCGGCGGCGCAACCGGTGGAACAGTCCTCGGACGCGACAATACTCTGCAGGGGCTGATAAGCGGCGGCATCGCTGGCGTTGCGACGGCCGTTGTCATTCTGCTCCTCGCCCTCCTTTACTTTCTGGGCATCTATGCTGTCGGTGAGGCCATCTATCTGGCCCTGGCCGTCGAGGAAAACACACGCGAGACGGTGATGCTGCTGCGCGACCTCCGCCCTGGTCCAGGCGCAGCGCCCGCCCCGGCAGAAGCACCGCCGCCGGCCTGACACGCGACCCACAGCCCCCTCCCTCACAGTGTGGAAGCGAGGCCGGGGGTGAGAGCAGTGAGGGTTTAGGTCCCCCGCTCCATCAGCATCTGGGGGACAGGCACGACCTTACGATAGGTCTCGGCCGGTGCGCGCGCCTGCCCACCGGCCGTCAAGAGCACCTCGACCGGGATACCGAAGAGCGCGGCGTTCTCCTCCAGATACGGGCGCAACACGGCCCAATCATCGTCGCTGAAGGGGACGAAGGTTGCACCATTCAATTGGCCCGTCTCGAGCTTAGCGGCCGGGTCGTTGATATAGCCAGCGCCCCCGGAGGCCAGCGAGAAGAAGTTGCCGCCCGGATAGGGCTCATCCAACCGGATAATGCGACCGTCATCAGTAAAAGCCAGCCCGTTGATACACACAAATCCGCCCCCGGTTGTGGCCCCGGCCATAAAGCTCTCAGCCGCATAGTCCAGGCAGGTGCCGTTGATCACGGCCCGCACCCGACCGACAGCATTGATCAGGGGCCGGCCGGCGGCGTTGCCCATGACGTAGGCGACACCACCTTTAGCGCCATACAAGAAGGTCTGCCCCACATTGCCATAGATGACCAGCTTGCCACTGGTGAGGATCTGGCCCACCTGATCCTGTGCATCGCCGTGCACGTAGATCTCGGCCCCATCCAGGCCAGAGCCCAGGTAATCACCGCTCGCACCGTAGATGTCTATGCGAATACCGTGGGCCTTCGGCCCCAGTCCACAGCCCAGGAAGCGATCGCCGTGGCAGCCAAACACAAGGAAGCGCCGCCAGCCAAGCGCCAACCCGCGCACAATCGCCCTCGCCGCCGCTGCCTCGCCATCCGGCGGAAAGCCACGAGCATCAATGAACAGTGTGGCGTTTTCACCCTGCGGCGGGCCAAGCTGATCCCGCGTGGGCCAGGTCAACCGGCGGTCGGGATCACGTGTGCGGACGCTCCCCTCTCCCACGAGGGGGGAGGGGCCGGGGGCGAGGGCCTCCAAGTCGGGCACGGACTGGAACAGGCGGTCTAACGCCGACTTGAGCACAGCCAGCACCGCGCTACGCTTGTGGGGGCCGGTGTGGTAGCGCCAGTCGTGCAGCCGCGTCAACAGGCGCACACCGGCCCAGCGCCGCCTCACCCCACTCGCGCCCAGCGCCACCACCCGCTCGCACCATTCTCGGAATGTCTCCAGGCTCCAGTCAGGTAGAACCGTCACCACCAGCGTGAACAGTTCGTCCACGTGGGCATCATCCAGGACCTCATCCAGCCGCCCATTGAGTGCACTGCTCGCCAGCCGCTGGCCCTCTTGAACACTGCGAAGGATAACTGCTTCCCGTTCAATCCGTTCCCCGAACCCGTTGACAGCCCGCCCGAACTTGTCGGTGCATGTCAGGCGATACCCGCTCTGATCGGGGATTACGGAGTAAATGAACGCCCCGCCATCACTATGGCTGCCGCCGCGCGCCACCCAGACGCGGTCCGGCACCGGACAGATGCTCTCGTCCTCCGCCGCCAGGCTGCGAAAGACGGCATCAATGGCCTGCTGCTCTGACGCAATCACACCCACACGCTCTTGCCACGCGAACACCTGCGGCCGCAGCATCGAGGTATCGGTAATACCAATCAACTGCCAGACGGATTCGCGCGGATGATTGCGGGCGATGATGAAAAACCAGGGGCCATCAGGCGACCCGTGCAGGTGAGCCCGTTGTATGGCACGATACCGCCGCTGCTTGTCAGGCGGCAACAGAGTAAAGTCGCGCTCGGTCGTCGGGGCCAGCGCCTCAATGACCAGTTCCAACGGATAGCCATAAACCCGGTTGTACAGGTCGAACAGAAGCACCGCAACCTCAGTATCGGTCAGGAACAGCGGTTCGTAGCCGCGCTGCTTCAGATATTCGCTCACGGCGTAGTAGTTAGCGAAATCGCCGTTGTGCACCAGCGCCTCATCCATACCGATATATGGGTGCGCGCCGCCCGGGTGCCATACGCGCCCCCGCGTCGGGTAGCGCTGGTGGCCAATCCAGATATAGGCCGTGACATCATCGAGCAGATAGTAGCGGGCGATGTCCTCGGCATAGCCCACAGCCTTGAGAATCATCATATTGCGCCCGTGCGACAGGACAAAGGCTTGCTTGTCCTCGCGGTCGGCGTAGAAGGTCCGGTTAAGCCGGAAGGAGTTTTGATAGACGAACTCATCCTCGGCGGCGCGCTCACCGTCGAAACCGCCCTCCCCGGCGAAGCGGCCCAGCACCTCGGGCTTAACCCGCGCGAAGTACCGCACCACAAAGGGGGGCGCGATCTCCAGGCCGAAAGCGCGATAGTCGTCGGCGTGGGATTGCTCTTCAACCTCGGCCACATCGAAATGAGGCCAGATATGGGCAGCCTCAACCGCGGCACGTGCGCCAGGATTCAGGTAACCGATGTTCAACGCGTAGTGGTCAGGGAAGCGTGGGAAGCAGCCGACAAGGG
>CADDZL010000305.1 GCA_902812335.1 Chloroflexota bacterium | reverse complement strand
GCGCTGCCCTCTGCCCCCTGCCCATTGCCCCCTGCCGGCGGTCTGGAGTACCCACAGGATGAGGAGCCCGCCCAGCGCAGCATCGAGGAAGGTGGGGATGAAGACCAGCTTGAACGGGAAGGCGGCGAAGGGCAGCAGGGTGATGATGCCGATCACGGCCCAGAAACCGAAATTGAGGTCGCGCAAGAGCCACAGGGCCGCGCCCAACGCCAATAGCATAGCCAGGGCCAGCACCGGCCCACCGAAGGCCAGGAGCGCCCCGGCGACGAGGGCCGCGGCGGCGCAGGCCAGGCCGAGCGTTACCGCCCCGCGCCGATGGAGAGAAATCTCAGTCCGCATGGCTGATGAAGAGCAGGACTCATTATAGCCCAAGCTCGCTCCGGCGGCCAGAGCATGTAGGTCAACAACGATGTGGCCCTCACGCCCGCAGCTTCTGATTGCACCTCTGGGAGGAGGGGCGCGTGGAAGGTCAACTCAGATACGGTTCCGGGTCAATGGCTCCATCCACAGCCAGGCCATTGTGAAGGCCGACTTCCTGCAGCGTGATGTGCAGGTGGTTGCCGGTCGAGTTCCCGCTCGAATCGGCGTGCCCCAGCACGGTCTCCCCGGCCCGGACAACTGTGCCCACTTCAACCGCCACATCGGCCAGATGCGCGTACCAGGTCTTGTATTCTTTGCCCAGGTCGGCGCGACGGTCGTGATAGACGCGGACATACAGGCCGTAACCGGTGCCGGGGTCCACAGCCCTGACACGATCCACGATGCCATCGAGCATGGGCACAATAGCGTCGCCGCGCTCAGCATACAGGTCCAATCCCTCATGTGGCCCATAGTCGCGGGGTTCGCCGAAGCGATGGTTGATCTGACGCCTGCGCCCCCGCACCGGATAGACCAGTGCCAGCGGCGGCGCGCTTGCCACGACCGATTTGGCCACCCAGGCGCTGATCTTATAGAAGTCGCCCCGCTCCCCCTCAACGATCAGCGCCTGCCCGCGTGGAATATCGCCCATGTCGGCGGATGGAGCCAGATCAGGGTGGCGGCGCACGTTGATGAAGCTGTAGGCCGGGCCGGGCTGCGCATAGACGATGCGCGGCATGGATGGCGGAGGGGGAGCGGGTGGCGGACCTGCGTTCGTCTGCCAGTGGCGGGCGAACCAGGCCAGCATTTCAGGGACGGCCGTGTGCTCGTATTTGTGCCACTCACGTGCCCCCCAGAAGGTAAAGATACAGGCAACTTCGACCCCCAGTTGACGCAGGCGTTCTGCATAGAGCGCGTACTCAGCGCATATTTCATCCAGGGAGGCATGACCATCGGCGATGAGTTGGCGCCAACTGCTTGACGGGAGGGACCGATCGGAGATGTCATCGAACCCCGCCTCGGTATACAGCCAGCGGACAGGGCCACTCATCCCGGCCTGGCGCAGCAGCGGTTCCAGCTTGAGCGGGCCGCGATGGGCGAACCATTCCTCGGCATGGCCGAGGCGCAAGCCTCCATACCCATGATAGCCGATGTAGCCACCCGCATCTCGAGCAGCCTGGACACAGCCGACCAGGTGGCGGACCAGGTCCTCGCGGGGGTTGCCCACTGCGATATTCAGGACACAAGGAGCCACCTTGCGTCGGACGCACTCAGAGACGAACCCCAGGTGAAAGTCGTTGGCTCGGATGACAGCATCCCTGTCGTCAAAGGAAGTGCATTCGTTCAGACCCTCCAGGATATCCACGCCGTCAAGATCGTCCTGCTCCTGAACAAAACGGACGCCGCCCTGGACACCCTGGCGCAAGTAGCCCTCCTGATCCGGCACCCAGCGGCGCACGATGGTGATGATGGCCGGATCAATCGCCTTGATCTCCCTGGCGGCACTGGCCGCAAAGACCTTGACGGCTCTGGGATGGACCGGCAGGGATCGGATCCAGTCGGCGCCCGAGCCCTGCTGAATGTGGGGCACAAGTGGACTATTCGATATCATCCAACCCTCCCATTCGTTATCTCGCCTCGATCAGCACATATGTGCTATTCCATGTTACTCCTTGACACTGAAACTTCAACTTAAAAGATCGGTGCCGGCCGAGTGAGGTCTGAACAGATGTGCACACCTCAGGCTCCGCCAGGCGCACTCACCCAACAAACTCTAACCATTCTCTATTGCCCTCTCTATTGAGTGCACCCACACAAGCCTTTACGATCTGTCAACAGGCACTGTCTACAGCTTAAGCATCCGCTAAGGCCTGTGAGATTCGCCGGTTTTCATGAGGGCTGAGGACTTAACGCCGTAAGGACTTAACGCCGTAGCGGAACGGCGTAGGAAGAAGGAGACCACACCGTAAACGGTGTGGCTTGAGTACGGCTCGCAAGAAGTCGCGGGCCTGAAGGCCCGCGTTGGAGCGAAGCCCCTTCGGGGCTGAAACCAATAACCCGCCGGGCTTCGTTTTTTCAGCCCCAAGCTTTGGCTCTGGGTCTCTATAACGCCGTGGTTGCGGTATTAGATTCTTAAGGTTCATGAAAACCGACAGGTTCCCAGGGGGGAGATATGTCTAAATTGCGTTGCAACAGCATCAAAGACATGCACTCGCCAGCGGCGTTGGTACCCTGGTACCGATGACACCCAGGGGGCCGTGCCCTATAATGAAAGGCAGCGTCATCCTTAGGCCGGAACGTTCAGTCTAAGGATGATCGAGGATTCAGGTCAATGGTAGATCAGGGTGTCAATAAAAGAGGGATCACTACAACCTATTTCAAACATAAGCTGAAGCCCTCATCATGTCAGGCTGAGCGCAGCGAAGCCTCTCACCTTCGCCGGCAGGAGACCTTCCGCTTCGCTCAGGGTGACATGTGTGTAAAGAGTTCCACCCAAGCGCAGCAGGCATCGCGCCGCCGGCGGCTGCTCTCTCGCGCCCGGTGCGCCGCAGCGCCAGGTGCCGGTCAGAGTATGCTCGAGATGGCCATCTTCATGCCCATCCTTCTGATCATCCTGGCCGGCCTGGTCGAGTTCGGCATGCTCGCCAACAACTACCTGACCGTCCTGGACGCCAGCCGCGAGGCCGCCCGTTTCGGCGTCAGTGGTGATCCCAACCTCCGTGATGGTAGCACCGATTGCGGCACCACGGTGGATTACTATATGCAGATCGCCTGTCTCGTCGAGCAGAACATGCCGCCGTTGACGCTCGATCCGACCCACGACGACATCGTCATCTCCGTCTTCGGCGTCTCAAACGGCCAGGTTGCCTATCGCCTGCCGGCTGGGACTGGTGAAAACGGCTGGTCGCGCTACGGCAACCACACCTCCGGTTTCACCAGCGCCCAAATCCAAGCCATGATCAATAGCAGCGATCCACCCACCGGGGTGGTGCTGGTGGAGGTGTTTTACTCGCACCATCAAGTGCTGGCGCTGCCCTTCTTTACCGCCTTTGTCCCGAATCCCTTGACCATCAGGCCCTATACCATCATGCCCGTATCCGCTGCCGAGCCGACGCCGACGCCAGTGCCCTAAAAGCAGCAGGCAGTGAGGACATGCAAGGGAGAGTAGTGAACAGTGAATGGATAAAGCAGCCGGGGAAGATAGCCATGAAGACTATACACAGACTATTCCAGCGGAGCAGGCGGCAGCCCGATCCTCTCACCTACCCCTCCCCTGATAGGGGAGAGGGGGGCCGGGATGAGGG
>CADDZL010000304.1 GCA_902812335.1 Chloroflexota bacterium | reverse complement strand
ATCCTGGCTCACTTGATGATAGTAATCATTGTAGTAGCGTGCCATGCCTCCCACAGGCGTCTTGGCCAACAGACGGTCGTGCACGGCTTGCATTGTCGCCACGACCTTGGGATCGTCCGCCGCGTACATGCCGAAGCGGAATAGCCCGAACAGGCTACTGTCAATGGTCGCGTCAACCGTGTAGCTTGCGTCGGGGCAGGGGACGATCATGCGGGCGAAGCGGTTGACCTCCGGCCGCCACAGATGGGCCTCGGCGCCCGCCTTGATCTCGGCTGCCGCCTGGCGATACTTATCGGCGAGTGCGGTCTCGCCGAAGGCCTGAGCGAAGTTGGCACCGGCCTGCAGGCCGGCCCAGGTGGCAGCGACGGTGAAGGTCAGCACGCCGCGCCTTTCCTCCCACAAGTCGTAGCTGGGCAAGGGCAGGCCGGTTTGCGGGTCACGATAGCTCGCCATCCATTCCGTGGCGCGGATGATCAGGCCGCGATAGAGCGGCTTGATGAACTCGACATCTTTGTATAGTTGGAAGTGTTCCCACAGTGCCCAGATCACCAGCCCGGTCTCATCTTCCTGGATCGGCAGTTCCTTCTTTCCGTCGCTATACCAGGGCTGCCAAGAGGAGCCGAGCGAGCCATCGGGGGTGTACTTGTGCAGGAAGTAGCCTTCCTTCGTGATGATGTTGTAGCAGAAGTTGAAGAAGCGGCGGGAGGTGTCGAAGTAGCCGGCCAGGTCGAGGGCGTGGGCGACGAGGGCACCATCGCGCGGCCAGACGTAGCTATAGGTATCGCGGTTGAAACGCAGGTTATCGGTGTCATTGGCCGCGACGACAGCGCCGTTGTTATCAATCTGGGTGCGCAGGATGAGCAAACTCCGGTTGTAGCAGTCACACACGGAATGCGGCAATTCGTTTAGGTCGGGCTCGTGCTCTTTCAACCACAGACGCCAATAAGCGTCCGTGCGTTCGATGAACGTCTGTGGCTCCTTCTCGCGCACAATACGGTTGATGCGGGTCACTTCTTCGAAGTGGTTGCCGACGGCCAGCCAGTAGTACAGCATACACTCCCCGCCAGCGGGGACGGTAGCATGCAACGCAATCGTGGAATCCACGCTACCCTGGGCGATGGGGTTGCCCTGTAGCTGGCCGTCCTCGGCGTCGCGCCAGGTGCCCTCGGCTCCATCCACCTCCTTGGATCCAGTGGCCCATTGATCAATGCCGTGCGGTTCGCCGGCGCGGCAGCCGTTGGCCAGGAACCAACGCGCGCCCTTGTAATGCAGCACCGCCCGACGTTCCGGTTCGTAATAGGCCGTATCGCCGACCTCATTCTCGGAGATGTGGAAGTCGTGGTGGAAGAAGAGACGCACCTGGCGGGGGCGCCCTTGATTTGCTAGGTCGGTGACGACGATGCGCCGGATGAACAGGTTTTCATGAAAATCCACCGCATCTTCGCAAGTCAGACGGAGCTGGAGGTCCGGGTGGAAGAGCTGGATATGGGTAACGAGCGTGTCGTGCCGATAGCGCAGGTCGCGCTGCCAGCCGGCATCGCTCAGCCAGCGGAACTGGCCGTCGGCCCAGACGCCAAAGCGGAAGGCATGGCCGGCGGAGTGGTTCTCCTTGCCAACATGAGGCCAGTATAGATCGCGCAAAGTGTAGCTGCCGTCGAATCCGATCAGAAGTGAACCATTGCCGATAGGGAGATCGCGCGGCATGGATGAATCCTCCAAATCATGTCCTGTTGGTCAGCGATCATACTATGACCGGTCGGCGGAGGGCAATCCGCCTACGAAAAACATCGTAGGGCAAATACGTCAAGGGAGGGATTCCTTATACAGGCTTTTTCAACATACAATAAGGATACCTCCACTCATGGCCGCTGCTGGGGGGGCGGCGGCCATGAGCGGCGGTGCGGAGGAGTCGCCCCTTTCATGCTTCCTGCGAGACCCCTCTCAGAATTGACGCACTCTGACCGCTATGTTATACTTCCTCCAGCCTGGGGATGCCGGGCCATCGAGGAAGAGCTGAATGGACAAAGCTGACGGGCGCCATCCTGCCCCTAACGATGCTGTGTTGGTGTTAAACGCTAATTACGAACCGCTTAATGTCTGTGACACACGCCGGGCTATGGGGCTGATCGTGCTGGGCAAAGCGGAGATTCTCCTGAACGGACGCGGCGTGATTCGCACCGCGCGCTGTGAATATCCGCGCCCCTCGGTCATCCGCCTGGGTTACATGATCCATCGCCCGCGCCCACGCGTGAAACTGACCAAACGTGAGATTTTCCGCCGCGATGGCTATACCTGCCAGTACTGCGGCCAGGAGGCCGTTCACCTGACGATTGACCACGTGGTCCCCCGGCATCGCGGCGGAACGCACACCTGGGATAACCTGGTGACTGCTTGCCCGGCGTGCAATCGGCGCAAGGGCGGGCGTATGCTTCATGAGGCGCAGATGACCCTGCGCCACCGGCCGGTCGAGCCGCAGCCGTCAGCCAGCTACCTCTTTGCCCGTCACGTGCGTGAGAACCGCGACTGGGCACCGTTCATCGAGGGCTGGTAGTGGCCAGTGCCACTATCCGACCATAACCGCGCTCGATCAGGTCCTCCAGTTCGGTAGCGCAGAGCCGGTATTCGTCCGGAGGGCCTCCGTAAGGGTCTTCAACATCGTAGTGTAGCCCGGCCATCGCGCTCAGCAGGTAGACCCGGCCGGCGTGGGCGGGGAACTCGGCGCGGATGGCCTCGGCCTGGCCCTGCTCCATGGTCAGAATCAGGTCAGCCTGAGCCACATCCTCAGCCGTTAATCCATGCGAGCGATGATCGCCCAGGTCAATTCCGCGTTCGGCCATGACCTGGATGGCGTTCGCCGAAGCTGGCTGGCCATCCAGCGCCCACGTTCCGGCCGAGCGCACCTGCCAGCCGGCTTGCCCCTCACGTGCCAATCGGGCTTTGAACAGAGCAGCAGCCATAGGCGAGCGACACAGGTTTCCCGTGCACACAAACAAGACCGAAGGCATGATCATACTCCAGCGCTGGCCTCAGAGGGCTCCAACCTCCATTGCTTCGAGGAGAGCCCGCATTCCTCCGGCCATCAATGAATGCCCTCCCAGAACGACCGGCACAGGTGCGCCAGCGGCATGAGCGGTGAACTCGCGCCAGAATGGGTCGGCCACCTGGTCTGTCCAGAGCAGGTCCGAAGCATAGCGGTCGGCGGCTGAGGGCCAGCGGCCACGGTGGGCCATCAGCACCCGTGTGTCAAGAAAGATCGCCTCGGCCATTCCGGCCAGCGTTTGGAAAAAGGTTTGCGGTCCCACCAGGTCCAGGTAAGCGCCGACAAGCGAACGCACCTCGCCCCGCGCCAGGCGGCCGCTGGCGGCCATCCCGCGTTCCTCGGCGAAGACGCGCACCCAGCAGGCGGTGCGGGTCTCCAGGTCGCGCCAGGTCGAGGCACTGACCCGCCCGGCAACGAGCACCTGGCTGCCGCTGCGGGCCAGCACACGCGCGGCGGCGAGCAGATTGGCTCTCGCCCCCGGCCTCTCTCCCGACGCTGCGGGAGAGGGGAGTCTGTGCCCTCTCTCGCCGGGCTTAGGAGAAGGGGGCAAGGGGGAGAGGGCCGCTGCCGCCTGTAAGTGCGTTCCCGCGCCCGGATGCAGCGCAGCGATGAGCGCGTCCGTAGGTG
>CADDZL010000303.1 GCA_902812335.1 Chloroflexota bacterium | reverse complement strand
CACCGCCGGGCCGCCAGCCGCCCAACCGGCACCCCGGCGACAGCCGCCACACAGCGGAGAGGTCAGGGCTGAAGACCGCCGGTCCGGCCGACTGATCGACCGCCAGCCAGCGCCCGTCAGGCGACCACAAGAAGTTGGAGCCGGCCACAGTCGCCTGGACGTTGCTATCAGGGATGGTTACCCAGACCTGCTCCGACCCTGGACCTGAGCGATCCGGGTAGATCAACCCGGCCAGGTAGCGGCCATCGGGCGACCAATTGACCTGGAGCAGCCATTTGGGCGCGAGCGGCCATACCCGTAGCTCGCGCCCATCGGCTGTGATGCTCACCAGACGCGCATAGGAGTCGGTGGTGGGGGCCTGCCACACCACGGGTACCACCAGCCGGCTGCCGTCGGGCGACCAGGTGGGCTGGTATATGATCACCTGCGTCTGATCTGGGGCGAGATTTAAGGCAACCAGGTAAGCGGCAAGGTCTGAGGCCGTGAACAGCGTCCGCGTGATGCCGCTACTCGCGGTAACGATGGTTAGCCCCACATCCAGGTTCCAGGCGCCATTCAGAGAGATCGGTTGGGGGGATAGCAACGAGGGGTAGGCCAGGAGCTGACCATCGGGCGACCAGATTGGCCTGTCCCAGAACGGCGCTGGATTGCGAACCAGGGGGTGGGCCTGGGTCCCGTCCGCGGCTGCGATCCAGATCGTACTGCCGTTGCCATTCGGGTCGAAGGTGAGGTAGGCTAATTTGTCCCCCGTCGGCGACCAGACCACGCGAGAAGTCCCTTCAGGCAAGACCTGGGCCGGACCACCCTCCAGACTGTAGATGACAGCCTCGTTCGGGTTACCCAGGCTGGACGGTTGCACGGCGAAATACTGCCCGTCCGGCGCCCAGCCGATGAACCAGCCCTGATCCAGATTGCGTTCCTCACCGGTAACTACGTTCTTCAACAGGATATAGTCGCTTGGCCCCCTTCTGACGGTCAGCGCAAGCCAGGTACCATCAGGTGACCACTCCAGAGAGGAGACATCGGATGGCCCCAGGAAGGGGTTCTCAAAGGCGGGCGGCAGAGCTTCGATCTCTTGCCTGGCGCCGCTCGCCAGATTACGCAACCTGACGCGGGTGCCACAGATGAAGGCCAATTCACCCTGCGGCAGGGACCGGCCGGCTGTCCCCGACCAGTGTGTCTGGCCGTAGGCCAGCCAGGCCTCGATGAGATCGTCGGAGCTGAGGCCCAGCGCATGAGCCAACCCCGAGGCCAGCGGGCCGGGGAGGCGCAGCATCTTCAATAGGGCGCGTTCGCCGCGTTGCGGATAGGCTTCGCTCAGGAAAGCCACGACCGCTTGCGCTGTCACCGCCGCCATCGGCTCGCCAGTCTCAAAGCGACTCCACAGATCGAGCTGGCCGTTGCGCCAGGCCGCAGCCACAGCGGCATTGCGCTCCGGTCCAGGTGCAGGGCCCAAACCCAGCCGGCCTTGCTCAGCCGCCACCAGCGCCGCCAGAAGCGGATCGTCATAGCTATAAGAGTCGGATAGCTCCAACGCCAGCGCCCGCACCAGCAGTCGCCCGACCCCCAACGCGACCGGATCGTCGAACCCCGCGCCGGTCGGGTGAGCGACGAGCGCCAGCACCGGCAGGGTCAGCCTGCCTCCGACGAAGCGCGCCCGGTCCAGCCATAGCAGCGCACTGGTCGTTGGGCTGAACTCGACGGTGTAACGGGCATCGGCCGGACAGTCCCAATCCGAGCAGGCCCGGTCAGCCCACGTGTCCAGCCGGGCTGCCAGCGGCAACATCTCGGCAGCCTCACGGCCACGGTACATGATGCGCAGGCGATGGCCTTCGTAGACGTAATACTGCCCCCACCATGCCTCCGGCGGCCAAGCCTGCACCCAGCCCTCGCCCCAGGACCGGTAGAATTGTGGCACGGCTAACACTACGGTCTGCGTCACACCGGCGCTGTTCACCACCTTGAAAGTGCGAGAGGTTTCCAGTCGGGCGAAGCCATCCTCCAGTACCACATCGCCATAGGTCGCCGGCTCATCAGTGTCTGTCAAGCCAAGCTCCGGGACTGTATAAAAGCCGGGTTGCTTCAGGCGGAAGCGCTGCAAGCCCAGCCAGGCCTCATCCGACCGATCTTGTAGTGCCAGGAATTGGGTGGTGGCGCCGGAGCGCCGGGCCGCCTCCTCCGTTTCAGCCACGCGGTGCACCTGCTGCGTCAACTCGGCCTGGCGGCGGTTGGCAGCAAACATCAGCCCGCCCAGCGCCAGCAGCGGCAGCGCCAGGCCGAGGAGTAGCAATCCCAGCCGGCGACGCCGCCGGGCCGGAGGGCCGGCCTGGTGGGGGCTTGCTGGTTCGCCTTCAATATTCCAGTCCAGATTCGTGTCCATTTCCGCTAATGATCAGGATAGTAGGCCAGCATGCGCGACCAGCCGCACCCACCATAATAGCACATCGGGTCAGCCAAGCCGGTGACGAGCAATTCATCATGGCTGCCATCAAGCCACACCACCCGCACGTCGGTGTGGCCGCCCTGCTGGCGGGTATAGAGTAACCGGGTGCCGTCGGCGGACCACTGCGGCCAGCCGTCCACAGCGTCGCCGGGATGGGTCAGCAGGCGGGTCTCGCGGCTCTTCAGGTCGAAGACGTAGATGGCCCGCCCATCCAGAGTGCGTTCCAACGTGGTGCCGTCACCGGTCGCGCCAGGCGAGGTGTGGACGGCAGCGTAGGCCAACAGGCTACCATCTGGGGACCAGGCGGGCTCAAAGGCCGCTATGTCTTCGCTGGTGAGGGTGTCGAGCTTGCCGGTGGTCACATCGAGCAACCCCAGCCGCTTGGTCTCGCTCAGGAGGCGCCCGCCGCCCTCGGCCAGGGCCAGCAGGCCGGGTTGCGTCGGGTGCCAGGCGTAGGCTTCAGACGTGAGCAGCATCCCGGCACCCAGATCGGTCTTCTGGCCCGTGTCGGCGTTGATGCTGACGAGCGGCGCACCATCTATCCACGCCGAATTGGCGGTTATCCCCCGCCCGGCCAGGATCAGGCGCGTGCGGGGCGCCCAGTCTATCACCTGATAATAGGCTTTCCGAAGAACATCACTACTCAAGCGCCAGGTCGTGACCGGCGTGCCGCTTTCAGCCAGTTGAACATAGAGCGTTTGCTCTAACTGGCCGGCACCGATCAGTTGGTCGATATTGAGCGACCAGGCCAGCCAGCCGTCAGGCGACCAACGGACAATGCCGCGCCCACCCTGCCCCAGGCTGCCCGGCGGCAGCGCCAGGCGCGGCTGGCCCTCAGGGAAGGGGACGATCATCAATTGACCATCTATGTCAGGCACGGCCAGCTGGTCGCCCTCGCCCGATAAAGGACCTGGCAGTGCCCAGAAGGGCGGCACGGCCAGGTTATCAAAGCTGCGCACTTCGGTGCCGTCGTAGCGGTAAACGCTGTAGCCCCTGTCCTCAGTCACCAGTAGGTATTCGCCGGAAGGCGACCAGCCGATCAGGGTCCGGGAGCCCTTGCCCAGAGACCATGTATTGCCCTGACCCAGGTCAATGACGCCGGCATCGCCATTGAAGACCCGGCGCTTATCTACGAAAGCCAGCCGCCCGCCAACAAGTGGCTCTTTGCCCAGACAGGTTGGCAGGCCGGGGAAGACGTCCGCGCAGTCAATGACGGCGTTGGTG
>CADDZL010000302.1 GCA_902812335.1 Chloroflexota bacterium | reverse complement strand
GGTGTACAATAGGGCCACTGCCTACTCCCGGGGGGAGAGTGGGCACAAGTCTATTCGTATCCCGGTTGTCGCCGGGGCATTGGGCAACCTGAATCACCGCCGGGCTCTCGCCCGTTGACGTTGCTCATGACCATGAGCAGAGCATGGTCAGGGTTGCGCCCCAGGGCGGGTCGGGCCGGTGGCGAGGTTGCCTGCCATAACTAGAAGGGGGAATACATGCCAACGTTTCAGGAAACCATCCGCTCGTACTATGCCCGTCTTTCTCCTAGTTTTCGCCGCGTGGCCGACTTCCTGCTCAACAACTACCATGAAGCGGCCTTCATGACCGCGACCCAGTTAGCTGACCGGCTGGAAGTCGACCCTGCCACAATCGTGCGCTTTGCCCAGCGGCTCGGTTATCCGGGCTACCCGGAACTGCTGAGGGAAATCCGCGAGACCGTACGGGCAGAGATGCAACGATCTCTGGCCGAGGTTTCGGCTGAGGCCGGCAAGGCCGACCTGCTGCGTTCGGCTCTCAGCCACGAACGCGACAACATCGATCAGATGCGCACTCAGTTGCGTGACAATGATGTCGAGAGCCTGACCGAGGCACTGCTCAAAGCGCACCGCATTTTCGTGCTCGGCGAAGGCACCGACGCGCCCATCGCCGAGTTGCTGGCTGCTCTGCTGCGCGAGCCTGGCCTGCAGGCCCAGGCGGTCACCATCACCCTGAGCGAAGCCACGCACCTGATCCAGGATGCGACTCCGGACGATGTTGTCGTCGGCCTGAGCCTGCTCGGGCTCTGCCCCGACGTCAGCAACGCCATGTACATCGCCAGCCGCCATGGCCTCCAGACCATCGCCATCGTTGGCAACCCATCAGCACGGCCGGCCCAGATTGCCAAGATCGTGATTGTGTGCCCCTCGCATGCGCTGCTGAATCTTCCCTCCTATGGCGGCATGCTGAGCTTCCTGGCAGCACTTAGCCAGACATTGGCTATGCGCGCGCCGGACCGACTGGCCGAGTTCAACACCAAGTTCCAGGAGATCTACAATGAACTGAGCCAGAACCTGCTGCATGAGGTGCGCCGCATCGACATATCCAAGATTCTGGGGACGACAGGAGCCCCGCCCGGGGTTCCGCCGGCCGAAGCCCGCTGATCTCTTCCCCTTCCCCTTCCTTATGACAGCCGGGGAGGGGAGAGGATGGGATTGGCCCACTAGAAGGGAGCAGACCATGTTCCGTGAAAAGGTCAGTAAGATGTATGGCCACCTTTCACCCAGCTATCGGCGTATCGCCGACTATCTGCTGGACCACCACAACGAAGCGGCCTTCATGACGGCAACCCAGCTCGCCCGGCAGATCGACGTCAACACCGCGACGGTCGTCCGCTTCGCCCAGCGCCTGGGCTATGATGGCTACCCGGAGTTGCTCCAGGATGTGCGCTCCATTGTGCGCTCACGCCTGGCGACCCCCCGACCGGCTGCCCCTAGCGGCGAGAACACTTACGAAACTTGCGTTCGGGCCTTGGAGCAGGAGACTGAGAATCTCAAGCAATTAGCTACTAACCTGCCCAGCCAGGAAGTAATGGAAGTCGTGAATGCCCTGCGCTCGGCCCGCACGATCTACGTGGCAGGCGAGGGCCGCAGTCGCGATCTGGCGCACATGCTGCTGGGCTACCTGAAGACGCTCGGGTTGGCCGCACAGGAGATCGAGACGGACGTCAGCAGTGCGGCCCTGACCCTGCGCAACCTGAGCCCGGATGATGTGGTGGTTGCGGTTGCACTCGACCCCCAGTGCCCCGACACGACGAGCGTTGTGCGGCTGGCGCGCGAGCGCAACGCGCAAACCATCGCTATCGTCGGTGCGCTTTCCTGGCCCGTCAGCCGGGCCGCCAAGATCGGTGTGGCTTGCCCGGTCGACTCCATCGTGGGTGTAGCCAGCCCGGTGGCCATGAGCGCACTCCTGTCGGCCGTGTTCCAGGCTCTGTGGTCGCTCCAGGGCCCCAAGATGGCAGAGCTGACCTCTCCCTATACCGGGACGATGCAGCGGCTTGCCGACATTCGTGCAGAAACGCCTCTGCCACCCATGTAGCAGCCGCACGATGATAAGCAGTGGGCAGTGGGCAGTGGACAGCCTCTGCTCGCTGTCCATTGTCTGCTGCCCACTGCCGACCGATGTTGCTACTTGAAGGCCGGTTACTGCGTCGGGTGCTGGCCCCAGGCCCAGCCTGGGCCACTCTATGTGGGCTCATCGCCTCGGGCAGCTTCAACTGGAGCACAGCCGATCTGCTCCGGCTGGGCCTGCTGCTCTTCCTGGTAGAAGCCGGCTGGTCCTCGGTCTGGATAGCCGCCACCTCACCAGCCTGGGCCGAGGCTCTGCACCGCTGGGCAACCTGGAAGAGCGGGCCGGCCCGCCAGATGCTCTTACGTCTGCCTTACCTGCGGCCGGACGCGCCGGGATGCCATCTGGCGCGCTGGCTGGCCGATCTGCGCAACTGGTGGGGACAATGCCTGGTGCCCACAGCCGGCCCGGCCCTGAGCAGCCTGCTGATCGCCGGCCCCCTCTCGCTGCTCCTGGCAGCCGCAGTGGGGCCGCGCCTGCTGCTGCTCACCCTGGGCGCGTTCGCCTTGACGCAACTGGCCTTCGCTCTAGGCGCTGGCGCGGGCCAGTCAGGCCCCGCCACCTATAGCGCCGCCTCCGCCGTCCACATCGCTCTACCCTGGCTGGCCGGCCACGCGGCATACGCCCCGCTCAGCCCGGTCTCGGTTGGCCTGGCGCTGGCATTTAGCCTGGCTTACCTCAGCCTGGCTCGGATAAGCGACGAAGGACAGCAGACTAACGACGGTACCGGGCTTCAGCCCGGTACGTCCTTTATTATCCGTATTATCCGTCCTCTGTCGCTGCTGAACCTGAGCCAGGCCTGCGTCGTGATCATCCTGATCGCTGCCGGTCGGACGGTGGCAGGGGGGCTGGCCGGCCTGCTTGCTTTTCCGATCCTGACGCTCCAACCCTGGCTGGTCCAGGGAATGAATGGCGACGCGTTTGTCCGGCGGGCGCAGTGGCCGCTGATGCTCGCTATGCTGATCGCAGCCCTCTGATCGCGCCAGCGAGACCTCGTGGCGCGCTCCGCAGTGGGACCTAATGCCGTTCCGCGTCCGAGAATTCCTCGTGTAAAATGCCCATCAGGTGCACATCGTGGTAGCGTCCGTTGCGGTAGAGAGCCTGCCGCCGGGTGCCTTCATGCCGGAAACCGGCCTTTTCGTAGGAACGGATGGCGCGGCGATTGAAGTCATACACCTCCAGTTCAACCCGATGCAGATTTAACTCCCCAAAAGCAAAGCGCAAGATCACGCGCGCGGCCTCCGTCCCATATCCTTGTCCCCAGTACGCCTTCTCTCCCAGAACGATGCCAAATGTGCATGTGCCGTTCTTCCAATCCACTCGATGCAGGCCGAGATTGCCGATGTGGGCCCACTCCTCGCCGATGAGAGCTTCTATGGCGAACATAAAATCGTCTTTTCGGTCCAGATAAGCCTCGAACCAGCGCTCCTCTTTGGCTTTTGACATCGGCTCATACATCAAGAGATACTGGCGCACCTCAGGGTCATTGAACCAGCGCACGAAGGTCGGAATATCCTCGCGCTCGATGGCCCGCAAACGGACCCGGTCCCCAATCAACATCTGATCCCCTTCCC
>CADDZL010000301.1 GCA_902812335.1 Chloroflexota bacterium | reverse complement strand
GTGTATATTCATATGGCATACCCCGCCCGCCTCCTATCGCCCCAATTCTACCCTCAAATAGCGCGTAAGGGCTATAAGGCGAGGCGAGGGGACCCTATAGCCGCTCCAGCCCGTCCGCCTCGGCCCAGTCGGCGAAGTCGGCCAGCGTGCCCCAGGCATCGGCAGGGGCGTCGGGGGCCGGCCCGACCAGACCGTCGGTGATCCAGTAGGTGCGCAGGCCGAAGGACCGGGCGACCATGTCCCGCTCCAGGTCGTCGCCGACCATCAGACACTCCTCGGGCCGGCGCTTGAGATGGGTGACGATCTCCCGATAATACTCCGGCCGGGGTTTGCCGGCGTGCATGACCTCGTAGCTCGTCACCAAGGCGTAAGGGTACTCGTCGGCCGGCACGCCGGCCCAGGCCAGCCGTTGCCGGATCGCGCTGGCCGGGAAGAGCGGGTTGGTGGCGATGACGACATCGCAGCCGGCGCGGAAGGCAGCACGCACGGCCCGGGGCGCGGCCGGGCGCGGCTCGGCATAGCGGCTCAATTTCCCGTAGTCTTCGGCGTAGAAAGCCTCCACCAGGGGCAGCAACTCGGCCTCTGGCACCTCTAGCGCCGGTAGCAGGGCGGCCCAGAAGACCTCTTTCAACGTACGGATCGGGTCGGTGTTCTCCAGCATCAGGCGCGTGCAGCGCATCAACTCCGGCACCAGCCGATCGGGCGGGACCAATGGCGCCAGGCGGGCGCTGAGTGCCGCGAAATACGCCGGAAGGGACTGCTCGAGTGGATTCGTGAGCAGGGTGTTGTCCAGGTCAAACAGGACGGCTTGGATCATCGCTGGCTCCCTCAGCGTCTTTTTCGTCGGCATGGGTGAAGAGCGGAAGGCCGACGCGATGCTTATGGCAGTGGCCGCAGCCTACCTGGGGCTGGGGCACATCGCGGAGATACTCTTTGCATACGGCCATCACCTGAACGTGGCGGCTGAGGCCCAGGAAGCCTCTGGCGACCCGGGCTTCCAGGACCAGGTTGGGGCAGGCATTGGCTTGCAGGATGCCGGGTACCGGGCAGCTGTGGCATAGCCCCGGCGACCAGGGCTCGGAACGCGGATTATGGCCGATGAGCCGGCATTCGCGTGTCTCGCGCCCGCGATAGTAATCTTCGTAGTAGTAACGGCACTCTGTGCCGGCCGGTGTTCGCATGGAGCTATTATAACCGGCTATAGGAGCGATGTAAACCTGGCCGAACCCTGCCTTTGCCCTCCCGCTACCCCAGGGTTATACTCTGTTAATGGTATGGCGGCGGGAAGAAGACCATGCCAGGATTTCCGGCAGTGCGTCAATGCGCCGCCGAGGAGGAGTTGATGTCGAGACTAAGCGACTTTCGCAAGCAGAAAGATGATTTCTTCAAGTACCATCCTCAATCGCCTTTGATGCCGGAGCAGCAGCAGGCATTCACCGGGCTGGACTATTTCCCGGAGAACCCAGCGCTGCGGCTGGAGGTCGAGGTCAAGCGCCTGGCCCAGCCAGAGCAGGTCAAGATGCTCACCAGCACCGGCGACGTGCAGACTTACACCAAGTGGGGGACGTTTCAGTTCGAGGTGGACGGCCAGCCGGCCGAGCTGGTCATCTTCCGTGACAGCCACGGCGGCTTTTTCCTGCCCTTTCAGGATGCCACCAGCGGCGACGAGACCTACGGCGCGGGGCGCTATCTGGAGCCGGAGCCGTTGCGCAATGGCCGGTTCCTGGTGGACTTCAACTACGCCTACAACCCCTACTGCGCCTACAACGAGATGTGGTCGTGTCCCATCCCACCCAAGGAGAACCGGCTGAAGGTGCCGATCCGGGCGGGAGAGAGGACCTTTCATCCATAAGAACGCACGGCTGTGTGCTCACTTGAGGGCAGGGGCCGCCAGGCTGAAGCCTCGCGCTGAGAGAGCGAAGCCCCTGCGGGGCTAAGTTGCAGCCCGAAAGGCCTGATTCTTTCCTCATGGTACACGGCCTGAGGTATCGTCATCCTGACCCTGAGCCCAAGCCCTGAGCGGAGCGAAGGGGCGGTGAAGGGGAAGGGCCGTCACGGGATGCCTGCTGGCAGTCAGGCCGGAGCTTTAGCTCCGGCCCCTCTTGCTCTCGGCCATGGATCGGCTTATAATTTGGGGAGGATAGGAGAGGACAGTAAGGAGGTGGTTGGCATGGCAGAAGAGGTGACAGAAGAGGCCGCTGAGGTGACCGAGGTTAAGCGCTGGGGGCTGCCGCAGGAGTTCATTGAGCACAGCCGCAATGCGCGCCATGAGATGCGCGAGGCCTGGCGCACGCTACTGCCGGAAGGCTTCTGGGAGCACCGTCGCGCCGCCCGGCGTGAAATGCTATTGGCGGTGCGCAGTCTGGTGGATACGGCCTTCGACCGTATGCTCGAACGGGCCGAGGCGAAGCCGGAGACCCGCCGCCGCCCGCGCAAGACCCGGATCGAAGTCCAGTAAGTTCGCAGTGCAGGCTTTAGCGCTTTAACGGGGTCTACACCGTGAACGGTGTCGCTTACGGTGCGATTTCAGGCTGCGCCGTTCACGGTGTGGTATCCGACAGCCTAAGTTAGCCTGGTTACGGTAGAGCCGGCCCGGCTTCGTGGTCCATCTCCTGATGCACGCTCGCATCATCACCAATAGAGAAGCCAGGCTGGGCGTCAATCGAGCCAGCCTATTCTTCTTTCAGGTGGAACCCGCTCACCTTCCAGTCGTTGCCCACTTTTTCCAGCACCAACCGGACGGTGCCGCTCCGCTTTCCGGTGAAGGTCACGCTGCCGCTTAGCTCGGCCTGATCGCCGGACGTATTGCGAGAGGTGAAGCTCCATTCCGTCGGTTGTACGTTGTTGTTCTGGATAAGTTCCTCCAGCCTCTGGATGCTGCCCACTTCCTGCTGCAGGTTGTCAGAGCAGAGTGTATACGCCTGATCATAGTGACCATCCTTCAGAGCGGTCATGAAGGCGTCGCCAGTCGAGGCGGCGGGCTGGGTGAGTGCCAGGCCACCGATCACGCCGCCTGCAACGGCCAGGACGATCAGGCCAGTGCACAGCAGTACGACCACGCCGGCGATGATCAGGATGGTTTTCCGGTTCATGGCTTGTCTCCTTCGGTCTCGGGTTACTGATATCATACACCCGTTCATCGGGTTGTCAATATTTATGCTCTGACTGTTTGCATTGCGATGTTTTGAATCGGCTTTGTCTCGATATAGGGTCCATCGTAGCAGCAGTTGTATTTTTAAGGTTGGGTACACGATCGCGCCCGTTACCCCCTTGACAGACGCAGGAAAAGCCTGTATAGTAGCTGTCAACTAGAACATTTGTTCTAGTTGAAGACGGGCCCACGATGGCCTGTCGGGACAACTGAGGCGGGTCGCGCGGGACAATCGCTAGGGGGCGATAGGCGCAGACCAGAATGGGGCGGCTCTGACATGATCAGGGCCGCCCTATTCATTTGCGGAGATGTAGTATAGGTGTCAGCGGGATGAACGGGATACCGAATAACCCAAGTGCCTTTCTCAATGAGTATGCGGCGGCGCTGTTCGCCGGCCTCATGATCCAGGCCATGAAGCGGCTGGGCCTGTGGCGCGCGGTTGCCACAGGTGGCCGGGGGCTGGACCCGCGGCTGACGAACCTGGTGGCCCTGGGCCTGACGCTGCTGCTGGAGGCGGCTGCCGGCCTGGCGGTCTACCAGAC
>CADDZL010000300.1 GCA_902812335.1 Chloroflexota bacterium | reverse complement strand
CCCAGCCACCCACAGCACCGCCGACCCGGCCTCCGCCCTCACCGACCGGCATGCCGGTTGCGCCGACGGCCACAGTCGTGCCGGCCACGCCTATCGTCATCCCGCCAGCCACATTGCAGGCCGAGGCTTTGCCGCCGGGCGCCCATGTGGTTCCGGTCGTAGCCGGTGCTGACTTTCCGGTCGCGCTGGCGTTCGCTCCGGATGGGCGGTTGTTCTACACCGAGAAAAACACCGGCAACGTCCGCGTCATCGTGGACGGCCGGCTGCAGGACCGACCGGTGATCACCCTGCCCACCGATGATTTCTTCGAACGAGGCATGTTGGGCATCGCTCTCGACCCAGACTTTGCCCACAACCACTTCATCTGGATATATCACACGCTCAGGCGACCATTGCTCAACCGCGTCGTGCGCTTCGTCGAGCGCGATGGCATCGGGATCAATGCCACCGGCGTGTTCACCTCACCGATTGATGGCCCCGGCAACCACAACGGCGGCAATGTGCACTTCGGACCCGACGGCATGTTCTATGTCACCGTCGGCGAGAACGCCTCGCCGCGCTACTCCCAGAACCTCGGCGACGTGCGCGGCAAGATTCACCGCTTCCAGCCGACTGCGCCCTTGACCGCCCCACCTGACAACCCTTTCAGCCCGGACCCGGCGGTGGCCATCAAGTCCATCTACGCTTACGGCCTGCGCAACAGCTTCGACTTCGACTTCGACCCACTCAGCGGCCGGATGTTCGCCACCGAGAACGGCCCGGACTGCGATGACGAACTCAATCTGATCTTGCCCGGGGGCGACTATGGCTGGCGGCCCGGTGTGCCTTGCGGTGACATGGACCCTCGCTTCAACCACCCTGTCCTGCCCCTGGTGCGCTACACACCGACCATCGCGCCCACCGGCATTACCTTCTACCGGGGCAGCCTCATCCCAGAGTGGCGTAACGACCTCTTTTTCTGCGCCTATAACAACGGTGTGATGTATCACGTGAAGCTCATGCCCAACCGCCAGGCTATTGCTTCCATCTCTACAGTGAACCTGGGCGGGGTCGCCTGCAGCCTGGACATCGAGACCGGCCCGGACGGTGGGCTGTATTTCACCAACACCCAGGGCATCTATCGCATCACCCGCTAATCTGCCCCTGTTGGAGGAGGGCCAGATGAATCCGCCTCAAGGAGAGGAGATATAACGATTATAACCAGCGTCAGGATGACAGTGATGCCATAGATGGCCCAGCCGCGCTTCTCGTCAAGCTCCAATCCAACCAGGGTGATCACGATGACCGCCAGGCTGAGACATAGCAGGCTGACGGCGCGTGCCGCTGCCCGCGCCGGGCCAACGATAGATAGCACAGGGGCTAGCAGCCAGGAGAAAGCCGGAGGGTAATCGCCCTGGGCATAGGAATCGCGGACAAAAGCGGGCAGATCACCGGCCTGCAGGTCCAGTGCCAGCACCAATCCACCGGTCGCATGCGTGGCTTCATCCCAGTCAAACGGCAGGTCCTGATATTGGAGAATGACTCGGAGGGCCAGCGTGCTAACCAGCAGGTCGGCCAGGAGGACAAGTAGCAGTATTACCCAAGTGGGACGGTGATAAAATGAGGGGGGGGACGAAGGACGGAAGACGGATGACCTTCGTCCGCTGTCCCCCATCCCCCGTTCTTCATTGTGGCGGCCAACTGCTTTTAGACAATGTTAGGCTCACGGTAGACGCCGAACACGCCGCGCAGCACATCGGTGATCTCGCCCAGGGTGGCATAAGCCTTAACGGCATCCAGAATGAAGGGCATCAGGTTGGCACTGCCCTGAGCAGCGCTCCTAAGCGCAGCCAGCACCTGCGTCACTTTCTCGTTGTCGCGCTCCAGGCGCAGCCGCTGCAGGCGGGCGACCTGCCGCCGCTCACCCTGCGGGTCCATTTGCAGGATCGGGATCGCTATGGGTTCATCCACGACGTAGTCATTGACGCCGACAATCGTCCGCTGGTGCTCATCTATCTCGCGCTGATAGCGATAGGCCGCATCGGCGATCTCACGCTGGAAGAAGCCGGCTTCAATGGCCGGGATCACACCGCCCAGGGCCTCGATCCTGGCGAAATACTCATAGGCTTTGGCTTCCATACGATTGGTCATAGCCTCAACGAAGAAGCTGCCGCCTAATGGGTCCACCGTATTGGTCACACCGCTCTCATGCGCCAGGATCTGCTGCGTGCGCAACGCAATCGTCACCGCCTTCTCGCTGGGCAGGGCCAAAGCCTCATCCATCGAATTGGTGTGCAGCGACTGCGTGCCGCCCAGGACGGCAGCCAGCGCCTGGACGGCGACACGCACGATGTTGTTCTCCGGTTGTTGCGCCGTCAGTGAGACGCCGGCCGTCTGAGTATGGAAGCGCAGCCACCACGAACGTGGGTTCTGCGCCCCGAAGGTCTGCCGCATCTCGCGCGCCCAGATGCGCCGGGCCGCCCGGTACTTGGCGATTTCTTCAAAGAAATCGTTGTGGGCGTTGAAGAAGAACGACAAGCGCGGGGCGAAGTCATCCACAGCCAACTCCCGCTTGATGGCCCAGCGCACATATTCCATCCCGTCGGCCAGGGTGAAGGCCAGTTCCTGCGCCGCGGTCGCGCCAGCCTCGCGGATATGGTAGCCACTGATGCTAATGGTGTTCCACTTGGGCAGTTCTTTCGTACCGAACTCAATGGTGTCGGTCACCAGGCGCATCGAAGGCTCCGGCGGGAAGATATACTCCTTCTGAGCGATGTACTCCTTGAGGATGTCGTTCTGAATGGTCCCGCCCAGCTCGGCCCTGGGCACGCCTTGCTTCTCGGCAGCAGCGATGTACATGGCCCAGATGATTGCGGCCGGGCTGTTGATCGTCATCGAGGTAGTCACCTGGTCGAGCGGGATGCCATCGAGCAGGATCTCCATATCCTCCAGGCTGGAGACGGCCACGCCGCACTTGCCGAACTCGCCCAGGCTCTCCGGCGCGTCGGTATCGTAGCCCATCAATGTAGGCAGGTCAAAGGCGATGGACAGGCCGGTCTGACCGTGCTCAAGCAGGTACTTGAAGCGGGCGTTCGTCTCTTCGGCGGTGCCGAAGCCGGCGAACATGCGCATCGTCCACAGCCGACCCCGGTGCATGGTCGGATGGACGCCGCGGGTGAAGGGATATTCCCCCGGGAACCCCAGGTCGCGCAGGTAATCGAAGTCAGGCAGGTCCAGGGGGGTATACAGACGTTCGATGGGCTCGCTCGATGTCGTGATGAACGTTTGATGCCGCTCAGGGGCACGGGCTAATGTCTGTTGCAGGATCGTCTCCTCCCAACGGTCGCGGGCGGCAGCGATCTCAGTCAGTTTGGTCTTGTCGTACATGCGCTTACCTCGTTTAAGCATTCAGCCATCAGCTTTCAGCCACAACCTGATGGCTGGGCGCTGACAACTGAACATCGGTCTCGGTTCTGTCACGCTGAACAAAGTGAAGCGCCTCCGGTGTGCGCCCAGGAGACCCTTCGCTTCGCTCAGAGTGACACCTCTACGATATGAGTTTAGCACAGATAGAACTACAGGGGAAGCGATCCGTTGTGGAGGGGTGCATTTCAGTTTAGGGGCGACTTGTAAGCCGCCTGCCACAAAGCGTCGAATCGCTGGCTCATGATCGCCGTCCGCACCGGCAGCAGACGTTCTGCACCAGGACGACTCCAGCGCATCCCAG
>CADDZL010000299.1 GCA_902812335.1 Chloroflexota bacterium | reverse complement strand
ACGTCGTATAGCTCGGTCAGGCCAGCGGCAACCTCGCCGATCTCCACCAGCGTAATGCCCCATGTGGCCCGCGCCAGGGCTGCTACCGTCGGTGGACTCCCTGCTGCAAGCTGGGCCGCCTGACCGGCCCAATAGAGGGCATTGGCGTGGGCTCCTCGGAAGCGATGGAGCGTCGCCTTGCCATCATAAGCATATATAAGTAGCCTGGGATCACTGTTGTGGCGAGTGCTGGTGATGGCTCGCTCATAAAGCTCATTCGCCAGATCATACAATCCCAGGTCGCGATACACATCGCCCAGTCCGACCTGCAGAAAGCCCTGGATGCGCCAGGCCCCGGCCTCTTCGGCCAGGTTCAGGGCCTCCTCGTAAAGCTCCAGCGCTTGTTTGTACTCGCCCAGGACATAATGGTCATAAGCGATATTGTTCAGGAGGGTCGCCAATGGCCCGGGGTGGCCCAACTGCCGGCGGATCGTGAGTGCTTCGTCTTGAAACCCCATCGCCCGCTGAACCTGGCCCGTCTGACGGATGACGTAGGCCAGGTCTTGAAGGGTGTTGGCGATGTCATAGGGCCAACCGAGTTGCCGATACAGGCTGAGCGACCGGGTCAGTTGCTGTTCCCCCTCCTGCAGATTGCCCCGGGCTGCCTGGCACAATCCCAGGATACGATAGGCCTCAGCCGTGATGTCAACATCTTTGGGCTTGCGCCGGGTCAGGCGTAGTGCCCGGCGCGCCTCGGTCATGCCCTGTTCATATTGACCTGCGGCGTGTGCCAACCAGGCGCGCTGCACGGCCACTTGGGCGCGGCCGGAGATGTCGCCGCGATCGGACAGGCAGGCTTCAGTGCGGGCCAGGGCCTCGGCCGCACCGGCCTGGTCGCCTGTGTCGGCCAGCACTTTGGCGGCGTACAGCGACAGATAAGGGGCCTGGGCCAGCGCCGATGGGGGCAGCGATTGACACCAGTTCAGGATGGTCGCCGTCCGCCCGGCCAGAAACAGTTCGCGCGCCGTCCGCTCCATCACGCTGACAGCCGCTGTGAACTCACCTGCCGCCAGGAAATGGGTCACGGCGACCTCACTTGCTCCCCGCGCCGCGTACCACACGCCCGCCCGACGGTGCAACTCGCTCAAGCGCGCCGGTTCCTCGCGTCGCAGCCGGTCCTGCAGGTAGTCGCGAAAGAGCTGGTGGTAGCGGTACCAGGGTTCATCTTCGGCCGGGCTATCAATGCGCGAAGTGAACAGGTTGCGCTCCTCCAGCCGCCGCAGCCAACTCGCCGTATCGGTCATGTCCGTCAGCGCCTGACACAGATCAGGGCATATTGTTTCCACGATGGATGTATCCAGCAGGAAGCGGCGCAGTTCAGGTGGTTGCTGTGCGATGACTTCGGAGGCCAGGAACTCATAGAGCCGTTCGCGTCCGGCGGCGGAGTCTGCAACCGTGTCTAGCCGGCTGAGCGGCGTCAGGGTGGTGAGGATCAGGCCGGCCACCCAGCCCTCAGTGCGCTCGGCCAGCTCGGCGGCCTCAGCCTCGCTGACCTCTGCTTGATTCTGTTGCTGCAAGAGCGTGCGAATCTCAGCCGGGGTGAAGCGCAGTTCGGCCATTCCCAACCCGGCGACTTCCTGGTAAGCTGCCAGAGCTATCAGATTGACAGGCGGCAGTAAACGTCCGGCGACGATGAAGTGAGCGTGGCCTGGCAGGTGCTCAAGCAGCCAGTCGAATAGGCGGTGTACCGGCGAATTGTCCGGCAGGCGGTGATAATCGTCCAGGATGACGGCGAAATACTCTGGGATGTCGGCCACCATATCGTTGACCAGGGCGGTGGCCCAGGCTCCCCACGAGTCCGCCGGGTTGCCTTGCAGGAGGGCCAGGGTCCGCGTGCCGAAGTTGGGGAAGCAGCGCCGCAGGGCGGCCACCAGATAGGCAACGAAGGTCGCCGGGTCGGCATCGCTTTCATCAAGGCGGTACCAGGCGACCGGCATTCCGGCATCTTGGGCGAAGTCTACCAGGAGTGAGGTTTTGCCGTAGCCGGCGGGGGCGCAGACGAGGAAGAGTTTCGCATCCAGTTGGCGATGCAACGCGTCCAGCAGCCGTTCGCGGCGCACCAGACCGGGCCGTGGCCTGGGCGACATGATCTTTGTGACCAGGATTTCCGCCATGGGGACCGTCTGATTGATTGTCTATTTTGTTTATTGTAAACCAAATGGGAATTCCTGTCCAGCGCAAGATCGAATAGGGGGTATTCCCATAGGAGCGCCGCCGCCCGGAGCTTCTAGCTCCGGGCTTCGCTCTCTCAGCACGACGCTTGAGCGTCGCGCCTGTTGCCCCGAATATGGAATGCACCCATCGAATGGGGGTGCATTACGGTAGGGGTGAGAAAGGCCCACTGGAGGCCGGAACAGGGTCTACTGTCCCGGCCTCCTTATCGGTGTGCTCCTCAGCTAGGAGATATCGTTGATGATGGTAATCGCGTAGTAGGCGGGCACAGAGTGGTTGGTCCCGCTATCCCCTACATGGGTGGTATCCGAAACGCCCAGGGCAATCAAGTAGGCGCAGCGCTCACCGCGAGCCAGCTTGGCTGCGGCCGGAATGCCGGGGGTGGGCGTTGGAGAGCTGGCGTCAAGCGCATTGACGATGTCCCAGTTCGCCAGCACCCCGTCTGCTCCTGCCGGCAGTGTCGGCCAGACGTTGGGAACGCGGGTGGTCGGCGTGGCCGCCGGGATGCCGCCGCCAGCGCCTCCATTCTTCTGGAATGAGAGACTATAGGAGCCGAAGTTGTCATTGGGCCTTTGTTGGGGGGCTGTCGGATCAATCGGCGGGTCCCAGGCGACGCCGCGAATCTCAGCGGTCGTACCAACGTAGTCTTTCAAGTGCAGGTCAACGCATGGCCCCAGGCCACCGACGGAGGTAATGGAGGCAATCGGCACCTGGTTGTCGATCCATACCACCGCCTGGTCCACAGCGGCCACAACGCTGGGGCCGGGCCCGGGCACCGGCACATCCTGCACTTCGAGCAAGATGACGTAGCGACCGTTGAGGGGGTTGCTATTCCAGAAGGGGAACGGCTTCACCTTGGGAACGGTGTACGAGATCATGCCGAAGGTGCAGTGATCCACCGACCAGAACGCCACCAGATTCCCATTCAGGATGATGTTGGGTGTGATCGCCGGGAAACAGCCGGATTGCCAGGGATGGGCCGAGGTGTTGTCGTAGATGACGGGCTGCAGCGGCGGCACGAGGAGCTGCGTGCCGCCGCTGGCATTCGGGAAGCTCGGCACCGGGTTGGCCGGTGGGGCGTCAAACCGGACAAGTACGAACTGGTTGAGAATCCGGTTGCAGCCGACAACGTAGGCACTGCCGGTCACGCTAAACGCACCACCGATGGAGACCTCCGGCACGGCTGGGTTGGGGTCATTGGTGGCTTTGATGAGCTTGGTGAATGAGCCTGGATGGAACGGGTCTTCGGCCTCCAACGCGTTTACCGTGGCGACAGCCGTGATCTGCACCGCAGTTGTCTTCACCTGGAAGGTCCGCGTCACAGATACTGAGCCGGACCCTGAGTCGAACACATCCAGGTAGATGGTGAATTGGGTCTCGCCCGGCGGTAGCAGCGCCACGTCGAGATAGCCGAGCGTACCGTTGATGACCGGGACGTTGGAGCTGATGCTTCCGGGCGGCCGGCTGCAATCCGGATAGACAACTGCGGTATTGACAGGTGGGTTAGCGGCCCAGCTATAGCGCAGTGTGTAG
>CADDZL010000298.1 GCA_902812335.1 Chloroflexota bacterium | reverse complement strand
TTCCGGCCCAGCCCGACCACACTGCGCCTGGCGGTCCCCAACCTGCTCATCGGCCTGGGCGCGGCGCTGCTCATCCCCTATCTGAACGTGTTCTTCCGGGAACGCTACGCCTTGCCGGATAACCAACTGGGTGGGCTGTTTAGTCTGGCCTCCGTCATGACCGGGCTGGCGATCCTGCTTGGTCCGGTCCTGGCCGGGCGCTGGGGCAAGGTGCGCAGCCTGGCGGCGAGCCAAGTCACTTCGGTTGTGTTTCTGCTCATCCTGGGCTTCGTCCCACTGCTATGGATCGCGGCGCTGGCCTTCTGGCTGCGTGCCGCCCTGATGAACCTGGGAGGGCCGCTCTATGCCGCTTTTGCCATGGAACAAACGCCGCCGGGGGAACGGGCGCGGGTCAACGCCGTGCTCGCCCTGGCCTGGGGCTCAGGCACGGCCATCGGGCCTTACATCAGCGGCCTGGTCCAGATGCGCTGGGGGTTCAGCCCGCTATTCATGGCGACGGCGCTGCTGTACACGGCGGCGGCGTTGTGGGCGCTGGCCTTCTTCCGTGACGCCGAAGCGCTCCGTCAGCCAGCCAGAGCGTCCCGCCGTGCCGTGGTATAAGTGAGCCAAACCCGGCTCAACCAGGGGGCGTGAGCCTTCACTTCATAGTAACAATATAAGTCACCCCCGGTTGCGGCACTAGTGCCAAATGCCATTAACTCCCCGTGACATTCGGCTTGAGCGCCAGAGGCTATGAAAAACTGGCGGGCACCCGGTGCGTTATATCTTCTCCAGCACCAGGAAATGTGATAGCCCCAGGAGACGCAGAGGTGTCCGCTCGGCGGCATAGGTGGTGCGGCGCAGCAGCCGGCCCAGCGCCGGGTGGCGGGCAACGATGTTGTCATAGCCAGCCATGATTTGGGTGTGATAGACGACGCGTAGCGGCAGGCCGGCGAACAGCCGGCGCAGGTCACCGCCGGTGTAGGCGCGCACGTGCGGAGCCAGCCGGTCGCGCCAGCAGCGCGGCAGGTAGTTGATCAGCGGGATGTTGCCGAAACGATAGCGGCCGCGCCAGTAGAAACCGTGCGTTTCGAAGGGATACCAGCGGTTGGGGCAGAACACGACCAGTCGTCCGCCCGGGCATAGCACCCGGGCCATCTCACAGGCGGCGGCGCGGTCGTTAGGGATGTGCTCGATGACCTCGTGCGACAGGACCACGTCGAAGCTCTCGTCGGCAAAAGGCAGAGCCTCAGCATCGGCCACCTGAAGCAGACCCGGCAATGTCCGTGCGCCCTCGGCCACGCGCTCGGCGTCGATATCTAGCCCGTAGACATGGCGACTGAAAGCGCGCAGAGGGTTCACGTAGGTGCCAATGCCGCAGCCGTCTACCAGGATGCGCGCCCCATCCAGGCGAGCATAAGCTGCAATCAACCTCAGCCGTCGTTCCTGGCCGAAGCGCCAGACGAAGCTGGGATTGCCGCGCAACGCGGCCTTGTCGGCCTCGCCGCTCTCACCTGGAACGCCAATGCGGTGAGTTGGGGCCGGGCTGTCGTTCAGGGTGTTGGTACTCAACGGATTATCTAAAGGGGTCAAGGAAATTGCACCTTCAAGGCGCTTCCAACTCCAGTTCCTCGCGCCAGCCGAAGGCCACGCTGTTATCTATGTAGCGCAGCCAGCGCGGGCGCAGTCGGTAGAAGGCGTTCTGCGCCACCTGCCCGGCGAAGGCGACGACGAAGGGATATTTGGCCTGATACAGCGCCCAGGCCCGTTCGCGCTCGGCCCCCTCCAGCCGCTCGACCCGGCCCTCAATCTGGATGCCCCGAATGGCCTGCCAGTCCCAGACCTCGTCGTATATCCCGGCGGCGGCGGCCGGGTTGCGGGCCAGGTTCAGGCTGTGGTGGCTATCGGGGGCCGAGATAAAGACCAGGGCCAGCGTCTCATCGCTGGCGTAAAACAGCGGCGCAGCCTGGGGGGCGCCGTCCGGCCCGACCGTCGCCAGCGTCAGGGTCGTATGCCGGGCCAGGTAGTCAGCCATGCGACGGCGCAGATCATCCATCATGCTTTCTTCGCCATGCCTAGCCAGCGCGTGTACAGGTCGTTTTCGAAGCCCAGCCGCAGCAGCACCCGCCCGACCGTGCCGTTGATTACGTCGTCGAGCGTCTGGGGGCGGCCGTAGAAGGCCGGGACAGGCGGGAAGATGACCGCGCCGATCTCGGCGGCCTGGGCCATCAGCCGCAGGTGACCTAGATGCAGCGGCGCTTCGCGCACGACCAGGACGAGGGGCCGGCCCTCTTTCAGCGTGACATCGGCGGCGCGGCTCATCAGATCGGCGCTATAGCTGTGGGCGATGGCCGAGAGCGTCTTGATGGAGCAGGGGATGATAACCATGCCGGCAGTGGCAAACGAGCCGCTGGCGATGGCTGCGCCGATGTCGCGGTCATCATAAACCTGACCCGCCAGTGCCTCCACATCGCTCACCTTCCAGTCCGTCTCCTGGGCGACGGTCGCTTTGGCTGCCGGGCTGACGACGAGATGTGTCTCGACTTCATCACTGGCTCGCAGCACTTCCAACAGGCGGATACCATAAATGACGCCGCTGGCGCCACTGATGCCCACCACCAATCGTTTCACGCCTTCACCCCTACGTGCACGGCCACCGTGCCGAACATATATCGCCGGTAGCGCACCTGGCGCAGTCCGGTCGCTTCCATGATCGCCTGAAGTTCTGCCGGTGTCAAGAAGGCCGCCGTCGAAGCGGGCAGGTAGGCGTAGGCATCGGCCTGGCCGGTGACCAAACGCCCCAGCCAGGGGATGACCCGGTGCAGATGAAACGCGATGAGCGGACGCAGCGGTCCATCAGGGAGAGGGCTGGTATCCAGACAGACGACGCGCCCGCCCGGCCGGACGACGCGCTGTTGCTCGGCAAAGCCCGCCTGCACATCGGCCAGGTTGCGCATCAGAAAGCCGCTGGTCACGGTATCAAACGTATCGTCCGGAAAGGGCAGGCGCAGCGCATCGGCCGCTACCCACACCGGTGCGGTCCGTGTCAGGCCTTTCGCCTGCGCCAGTCGCATCATCTCCAGCGTGAAATCGGCCCCGACAACGGTTGCGTTGGAGGTCCGGCGCAGCGCCTCGAAGGCGATCTCGCCCGTCCCGGTGCCCAGGTCGAGCAACCGGCCGCCGGGTGGCAATGCCGCCCACTCAACTACCAGCCGCCGCCAGGCGCGGTCCTGGCCGGCGGTCATCAATCGGTTCATCAGATCGTAGCGCCCGGCGATGCGGGCGAACACGCCCTGGATGTAGCGGGCGCGGTCGGCCCCTTTCAACTGCACCATCTCAGGTCGCCTGCCGCCAGGGACACAGCCTCCGGTCGAGCCCGTCAATCACGAAGTACAGGGCCAGGCCCAGCAGGCTCATCGCCAACACGCCGGCGTACATCTCGGTATAAGCCAGCCGACCCCAGCTCTCGGTAACGATATAATAGCCCAGGCCGGAACTGGTGGCGTAGCTTTCCGAGATGTACAGCACGGCGATGGCCGTGCCGACCGAGACACGCAGCGCGCTCAATACTGCGGGCAGCGAGGCGGGCAGGTAGACGAAGCGGAACAGCGCCCGCCGCCCCGCCCCCAGCGAGCGCACCGACTGGATTAGCTCTGGCCGCAGCCCGGCAGCCGCGTCGCGCACCAGGACGAGGACCTGGAAGAACAGGAACAGGGTGATCAGGACGATGCGCGAGAACTCGCCGGCGTGAAAGAGAACGAAGATGACCGGCAGGAAGACGATCTTGGGGAT
>CADDZL010000297.1 GCA_902812335.1 Chloroflexota bacterium | reverse complement strand
GACGAACTGGTCATTCCATTGGCCGGCCATGACCTCCTCGGCGGCCTGCATGATCGCCTTAGCCTTCTGCCCATCGAGCAGACCCAGGTCGGCGTTGACCTCGGCGGCAGCGCGCTTGATCAGCGCCATAGACCAGATGAAGGCCGGATAAGGGCGCAGCCCGCTGACGGGGAAATTGCGCACCGCGCGCGCCGTTTGCACACCGTAGTATGCGCTGACCGGAACGGGCAACTCGCCCAATGGGTCTTTTTCGATACGGACCTCTTCGGTCATTTTTGCTCCTTTCTCAGGCTAAGTTTAGCGTGTTCAACGGCAAAAGGCCAACAAGAAACCGGGTTTCTGATCGGGCGCCGGCACAAGATATGACGTTTGTTTCCGAAATCACAGACTTTCATCACTCGCTTTTCACAAGGGGCTGCTGATAAGATGGGCAGTATAAGGAGGACATCATGCAAGCGCAAAGCGTGCTGACGGAACACCTCTTGGAGTTAATCCGCCTGACAGCCACGGACCTGCCCCCTGATGTCGAGACATCCCTACGCCAGGCGGTGGAGCGCGAGGAACCCGGCTCAGCGGCCAGGGGCGCGCTCGAAGCCATCTTGAAGAACGTGGACTTGTCGCGCCAGAATGCCACGCCCATCTGCCAGGATACGGGTACGCCCATCTTCTATGTCTATTATCCGCTGGGCTGGAGCACGCGCGATCTTCGCCAGCAAATTCGCGATGCCGTTGCCCAGGCCACGGCCCGCTCCTACCTGCGCCCCAATGCGGTCAATGCCATCAGCGACAAGAACACCGGCAATAACCTGGGCGACGCGTATTTCCCCACCATCCACTTCGAGGAAGTGGATGGGGATACGCTGACCGTCGAGCTGATGTTGAAGGGCGGCGGCTGCGAAAACGTCGGCGCCCAATATTCGCTGCCCGATAGCCGCTTGGGGGCCGGGCGTGACCTGAAAGGGGTGCGCAAGGTGGTGCTGGACGCCGTGCACAAGGCGCAGGGCCAGGGTTGTGCCCCAGGCGTGCTGGGGGTTGCTGTCGGTGGCGACCGCGGCTCGTCTTTCTATGCTTCCAAAGAGGTCCTGTATCGGCGGCTGGACGATGTCAACCCTGATCCGCAGTTGGCAGCGCTCGAAACCCGCCTGACCGACGAGGCCAATCAGTTGGGCATTGGGCCGATGGGCTTCGGCGGCAAGACCACGGTGCTGGGCACCAAAATCACCGGCCTGCACCGCCTGCCCGCCAGCTTCTTCGTCTCGGTGTCGTACATGTGCTGGGCCTATCGCCGCCGCCGCATGACTGTCCGCGGCGACCAGGTGACGTATGAGTGACAAGGGAGGGCTATATGCGTGAGGTCACCATTCCCATCAGTGATGCAACCATCCGCAGCCTGAAGGTCGGCGACCCGGTGTTGCTCTCCGGCCTCATGATGACCGGGCGCGACGCGGTGCACAAGTGGATGGTGGAGACGCTTATCCACCAGACCCGGCCCCCCCAGGGTGATGACCTGGAGGTCGCCGAGGCAATCAGGCCCATCCTGAATGGCGGGGTGATTTACCACTGCGGGCCGGTGGTAGCGGGCCTGGAGACCAGGGAATACCGCTTTGTCGCCGCCGGCCCGACCACGAGCAGTCGTGAGGAGCCATATCAGGGTGACGTGATGCGCCATTTCAACCTCAAGGGTGTCATCGGCAAGGGGGGGATGGGGCCGAAGACGCTGGCGGCCTGCCGGGAGGTGCCGGGCGTGTATTTCCATGCCGTCGGCGGGGCCGCCACGCTGATCGCCCAGTCCGTCAAGCGGGTCCTGGGGGTCTACAAACTGGACTTCGGCGTGCCGGAGGCAATGTGGGTGATTGAGGTCAAGGATTTCCCGGTGGTCGTGACCATGGATGCCCACGGCAACAGCTTGCACGCCGAGGTGGAGCGCCGATCCAAAGAGGTCCTGGATAGGCTGCTGGCCCTGGCTCACTGAGTGAAGCGGACACGGTTGAGAAACATCTCGAATTGCCTCTCATCGGCTCCGGTCGCCGAGATAAACAGAGCATGTAAACCATCGCCGCAATGGGGGGCGATGACCAGGACAACAAACGCGAACTCGGCAGCCGGCGCGAAAGTCACCCATAATGCTGGTTGACCGCCCACAGCGAAGTCCTTGACCTCTTGGATGTGAGGGCCTAATGGTCCTCGCTGCACATTAGCCAGCGCCTGGGCCAGAGTAACTTCTTCAAGCCAGACGTTGACGATGGAAAGGAGGCTGGACTTGCCCTGGGTGTAAACGAGGCGAAGCCGCCTGGCACTCTATCCGTGCTCCAGCCAGCGGGGACCTCGACGGCAAAGCAGAGGAAACGGTCTCTATATTCTAGAGGGTGTGCTTCAGAAGCGGTGGTTGGTGTAGCTGTCGCTGAAGGCTAGCGCGTAGGTGCAGAGGTGGCTATTGCAGTCACGTTGTCTATGCTGGGGGTGAGAGTTGGCACAACAGTTATCGAAGGCTGAAGCCCGCAGGCGGGCAGCAGGATACCACTGGCGATCACAAGGGGGATTTTTAGCACACCGACTCCTTTTTGGAATAGCTTCTAGAATGACGAAGGAGGGAGGACCGCGCCTGGCGATCTTCCCTCCTTACAGGCTCATATCATCAGCAGACTCAGACGCTCGCGTTTCGCGTGTCCGAGACGCCTGCTGCCGCCCTGCGCAGGGGCAGTGTCCAGGCTGGCCGGGCCTACATATTCAGCGCGTTGTAGCCCGGGCCGGTCGAGTAGAAATCGTAGTTTGCCTGGATGTCCTCGCGCAGGTTGACCACCTCACCGGGCTGCAAGACCTTCGTGTGCTCCAGGTGGACCGGCTCGCCCTTGGCGTTCTCGCCGTCGTAGACTTCGTTGAACTCCGGACGGCTGATGCGTTCGCCGCCTTTGGCGACATAAGCCTCCGGCACTTCCTCTTCGGGGAAGATGGCCTCATATGGGCACTCCGGGACACAGGCCCCACAGTCAATGCAGGTGTCCGGGTCAATGTAGTACCACGGCCACTCTTCGATCGGCTTGCCTGGCACGATACACTCGACCGGGCAGACCTCCACGCACGAGCTATCGCGCAGGCATAGGCTGGTAATAATGTGCGTCATGCAGTTATGCCTCCTTTAGATAATGGGCGCATTCTGATGGACTGACCCCTCTAACATAAGCCACGTCTTATCGCAATACCAGTGCCGAATGTCATATATAACCCATGACAGATGTCGTGAGCTAGGACCTGGTAGTGTTGAAGGGGTCGGGCCATCACTCCATACGCCCGTTTGCAGCCGATTCAGCCTTCCAAAGCTACCCTGATCTCGTGGCCCTCCACCTGCACCGGGTAGGCCCGGACCGGCTTGCGAGCCGGTAGGCCCACCACCTGGCCGGTGCGCACGTCAAAGCGCGACCCATGCCAGGGACAGGTGACCACTGCCTCCTGGAGCCGGCCTTCACCCAGCGGGCCGCCCAGGTGCGTGCATGCGTTGTCTAGCGCGTAGAACGTCCCCTCCACGTTGAACAGAGCCATCTGTCGCCCGGCGATGCCAACCCAGGTAGCCTGCCCAGGCTTCAGATCGGTTGTGCGGGCGACGGTGACGTACTCGGCCATGCCAGTGTCGGGATACGGGAGCGGGGCTACTTGATGCCGGCCTTTTCCATGCGCTGGGCCACGACCGCCCAGTCAATGTTGCGCAGGAAGGCATCAATATAGGGCCCACGCGCTGCGCCATAGTCAATGAAATAAGCATGCTCGTAGGTATCCAACGCCAGGATCGGCGTGGCATTCCAGATGGGATAGGTATTCTGAGCATCGCCCAGGTA
>CADDZL010000296.1 GCA_902812335.1 Chloroflexota bacterium | reverse complement strand
CACAAGGCTTCAGCGGGATTGGCGGGCGCTTGCCCGCACCCCAGTTCGACCGCCGGTTCGGCGAGGTCCGCCTGCTCGGCCCGGGCCGCCTCGAACGGGACCGGCCCTGGACCGCGCCCGCCAATCCCGCTGAAGCCTTGTGGTACCGCGGCCTGATCGGGCGTGGCTTCGAGCCCGGCCCGGCCGGGCCGCAAGCCTTCGTCTTCATCCCCTCTGACCTGCTCATTAACATCAGCGAGCAGTGGACGGCGAGCAGCGAGCCATTACCGCCCACTGTTCACTGTCCAGCGCCTGCTGCTTTTACCTCCGCCCCGACGAGCCTGGCCGATGACATGGGTACCCTCCTGGCGTACCTCCAGATCGCACGCGCCGCCTCGGACGCATTGCGTAGCCTGCCGCAGCAGCACCGCCGTGCCCTGGCGCGATTCCTGCTTGACCCCACCGGCGCTATTGAGGGCAAGGGGCGCTTCGCCTTCATGTGGAGTATAGGCCTGGGCGCAGGCCTGATCACAGCCGCAGGCCGCTATCTCAGGCCGGAGCCGGGCCGGGCGCGCGCCTGGCTGTCGGCGGGACGTGAGGCCCAACTGGCCGCCCTGGCAGCCGCCTGGCGCGACAGCTCCATCTGGAATGACCTGTGGCATGTCCCTTCGCTGCTCCCTGAAGATACCGGCTGGCGCAACGACCCGCTCCTGGCGCGCCGGGCGATTCTGCGGTGGCTGGCCCGTTGCCCGGCCGAGACCTGGTGCGACCTGACAGCCCTCATCGCCAGTGTCAAGGCCCACGAACCCGATTTTCAGCGCCCATCCGGCGACTATTCAAGCTGGTACCTGCGCGATGCCGCCAGCGGCGCTTACCTGCAAGGTTTCGCCAGTTGGGACGCCGTCGAGGGGGCGCTCATTGCCTTCATCATCAATGGGCCGCTGCACTGGTTGGGATTGACCGACATCGCGCCCGGCGCATTTCGCCTTACCCAACGGGGCGCGCGCTTCCTGGCCGGCGAGCCACCCCTGCCGGATGAGGAGAAGACAGCCCGGCTGAGCGTGCACCCCGATGGCCGCCTGAGTATCCCCCGTGCCGCCAACCGCTATGAACGCTTCCAGGCCGCCCGCATCGCGGCCTGGGTTTCGGCCGGCGATGTGTACAGCTACAAACTCACCCCAGCGTCGCTCACCCGCGCCGGTCAGCAGGGCATCAGCTTAAAGCAGGCATTGGCCTTTCTGGGCCGGGCGTCGGGTGGACGCCTGCCTGATCCGCTGTTGCGCGCCCTGCGACGCTGGGAAGAGGCCGGGACCCAGGTGCGGTTGCGCGACATGGTCGTGCTCCAGGTCACTTCAGCCGAGGTACTGGAGGCGCTGCGGGCGGCCCCAGCCACACGCCGCTATCTGGGCGAGGCGCTCGGCCCGCTGGCCGTGGCTGTGCGCCGCGCCGACTGGCCCCGGCTTGAGCAGGCCATCCGCGAACTGGGGTATCTGCCGCAGGTAGAGGCATTGGAAGAGGGGGGTCAGTAGGGACACGGCATGTCATGCCCCTACTTCAGGCTGAGCGGCAGGTAGAGCCAGTAGGAGACCGATGTTGGCGTTAGGGTCGCCATCGTCGTGGGCGTGAACGTCGGCATTGGCGTCAGGGTTGATGTCGCGGTGCCGGTGGGTATGTCTGTCGGCGAGATCGTCGGTGTCCACGTCCCGGTAGGCGTTATCGTATAGGTGGGGGTGTCCGTCGGTGTTACCGGTGTATCCGTTGGCGTTGCCGAAGGCGGCACGGGGGTGGACGTCGGGCTCGGCATCTCGCTGGCGACCCATTTCTGATTGTAGTCCGTCGGCGCGAAGCCGGAACGGGACCCTCCCTCCGCATACAGGCTGCCGGCCGCACCGGCCAGCCGGTGGACTGCGTACACCATCGGCTGGAACTCGGACCACAGGCCGCCACCCGCGCCCGGCGTGAAGCGCCAGGCCCGGTTCGTTATCGTGGCGAAGCCATCCATCACACCGCCGAAGACGGCCATCTCCCCGCCCTCGACAGCCGTGCCGGCGGCCCAGATCGTGCCAGGCGGGTTGGCCGCATCACTGGGGAAGTCGGCCATATCGGCATCGCTCCACACATCGCCCACCGGGTCATAGCGGTACCCCTTACCGACCGCCGCAGGGAAGCTGTTGATACCACCGATGCAATACATGAAGCCATCTATCGCCCCGCACATGTGCCAGCCGATACTCGCGGGATAATCGGCCCCACTGCTCCACTGGTCGGCGGCGATGTCGTAGATATCCAGATTGTTGCTGACAGTGCCGTTGCAGGCAGCGTCAGTGCAGCCACCCACGCGGTAGAGCTTGCCATTGATCAGAGCGATGCCATAGGCGGCGCGGCCACTCGGTGGGGCCGCGCCCGTGGACCAGGTGCCAGCAGCGATGTCGTAGATATACAACACGGCCTGTGGGTCACCGGCGCTACCCCAGCCGCCAGGCGCATAGATCTTGCCGTCCGCCACCACGCAATGCTGGCCGCTCAACGGCATAGGCATAGGGGATAGCAGCATCCAGTTATCGGCCAACGTGTCGTAGCGGCGCAGATCAGCGACCGTCATTGATCCATTGTAGCCACCGATGACGTAGACATAGCGGCCATCCCTGACGGCACAGGCGTCCATCACATTGGCAGGGAGCGGCGCTCTATCCAGCCAGAGGCCGGGAATGGGCGTGTGCGTCGGCGCAGGCGTACTCGTCGGCGGCGGCGGCGAGGTGGGTGTAGGCGTCGGGCCGCATCCCCCCAGGAAAGTGATGATCGTCCCCAACAGCGCCTGACCATTGCTCGGGCTGAAGTTATAGACCGATGTCCACGCGGTGCTGAAGAACACCGTCTCGGCGCTCAGCGTATCTATATTTGTAGACGTCCCCGCGCCCCCTTGGGCGACAAAGGCGGTACGGGCGCTGCTGTCCGGGCTGACACTATCGTAATAGGCCGCGAACTCCGGCGGCGAACTGATCGGCAGAGCGGGATAGGCTGCACCGATGGGATCGTCCGGCTGGCCCAGGATAGCCGTGGCGTCGAAGTTGATGTCATCGGTATAGCTGGCGATACCCAGCCGGTTTCTGCCAAAGTCCGTCAGGCCCATGTCGTACAGATAGTCCTGGCTATCCAGGAACAGGTGGCCGCCACCAGCCAGATAAGTGGTCAGGTTGGTCTCGTCTCTGGCATTCGGGCCGGCCATGGGGGTAGCCGGCCCGCCGAACTTGTCACCGGAGAACCAGATCACAAGGGGGTAGGAGGCCATCTGGTCTGCGGAAGGGCCATCATCTGCACCGCCGCCCACGTCGAAGACGGTGAAGCTGACGCCCAGGCCGGTCAGAGCCATCGTGTATGAGGGTTGCAGGTCCGGCGCGTTGTCATCATCATCTACCAGCAGCACGCAAGCCGAATCCGGAGCGCGGCTTGGGTCAGGTGGGAATCGGAATAGAGTAAAGCCGAGGAGGAGGACCAGCCCTGCCACAAACCAGCCATTGCCAAACTTACCCAATGTTTGGCTTAAGCCAGGCGCGGAGTTGGCCGGCCGGGCAGTAGTTGTCCAAAATGGGGACACGCAACCTCACAGTTTTGGACCTGAGCCGCCACCCGATGCCCCCCACCGGCCGGGTGGCGGCTCATTAGCAACTCCTACCCGCGATCCTCGCTCGGCTGAGGAGTGCGCTATTAATAGAGACGCACCAGCGGTCCAAATGTGACGCCCGGGTGCATTTCAGTTTAGGGGCGACTTGTAAGCCGCCTGCCACAAAGCGTCGAATCGCTGGCTCATGATCGCCGTCCGCACCGGCAGCAGACGTTCTGCACCAGGACGACTCCAGCGCATCCCAGG
>CADDZL010000295.1 GCA_902812335.1 Chloroflexota bacterium | reverse complement strand
ATATCAAGAAGATTGAACCACTACCTGTCACGTTAAGGTATGGCTATCTATGCTAAGGTGTTGCTATGGCTGCATCCGAACTAAATTCTAATTCCGTTGATCGGTCTGGGGCGCCCCCAGCCGCGGAATGTGGTTGTTTCGCGCCCTGAAAGGCCGATGGATATTGCTGAGCTGGAGAACAAGACGCTTGATCAACTGCGCGACCTGGCCAAGGCGCAGGGCATCTCCGGCTTCAGCCGCCTGAAGAAGCAGGACTTGATCCTGCGGCTGTTGCGCGCCCAGGCCGAAGCGCAGGGCTATGACTTCCGCGGCGGTGTGCTCGAAATCGTCGAAGATGGCATTGGCTTCCTGCGCTCCGATCACTTCCTGCCCGGCCCAGACGATATCTATGTGTCGCAGTCGCAGATCCGCCGTTTCGGCCTACGCACCGGCGACATGGTCGTGGGTCAGGTGCGCCCGCCCAAAGACACGGAGAAATATTATGGCCTGTTGCGTGTCGAAGCAGTCAACGGCGTTGACCCGGAGATCGCTAAGCGGCGGCCGGACTTCGAGAAACTGACGCCGATCTTCCCCAACCGGCGCTTCAACCTGGAGACATCGCCAACCAACCTGACGCAGCGGCTGCTTAACCTGATCACGCCGATTGGCTTCGGCCAACGCGGCTTGATCGTCTCGCCACCCAAGGCCGGCAAGACCACCGTGCTCAAGCATATCGCCAACGGCATCTCGACCAACTATCCTGAGGTGCACCTGATGGTCCTATTGGTGGGCGAGCGACCGGAGGAAGTGACCGATATGGACCGCTCGGTTGAGGCCGAGGTAATTGCGGCGACCTTTGACGAGCCTGTCCAGAGCCATGTGCGCGTGGCCGAGATGGCCCTGGCGCGGGCCAAGCGCCTGGTCGAAACCGGGCGGCACGTGGTGATCTTGCTTGACTCGATCACGCGGCTGTCGCGCGCCTACAACCTGACCGTACCGCCCAGTGGCCGGACGCTGTCCGGCGGGCTGGACCCGGCTGCATTGTACCCGCCCAAGCACTTCTTTGGCGCTGCCCGCAACATTGAGGAGGGTGGTAGCCTGACGATCATTGCCACGTGCCTGGTAGATACGGGCAGCCGCATGGATGACGTGATCTACGAGGAGTTCAAGGGCACGGGCAATATGGAGTTGCTGCTGAGCCGCAAGCTGCAAGAGCGGCGCATCTTTCCGGCATTCGAGATTGAGCGGTCCAGCACACGGCGTGAGGAGTTGCTGCTGGACCGGGATACCCTGGCGAAGGTGTGGACGATGCGCCGGATGCTGAGCCAGCTCATGGCCCCGCCCCCGGCCGGGGCCGGCTACGACATTACCACGGCAACTGAAGCCCTCTTGGAACGCATGTCCCGCACCAAGAGCAACCAGGAGTTTCTGGATACACTGACCAAGGACATGCTCTAGCCGCGGCCCTTCTAAAACTGAACCCCATCCCGATAGGGGACAATCCGCCGCTTGTAGTGCACAACGTACTTCTTCAGTTGCTGCTCGAGCGAGCGCCACTCCGGGCTGGCAAGCGCTGCCTGTACAGTGGTGAGGTCTGCAGCGACGAAGGCGATCATCCGGATGGGGTAATTGCCGTAGGCCGTATGCCAGGCCTCAACCGGCTCCAGCCCCAGCGTTTGCGCCCTGGGCAGGAACTCGCCTGTCACATATTGATAGTATTCCTGCACCATCTCCGGCAGGATATCATAGTTGAGCATCACCTTAACCGGCATCGTCTAGCCCTCACGTAACGCCCGCAATAGTTCTCCCACGACCTTCTCGTACAGCGCCGGGGCCGTCGTGCGCATAAGTTCAAAGTCGGCGGCTACCTTGCCGCCGGAGACCTGCCAGGCGAGCGCGCCCAGATAAGTTGGGCCCTGTTGCCATGAGCCTTTCAGCGTGCCGTCGGGGGCAAACAAGAGGAGGGGGTAACGCGTGTCGGCAATGACGAAGTACCCCGGCAGGTCAAAGTGGGTTGCGTGCAGGAAGATATGGAGCAGTTCTTGCCCCTCCCCACCGGGGAAGCGCTCCTCATCACCTGTGACCAGGCGGGTCGCGTCGAAGCCGATCTCCGTCAGGATTGATGGATAGCATGCCAGGCCCCAGCGCCGCACCTTATATACGCACCCCGGCTCGCCCAGGGTGACCTGGGGGCAGGCATCGGCGTAGCCGGCCGGCAACTGCAACGTGACGTTGCGGTCGGCCAGGCGGCCATCTGCATCCACCGTCCAATAGAAAACCTGCCAGTCCTCGACCGGGTACAGGCCGGGGAAATTGTTCAGGACTGTCGCCTCGGGCGGGGCGGTGCTGGCGCGGTAAGCATCCCCCTGACTGCGGCGCATTACGACCAGACTCCTGGGATAGCGGTGTCGCACTGCGGGCAGCGGCCGACCCCTGAGAGCTTATCCATGAGAATCTGGTAACCGTAGCGGGCGATGAGCAGTTCGCCGCACTGTGGGCAATAGGTGTTCTCGTAGTTGCCGACCATTCCCGGCAGATTGCCGGCATAGACGTAGTGCAACCCGGCCTCCTGACCGATCTCGGCCGCCCGGATCAATGTCTGCGGCCCGGTATTGTCCGGGTCGGTCATCTTGTAGTCCTTGTGGAACGCGGTCACATGCCAGGGGATGTCGGGTGAGATCGACGCCAGATAGCGGGCCGCATCCCATAGCTCTTCGTCGGAGTCATTCCAGCCGGGGACGATCAGTGTGACGACCTCCAACCACAGCCCGGCCTCGTGGACCAGCTTGATGCCATCCAGTGTATTCTGAAGCACGCCGCCGAGCTGGCGGTAGTTCTTGTCGCGCATGGACTTGAGATCGATCTTGTAGCCGACCAGATAAGGCCGGATGTAATCGAGCACCTCTTGGGTCAGATTGCCATTGGAGATGTAGACACAATACAACCCGGCCTGCCGGGCCTGCTTGAACACGGCGGCGGCCCACTCGGAGGTGATGAGCGGCTCATTGTACGAACTGCCCACCAGCCTGGCCCGATAACGCTTCGCCAATGTCACCAGTTGCTCCGGCGTCACCGACATGGGGTTGGTGCCGGCACTCTGGTCGCGCAGTGCTTGTGAGGTCAGCCAGTTCTGGCAATAACCGCAATGGAAATCACACCCCAGCATGCCAAAGGTCAACGTATCTGACCCGGGCAGGATATGGAAGAAGGGCTTCTTCTCGGTTGGGTCGCATTGCAAAGCAGCAACATAGCCGTAGGGTACGCGCAACACGCCGCCCTGGTTGAAGCGCACCTTGCAGATGCCACGCCGCCCCTCTTTGATCAGACAACGGTGGCCACAAGCGTAGCAGCGCACCGAGCCATCAGCCAGCTTCTCGTACAGCTCGCCCTCGACGGTGAGCGAGTCGAGGACGTTCTCAAGCGTTTGAACAGCCATTTCGCTTTCTAGACCTCTGAGTTCTATTTTACCACAGTTGAGGGGGGCTTCGCTAGGGGACTTACAGCATGTCATCATCTCGTAGGAGTCACACAGTTACAGCCTGGACATAGTGTGGCTGAGCCAGACAAGCGGGCACGACCTCACGGACGATGACGGCTTTCGCTTTACATCAGGAGATGCTCAGGTGTAGCCAACGGCTCTGCAGTCGTAGAAAGGCACGGATGACCAGCCCAACGTGGTTATGCTGTGCGCTCTCTAACGTCCATCCGCGTTTATCCGCGTCCTATTTCTCCGTCGCGGCCACCAGCGCCGCCAGGTTCTGCTGGAGCGCGGCCTGCTCCGCACCGTAGCAGGCCCAGTCGCCGGACTTGAGGCACTCCTGCGCCCGGTCGTAGTGCGCCTGGGCCGAACGGGCCAGCGCCGCCACATCATCGGCCGCCGGCGTCGGGCCGGGCCCGGGTGTAGGGGTCGGGCCGACGC
>CADDZL010000294.1 GCA_902812335.1 Chloroflexota bacterium | reverse complement strand
GATATATTCGGCCAGCCGTTCGGCGGTGATGTTGTCCACAGGCAAGGCCACCACATCTCGGGCTAGAAAGAGGTAATGGCGTTCCCCAACGCGGATCTCCCACTCGTCCCCGTTCTGCTGCACCTTCATGTGTGGGTTCTGCAAGGGCAACAGGAAGCGGTGATCCAAAGTCTCGCTGATGCGCCGCACAATCTCCTTCAAGACCACGAAGTCGAAAACGTAGCTGTCAGAGGTCAGCGGCCCTTCCAGTTCGACCGAGAGGCCGTAATTGTGCCCGTGGAGCCGCTCGCACTTGCCCCCGAAGGTGATAAAGTGGGCCGAGTCGAAGCGCAGGTTGCCCTTCTCTACAACAATCTTGAATCCCATGTTCAGCTCTCCAGCCACTCCTGTAGGGAAGTGTGTCTGATCAAGTGTTGGCCCGCCAGGATCTCCTGGCGGATCTCGCCCAGAGTGCCATAGCGTTCGGCAAAGGCATTGTGCTTGTGAATGCTCTCCAGATTCATCTGTTTAGCCAGGACAAAGGTGGTATCGGGCAGGTCGTAGTAGATGTCCACTACGTTCTGCAGCATCTCCCGCACCACGTCCTCAACGAACCTGGGGTTGCGATGGGCTTTGTTCACTACAAACAGCTCGTCCGGCCGCTTTAGCAGGTCGTAGGTTTCCGAGCTCATCGAAGCCTCGATGATCGCCACCAGGTCCTCAGCCTGCACCTCCTGGTCCGAGCCGATCAGGAGGGTGCCGCGGCCACGCTGGTTATGGGAGGCGATGGGAATCGCATTCAGCACCTGCTCCGCCTCCGCCTTGGAGAAGCCCTCCTCCAGCAACCGCTCTCTGGAGTAGTCCCTGACCATGTCCTGAGCACAGGGGCAGACCGTCATCCCATCGGCCTCAACGCCCACGATGTGCCGGGAGCGTTCCTGGGTACTGACGGCAATGCCGACCAGGGTATAGAGTTCCTGCATCTTCTTGCCTGAGACCGGGGCGATCTTCTCCATCGGGTAGACGGCCCGGATATGGGCTTCGGACCGGATGGCCTGCTGGCTTTCGACCACCTGGCGGGCGATGCGCTCGGCCAGGGTCTCAATGCTGGGCGACTTTTCGAGCGCGATCTGGTCGGCGACCTCTTCCAGCACATCCGTAAAGCGGGACATGTGAACCCCCATCCGCTGCGGGTCCAGGTCGGCGAAGAGATCGATCTCGGCGTAAAAGAGGTTCTCCTGGCCGCCGCGGCTGATGCGGATGATGCGGTGCAGACCGGTGACGCCGGCTCGGCTCAAGCTGGCACGGGTGGTCGGCACCGCTTGCTGGACATCTCGGCCCAGGCGGATACGCAGGCTGCGAGGCGTCGGGGATACATCCTTCTTGTTGACACGCTGCAGGAGCTCAGCTACGGTCAGGTCTAGAACCGGGTGGACCACATCGGCGGCGATCTCGGCCAGAGGCACCAGCACAAAAGCCCGCTAGGCCATGCGCGGATGGGGGATGGTCAGCTCAGGTGACTCCAGGACCAGGTTGTCGTAGAACAGGATGTCAATGTCAATCGGACGCGGGGCATTACGGAAACTGGCCTGCCGCCCCATCTGCCTTTCGATCTGCTTGAGAAAGCGCAGGAGGTCGTGGGGCGCCAGCTCCGTGGTGATCAGGCAGGCCATGTTGAGAAAATCCGGCTGTTGCAGATAACCCACCGGCTTGGTTTCATAGCATGAGGAAACTTTCTCAATCGAAGCTGCGATGCGGATACGCTGCAACGCCTGCAGCAGATTGCTCTGGCGATCCCCCAGATTCGCCCCCAGAGCGAGATAAACCTGATGTAGTTCACCCATATTGTCTCTCATTCGCGTAGAATTATTACTATATACCATCTATCCTTTTCCTTCAAGCAACGTTGTGATTCCCCAGCGATAGCGGTTCTGGCCAACCGTCACCCTGAGTGAAGGGCCTCTTTCTGCCAGTACCGATGGGCTTCGCTTCGCTCAGGGTGACGGATGAGCTGTGCTCGTCGTCGAGAAGCAGCAGAAAGAGGGCCGCCGTCGTCAGATCGGCCGTTGTGCCGGGGTTCAGGCTGTGGCCCTCATCCCGCAGGGCACGGTCCAACTCTGCCAGCCCCTCTCGACCCTGCGGAGTGAAAGCCCCGCCCTTACTCAGAACCTCTCCCGCCCACTGTGAGACCTGGCTGACCATGTCGGCCCCTCGCTTCCTGGCGATAAGGGTATCGGGCACCCGGGCCAGGATGGTCAGATAAGTCTGCACGATGGACAGCGAGAGAGCGCCGGAAGCGCCCCAGGCCGCCTTCAAGGTCGGGTAGCCGATCTCAAAGGTGATGGCGAAGTCGGTAACGTACTCGCGGGCGATGGCATCGCGCTCTCGCGCCAGGGCCATGGCCTGATAGAGTGTCACCGACGGCTCTTCGGCCACGTCCGCTTGCACAGTCTGCCCCATGCCGCCGGGTCGGGCCAGCCGGATGGCCTTGTAAGCCCAACGGGCATCCTCAATCGTCAGCCTGGTCAGGACCTGGGCCAGGTTCTGCCGCAACTCCCCAATTGCCTGACGCCGGAAACAGGCTTTGGCCAGCGGGGCCAGCAACAGCACGATGCCCAGGTTGGTGTTGGTGCGCACCAGCCGGCGCGTATCTCGGACGGCCCGCCAGATGGTCTGGCCCACCCCGGCGCGGCCCGCCCCCTCCATGGCCGGGCCGATGGCCACCGCACTGAGCAGGAAATCCTCGAAGCGGGTCCCGGCGAAATCATGGTAGCGGTCCACATTGCCCGGCTTGGGGGCGCTCACCTCGAGCAAACAGGCCATCTGCGCCGCCAGGGCGATCTTTTTCCCCGTTCTCACCACCTCACCTTCTCACCCCAGCAAGCTCAGCACATGCTCGACGATGACGTCGGCGATGTTCTGCGAGGTCGTCTTGCGCAGGCCGCGCCAGCCGGGGATGCTGTTAACCTCCAGCACATAGGTGCGGCCATCCTCCGCCGGTAGCAGGTCCACGCCGGCGTATTCTGTCCCCACCAGACGCGCCGCCCGTAGACTCAGCGCTTCCAGCGAAGCGCTCAAGGCCAATGGCTCCACCTGCGCTCCTTGAGAGAAGTTGGTTTTCCAACCCACACCCCGCCGCCGCATGGCCGCGACCACCCGGTCCCCCACCACAAAGGCCCGGATGTCCTCGTGCCCATGGGGGATATACTCCTGTAGATAATACACGTAGCGGCCCAACTCCAGGGTGCGGAAGAGGCGATAGGCCGAATCTTCATCGGACACCCGCACCATGCCCTTGCCCTCGGAACCAAAGAGCGGTTTGACCACCACGTCACCCAGTTCGCGGAAAGCGCTCAGGGCCTCATCGAAATTCTCGGTCACCATCGTCCGCGGGGTCGGGATGCCGGCGTCCGCCAGCAGAAACGAGGTATAATACTTATCCACGGTGCGCTCGATGGCGGTGGGCGAATTGATCACCTGCACCCCCACATCTTCCAGTCGGTGGAGGGCGTCCATACGGAAGATGATCTGTTCCAGCGAGCCGATGGGGATGGTGCGCACCAGGAGAGCCTGGCAATCCTCGAGGCGCTCCCCAGCCACTGCCACATGCGCCTGGCCACCTATCCAGGCGGCCAGGCGCGTAATGGGGAAAAAGCATGGAACTGCACCCTGCCGGCATAAGGCGTCCTCAAGGGCCGTCACGTGCCAGCCCCGTTGCGAGGACAAAATGCCGATCTTCGGAGCCAACCCTCAACCCTCTCCCTTAAGCTTAAGCGCCTTCTAGCAGCGACGCCCGCAGCACAGTGGGGTTCACCTGGCCGGCGCTGAAGGTGCGCCCGCTGGTCAGATTGTTAAAGGACACCTGGGCCGGACTGAAGAGCAACGGATCGATCTTATAGAAGTCGCCGCCGTAGCGCTGGAACAGGTCATAGAAG
>CADDZL010000293.1 GCA_902812335.1 Chloroflexota bacterium | reverse complement strand
CCAGGCGCTCCGGGTGGTCGGTATCGAGGGCCACACGCACCTCGCCGCGTATACCATGCGGCCGGAGCACCCGGCCCACGACCAGGAAAACGGGCTCGACCTCCGCCAGCGCGGAGCCTGAGCCCCGACGTCGGCTGTCCTCCCGCCTGGACATTACACGATTTCGACGCTGGCGCGCTTGCCCTCCCTGGCGGCAGCGACACGCACCAGGATGCGTAAGGCATTGGCCACCCGCCCACCGCGCCCGATGACCCGCCCCATATCCTCAGGCGCGACGTGCAACTCCAGCGTCACGTCTCCGCCTCCGTGCTGGACCTCGCGGACCGATACCTGGAACGGGTCATCGACCAACGACCTGGCAATATATTCGAGGAGTTCTTTCATAGGGAGGTTTCCGGATGGCGTGGGCGCGGCCTACCCGGCCTGGGCCGACGGCTCGGCCTCGGCAGTCGCTGCGGCTGCTTTTTTCTGAGCCGCGCCGCCCTGCTTCAAGGCCGCCAGCCGTTCGAACAGGCCGCGCTTTTGCAGCAGCCGGCGCACCGGGTCGCTTGGCTGGGCACCGACACCGAGCCAGTACAACGCCCGGTCCTCCTTGATGTCTACTGTGGGCGGGTCGGTGCGCGGATTGTAGTGCCCGATCACCTCGATGAAGCGCCCGTCGCGCGGGCTCTCCCCATCGGCCACCACCAGCCGGTAACTGGGCTGGCCCTTGGCCCCCATACGGCGTAGTCGAATACGAACCATTCTCTTCTCCTAATGTTATTTCCTGAACAACCCCATCAGCCCACCGCGGCCACGGCCGCTGTTGAACTGCTTCATCATCCGCTGCATCTGGCGGAACTCATGCAGAAGCGCGTTCACATCCTGTACCTGCGTGCCGCTGCCCCGGGCAATGCGCCGCTTGCGCGAGCCATTGAGGATCTCCGGACGGCGGCGCTCAGCCGGTGTCATCGAACTGATGATCGCTTCGACCTGGCGGATGCGGGTATCGGTCATCTCCGGCGTGACCCCGGCGGCCATCTGGTTAAGACCGGGGATCAGCTCCAGGAGCTGGCTAAACGGCCCCATCTTCTTCACCTGGCGCAACTGCGTCAGGAAGTCTTCCAGGTCAAAGCGCGCCTCGAGCAGCTTGCGCTCGAACTGGCGCGCCTGCTCCTCGTCCATTTCGATAGACGCCTGGGCCTTCTCGATCAGGCTGAGCACGTCGCCCATGCCGAGGATGCGCTGGGCCATGCGGTCGGGATGGAACGGCTCCAGTGCGTCCACCTTCTCGCCCACACCCAGGAATTTGATGGGCACGCCGGTGACCGAACGGATGGAGATGGCCGCGCCGCCGCGCGCGTCCCCGTCCACCTTCGTCAGAATCAGCCCGGTCAGGCCGAGCCGCTTGTGGAACTCATCGGCGACGCGGACCGCATCCTGGCCGGTCATGGCATCGGCGACCAGGAGCACCTCCGCCGGGCGCGTGCGCTCCTTGATCGCCGCCACCTCCTGCATCATCTCATCATCAATGTGCAGCCGGCCGGCCGTGTCGAGGATCACCGGCGAGTACCCTCGCTCACGCGCCAGCGCCAGCGCACGCACGCAAATGTCGGGCGGGGGGGGCACGATGCCCTCGGCGTGGACCGGGATATCAATCTGGCGGCCCAGAATCTGGAGTTGCTCGACGGCTGCCGGCCGGTAGGTATCGGCGGCGACGAGCAACGGGCGTGAGCCGCCCTTACGCAGGCGCAAAGCGAGCTTGGCTGCCATCGTCGTCTTGCCGGAGCCCTGCAAGCCGACCAGCATGATCACCGCTGGCTGCGGACCGCTCAGGTTAAGCGTCCCTGGCTGGCCCAGCGTGGCGATCAGCTCCTCGTTGACGATCTTGACGACTTGCTGCGCCGGCGTCAGGCTGCGCATGACCTCCACGCCGACAGCACGGGCACGGACGCGGGCAATGAAGTCCTTGACAACCGCATAATGGACGTCGGCTTCGAGCAGCGCCAGGCGCACCTCGCGCAATGCCGCGTCCACATCGGCTTCGGTCAGCTTGCCATGCCGGCTCAGCTTCTGGAAGACACTCTGAAGTTTATCGGTAAGGCTCTCGAACATATCAGGAGGGGTATTTTACCCCTCCTGGGCCGGTCCGTCAAGTGCAGTTGCGCATGCAAATGGATCAGTGCTGGTGTGAACCCTCTCACCAGTCATCGGCGGGATCGTCCACGTGATAATAGATGACCTCGTCCACGCGCAGCCTGGGGCGCTTATACGGGTCCAGCACGTGAATCCGATGCGTCCCCTGGTCGGCGTCGAGCGCCACAACCGGATATTCCAGTTCCGCCCAGCGGCACGACAGCAACTGCCCATCCAGCAAGATACAGCCCGGACCGGCGAAGTCCACCGTGCGATAACGGCGCCCCCTCTCAATCTTGTGATGATCCTGATGAGGATCGTTGTAAGACATGCACTCCCCCCTCTATTGGGTTCCCCACCCTGCCCGCCGGCGCACACCTGAACCGGCGCAGGGGATAGCAGGGATCCTGAAAGTTGACGCTTTCACCACCCGGCGTACAATGGCCGGCTTATGGCTCGATCCAGCTTGCTGCCACGCCGCTGGGGATGCTGTGCTTGCTCCCTGCTCCTGCTAGCCCTGATCGCAGCACTGGCGATAACGGCCATAGCGGGCAGCCTGCTCGCAGCCGCCGCCCCACGCACCATCCTGGTCCTCGGCACGGACCGCCGCCCGGATGAGGCCGGGCCGGTGCGCAGCGATACCATCTTGCTTGTCGTGATCCACACGGAGCCGCCGAAAGTGGCGCTCCTGTCCATCCCGCGTGACCTATACGTGGACATCCCCGGTCATGGCCGCAACCGGATCAATACCGCCAACTTCTTCGGCGGGCCGGCGCTGGCGGCCCAGACCATCGCAGCCGACTTCGGCGTGCCGGTGGATCGGACGGTGCGGCTGGATTTCAACGGCTTCCGCGCCATCGTGGATGCCGCCGGTGGCGTGGACATTGATGTACCCCGCCGCATCGTGGACAACGCCTATCCGACCGAGACCTATAGCACGATGCGCATCGTGATCCCTGCCGGCTGGCAGCACATGGACGGCGAGATGGCGCTGCGCTATGTTCGGACGCGCCACGACTCCAGCGACTTCGACCGGGTGGCCCGGCAGCAACAGGTGGTCATGGCACTGGTCAAGCGGCTGCTGGAGCCATCGGCCTGGCCGCGCTGGCCCCAGGTTGCTATGGCCTTCGACCAATCGGTAGACACCGACCTGGGCCTCTGGGACGTGGTGCTGCTGTTGCCCACGCTGGCGCGGGTCGGGCCCGACGGCATCACGCATCACATCATCAGCGAGGACATGACCACGCCCTTCACCACGCCCAATGGCGCGGAGGTGCTTCTGCCGCGCTGGGACCGCATCCGGCCATTGGTGCAGGAGGTCATAGGGCCTTGAGCTGATCTTTGCCACGCCCTTACTATGCGCCAGATCAGGCCGACAGTCAACTGGTGTCGAGGTGAGAAGTCGGTTAGAGGTTGTCAGAGAGGAAAGGAGAGGCGCCGCCCGGATTCGAACCGGGGAATGAGGGTTTTGCAGACCCTTGCCTTACCACTTGGCGACGGCGCCCTGGGAGCGGACTGCCAGCACGGCCTCATGCCACACACCGTGCAAATCGTGGGCGTCCCCCTGAGCGGAAGACGGGATTCGAACCCGCGACCCTCTCCTTGGCAAGGAGATGCTCTACCGCTGAGCCACTTCCGCACTGTGCCGAGGCCCAGGATCGAACTGGGGACACCGCGATTTTCAGTCGCGTGCTCTACCAACTGAGCTACCTCGGCGGCTAAGCCGGCCTCGACCGCCATTCTAACCGATGGCCCGTGTTCTGTCAAGGCCGATTCGGGCAAACAAAATGGGGGCGGAGATGGACTCCGCCCCCATTTTGTT
>CADDZL010000292.1 GCA_902812335.1 Chloroflexota bacterium | reverse complement strand
ATCGTGAAGGGGCTACTGGCCCAGGGCTTGCCGGTCACGGCGACGGTTGTGCGCGGCGATCCGCCATCCATGATCCTCAGCACTGCGCAGAGCGAGGGCGCCAGCGTGATCGTAATGGCGACGCACTGGCGGGGCAACTTCGACGCATTTTGGGAGGGGAGTGTCACGCCCAAGGTGATGTCGCGCTCGGCTGTGCCGGTGCTCCTGGTGCGCGTGGCAAGAGCGGAGTGACGTCGCCAGAGGTTCCCAGTCTGGTAACATTTGCCACTACTACCATTCAGGGGCCTGGGCTATAATCGCTATGATTCATTGAGGAGGCCATCTTGAGCACGAGTCAGCCATCGTATCCGACGTTGCCGGCTGCCCCACCGATCCACACGCTGGCGATTGTCAGCCTGGTCACCGGGATTCTGGGCCTGACGGTGTGCAGCGGCATCGGCAGCGTCGCCGCCCTGGTCAGCGGCTACATCGCCAGGGATGAGATGCGCAAGCGGCCCGGTCGGTATAGCGGTGAGGGGTTGGCCCTGGCAGGGTTGATCCTGGGCTGGGTCGGCATCGGGATATGGGTGCTTTCCCTGGCCCTGGCCTTCATTGCACTGATCGTCGCCCTTGTCTTCAGCATCTTCTTCAGCCTTAACCTGATCCCCCTGATCGGGAAGCAGGTCTTTCTCTTGCCGGGCATATTATTCGGCTGAGCTTTACTTGCCCCACAGAGGGTCACTGGCATAGAATAGCCAATGACCGCCTTTCCACGCGGTCATGCTGTTCAACCCATCGCCAATAGGAGGCACACGATGAAGTTAAGCGCTCGCAACATTCTGAAAGCGACGGTTAAGAGCGTCTCTCATGGGGCAGTCAATTCTGAAGTCATCGCCGAGTTGCCGGGTGGAACCGAGATCGTTTCTATCGTCACGAAGACCTCCGCCGAGCAACTTGGGCTGGCGCCAGGCAAAGCTGTCTATGTGGTGATCAAAGCGTCCAACGTGATGATCGCCGTAGACTGACGCGAACGCCGGGCCAGCCTATATCCTGAGCATGCTCTATCCGGCGCGGGCTGTTGGCAATCATGAACCTGTTTCGCCGGTTAGCAGCGGAGACCACCGGGCAACCGGGCTACCCCTAGCTAACTGCTGTGGATGAGCGGGTGACGGAGTGGGTGGAAGATTGTCTATCCTGAGGCCGTCGGCAGGTGCGACGCCGGCTGCGGGCCGCGCCCCAGCCGGTACTCCAGCGCCGCCCGCAGCGCGACCCGGTCATCCCAGGGATACTCGGCCATGCCGAAGGCCATGGACTGTTCATGCCCCTTGCCGCACACAATAACCGCGTCGCCCGGTTCGGCCATGGCCACAGCGAAGGTGATGGCCTCACCCCGGTCGGGGATGCGCCAGAAGTCGCGGCCCTCGACCTTGCCCTCACTCTCGCAACCGGCAGCCAGCGCCGCCAGAATGTCGTCGAGCGATTCCGTGCGTGGGTCCTCAGCGGTCAAGATGACCCGGTTGGCCAGGCGGGCGGCAACCGCGCCCATCAGCGGCCGTTTGGTTGCATCGCGCCGGCCGGCCGCGCCGAAGACGGTAATGATCCGGCCCGGCGCGAGCGTCCGCACCGTCTCCAATGCCCGTTGGAGTGCATTGGGCGTGTGGGCGAAATCCACCAGGGCGAGGAAATCCTGACCAGCGTCGACCCGCTCCATCCGCCCGGGGATCGCCCGCACCGCCGCCAGCCCGGCCTGGATGGCCGTGGCCGGCACGCCCAGGCCGACCCCGACCGCGATTGTCGCCAGGGCATTGGCGATGTTGAACGCGCCCACCAGCGGCAACTCGACCGGAATGACCCCGTCCGGTGTGATCGCCTTGAAGCGTGTCACGCCGGAACGGAAGGCGATGTCACATGCGGCGATGTCGGCCGGCGCCGTCACGCCGTAGCTCAGGTGAACATCCGCGGGGATGCGGCTGAGCACCTCAAATGAGGGGTCATCGGCGTTCAGGACGCTGATCTTGGGTACATCTGGCTTGCGCGCCGCACTCATCAGGCCCTCGAACAGCCGCGCCTTGGCCGCCCGATATTCCTCAAAGGTCTTATGGTAATCCAGGTGCTCGTGGGTGATGTTGGTCAGCACGGCCACATCATATTCGCAGGCGGTAACGCGATGCTGGACCAGGCCGTGCGAGGTCGTCTCCAGAACCACGTGGGTCATCCCCGCCGCCACCATCTCGGCCAGGTAGTGCTGCACATCGGGCGCATCGGGCGTGGTCGTGTGCAGGCCGGTGTCGTAGGCCCGGTCGCCAATCACGGCATTCACCGTACTGATCATGCCGGCGCGCCGCCCCGCTGCCGTCAGGACGCTGTGGATCAGATTGGTTGTTGTCGTCTTGCCGTCGGTCCCGGTCACGCCGATCACGACCAGCTTGCGTGCCGGGTAGCCGTACCAGGCTGCGGCGAGCCAGGCCAGCGCCTCACGGCTGTCAGGGACCTGCACATAAGGTACCGTTCGTCGTCCGTCGTCTACAGCCCCCATCGCCTGGCTTAAGCCAGAGGCTGGTTCGCCGAGGACCGCGGCTGCACCGGCGGCAATGGCTTGAGGGATGAAGGCGTGGCCGTCGCTCGTTTCGCCGCGGATGGCGACAAACAGCGCGCCGGGGGAAACCCGCCGCGAATCGCTGACAATCGCGCTGATCTCAGTGTCACCCACCGGTGCAGGGAGCGTCACGCCGGGCAGGGCAAGCAATAGTTGGCTCAGTTTCATTACGGCAGCATTGTACCACCGCGCCAGGTGCCCGGCCAGTGGCGCAGCGCAGCTCGCGCAACTCTGGGGCCTAGGCGGTCAGGTGCGAGATCAGAATACGTAGGCCGATCAGGATCAAGATGAAACCGCCGGCGATTTCCATGCGCTTGCCAAATATGCCACCCAGGCGGTCGCCGGCGCGCAAGCCCAGGTAGCTCAGCGCTCCTGTGATTATACCAATGAGAAGGCTGGGGTACCAGATCGTGACGCGCAACATGGCGAGGCTCAACCCGACGGCTAAAGCATCAATGCTTGTGGCTATGGATAGTATGACCAGAGTCAGGCCACGCGAAGGGTCAACGTGAGGGTGGGAGGGCAGGTCCCGGTCAAAGCCCGAACGGATCATACGGCTACCGACGAAAGCCAGGAGACCAAAGGCGACCCAATGATCGACTGAGGCGATGAGGGGTAAAATAGCAGTGCCCAGGAACCAGCCGATGACAGGCATGAGGAACTGAAAAAGGCCGAAATGAAACCACAGGCGAAATGCCGGGCGCCCATGGGCCAGATGTCCGGAGGTACCTGCACCCACACAGACCGCGCAGGCGTCCATAGCTAACCCGACTGCAATCATGACGATGTCGAAAAAGGCCACACTAATCTCTCAATCGAGGGTCGCCGGATGAATGATAACCGGGGCTCGATTAGTTAGACGACAAATGGCTGTGGATAAGGCAGTAAGCGCAACCCCGAAATGAAACGATAGTCACGCTGATTCTTAGTGACGAAGGGCTGGTCCAGAGATAGGGTGGCAGCAGCGATGAGTACGTCAGCAATCAAGATGCCATGACTCAAACGGTAGCGGCGTAGTAGATCAACGGCTTTCGCTCCAGACCCATGAGCTACTATTCCCCATATCCTGCCAATCGCGCCACATGCCGATGAATGGTTCGTCAGCCAGGTCCCCCCGTTCGGCCTTTTTGTTAGAGCGGGGTAGTGCATAGCGCGTGCGCAGGAAGGCGATGAAGTCCATAACTTGCTGTTGGGCTTCACGAGGCAAAGCAGCGAGTTCACCCCATAGTTCTTCTCGGTTCATATCCCGTCTCCTGGTGCAGTTGATATTATATAGCAAATATCCTCTTGGTTGGAACTCACCGCAGAGTTGCCCATGGAGAAAACAAAACAGCGCGAAAACGCGAAGGCCCCTCGCGTTCGTCGCGCCGTTTTCCCCTTCGATGCGTTGTCGTTAGCGGATACTCTGCCGCATCGCC
>CADDZL010000291.1 GCA_902812335.1 Chloroflexota bacterium | reverse complement strand
CCTGTCCCCCGCTCCCCAATGCGCCTCAAGCGAGCAAAAGCTTCCAGGAGCACCGTCAGGTTCTTGCGCGGCTCAATGGTCCCCAGATAAAGCACAAAGCGCTCCGGCAGCCCTCGCACCTGGCGAAAGGCAGCGACCTGCTCCGGCGGCAGCGGGCGGAACTCCGGCCCTACACCGGGGTAGACTACGTCAATGCGCTCGGCCGGGATGCCCAGCAAGTCATTCACATCCCGCTTCGTGTGCTCTGAGATTGCAATCACGCGGGAGGCGCGGCGGCACGACCAGCGGGTGAGCATCTGCAAATACCAACGATTGCCGGGCCGGAAACGTTCCGGGGTGCGCATGAAACTCAAATCATAGACGGTAACAACCGTCGGGCAGGGCGCTAGTAGCGGGGCGACGAAGGCCAGCCCGTGCAACAGGTCGAAGTGAGCAGCGGCGGCCGCCAGGGGCTGGACCGCTTGCTCCCACAGGATGCGAACCGGTGGGCGCCAGGTGGGCCAGCGCGACCTGCTGATGGCCGGTTGCCCGCCCTCACCTCCCTCTCCCCCCAAGTCTGAGGAGAGAGGGCTGGAGGGTGAGGGGCCGACGAAGATGGTGTAGCGCAAGTCAGGGTCGGCCTGGGGCAGATGGCGCAGCAGATGATAGATATAATGGTGGATGCCGGCGCTACGATAGCCGGCCCGCCCGGACAGTAGATGCGCATTGAGCCCAATGTGCCACTTGCAGCCCTCAGCCATCAACGCGATTATACCACCGAAGCCGTTCTACGCCGTCTGTGGCCGGCTGTGATTGCCGCGATTTCGTGCTTGACAAATCGGCCCATTTCAGGCATAATCGGATTAAGCGAGAAGGCAAAGGCGACGACGGAGAGGAGTAAGCGGGGGGAGGCCGCCAGGGAGGCCGGGCCAATGACTGCAAGCCCGGCTCGGAGGATGCCCGCCGAAGTTCGCTCCCGAGCCGACGGGTGAAACCGAAGAAGTGCGAAAGTAGCCCGCTCCGGCCGCCCACCGTTAACCGGGCAGCCAATCGCCGCTCAATGGCCGTTGGTGAACGAGTGGGCTGACCTACGCCAGCCAACGAGGGTGGTACCACGGGAGTCTATGCTCTCGTCCCTTATGGGGCGAGGGCGTTTTTGTTTAACGACCCCGTCTCAAGAGGAAGGGGTCTGCTTATCAGGCAGAACGGAGGGGAGAAGATGCTGAATCAACTGGATCAACTTGAACGCGAAGCGCTGGCCCAACTGGCAGAGGCCGGCGATGCCGCAGCCCTGGAAGCCTGGCGCGTGACCTATCTGGGCAAGAAGAGCCGGCTGATGACGATCCTGGGCGATCTGGGCAAGCTGCCACCAGCCGAGCGCCCGGCTATCGGTCGGCGCGGCAATGAGGTCAAGCGGGCACTGGAAGCCGCCTATGCCGAGCGCGTCGCGGCGCTTAAGCAAGAGGAACTCGAACGCAGCCTGACTGCAGCCCCGCTCGACGTGACCCTGCCCGGCCGGCCCGTCGAGATCGGGCGGCTACACCCGGTGACGCAGACGCTGCGCGAGATCTATGCCGTGTGCGCCGAGATGGGCTTCCAGGTCTATCGCAGCCGCGAGGTGGAAACGGATGAGATGAACTTCCAACTCCTGAACATCCCGCCGCATCACCCGGCCCGCGATATGTGGAGCACCTTCTACACCACCGTGCCCGGCGTGATCCTGCGCACCCACACTTCACCCGGCCAGATCCGCGTCATGCGCGCGTATTGCCCGGAACCGATCCGCGTCATCCTGCCAGGCATGTGCTATCGCTACGAGCAGATCACGGCCCGCTCGGAAATCCAATTTACGCAGGTTGAAGGGCTGGCGGTGGGCCGGCACATCACCATGGCCGATCTCAAGGGGACACTGGTCGAGTTCGCCCGGCGCATGTTCGGCGCCGACCGACGCTACCGCTTCCGCGCCAGCTACTTCCCCTTCACCGAGCCGAGCGCCGAGATGGACATCGAGTGCGTCATCTGTGATGGCAAGGGTTGCCCGGTATGCAAATACACCGGCTGGGTCGAGATCCTGGGCGCGGGCATGGTCCACCCCGTCGTCCTGCGCAACGGTGGCTATGACCCGGACGTATATAGCGGCTACGCCTGGGGCATGGGCCCGCAGCGTATCACCATGCTTAGGTATCAGATCAACGATATCCGCTACTTCTGGGAAAATGATTTGAGGTTTCTAGAGCAGTTCTAGCGTGATGCGTAATACGTAAATCATGGATCACGCATCACGCATTATGCTTCAAGACGGATGAAGGAGTGACTTGCCATGAAAGTGCCCATAAGTTGGCTCAAGGACTACGTAGACATCACCCTGCCGGTAGAAGAATTGGCCGAGCGGCTGACGCTGGCCGGCCTGGAGGTGGCCGCGATCGAGCGCATCGGCGTGGCCGGAGCACAGTTGCCCTGGGACCGCGACAGGATCTTTGTGGGGCAGGTGCTCGAAGTCAAGCCCCACCCGAACGCCGACCGGCTGACGCTGGCGGTGGTGGACTATGGCCGGGACCAGCCCTACACCGTCGTCACCGGCGCGCCCAATCTGAAAGTGGGCGACCGGGGGCAAAAGGTAGCCTTTGCGCTGGAGGGCGCGGTCCTGTACGACGGCCATCAGCCGGGCCGCGTGCCCATGACACTTAAGGGCCGCGCCCTCCGCGGCATCTACAACGACGCGATGGTCCTCTCGGAGAAGGAACTGGGGCTATCCGACGATCACGAGGGCGTGCTCATCCTGCCGGATGACGCGCCGGTCGGCGTGCCGCTGGCCGATTACCTGGGCGACGTCATCCTCGACCTGGACCTGACGCCCAACCTGGCCCGTTGCTTCTCCGTGATCGGCGTGGCTCGTGAAGTCGCTGCGCTCACCGGCGAGGCGTTGCGCTATCCGCCCGGCGAGATGCTGGCTGAGGGGGCACCGGTAGCCGGGCAGGTGCACATCGCCATTGAGGACCCATCGCTGTGTGCCCGTTATTCGGCGACGCTCATCCGCGATGTGCACATCGGCCCATCACCGGCCTGGATGCAACAGCGTCTCCTGCGCGCGGGTATGCGGCCCATTAATAACATTGTGGACATCACCAACTACGTCATGCTAGAATGGGGCCAGCCGCTCCACGCTTTCGATTACGACAAACTGATCGCCAGGGCCGATGGGAGTAGACCAACGATCATCGTCCGCCGCGCCCGCCCCGGCGAGGAGATCAAGACGCTGGATGGCGTCATGCGCCAACTCAGCCCGGACGATCTGCTCATTACCGACAGCGCCGGCCCCATCGCCATCGCCGGTGTCATGGGCGGAGCCGAGACCGAGGTGGGCGAGACGACGCGGAACATCCTGCTCGAATCGGCTAACTTCAACTTCATCAGCATCCGCCGCACCAGCGCGGCCCAGCGCCTGCCCAGTGAAGCCGCAGCCCGCTTCGGCCGGGGTGTACATCCGGCACTGACCGTTCCGGCAGCGCAACGGGCCAGCGAACTGATGCGGACGCTGGCCGGCGGCACCATCGCCCAGGGTGTGGCCGATGCCTACCCGGCACCGCCACCGCCCGTCGTCATTGACCTGCGGCCGGCCGAGGTCAAGCGCATTCTGGGCATGAAGATCGAAGCTGAAGAGATCGTGCGCATCCTGCGTTCGCTGGAGTTCGGCTGCCAGGTCGGCGGCCGCGAAGAGAACTCGCCCATCCGCGTGACCGTGCCGGAGCACCGGCTGGATGTGGAAGGGCCACATGACCTGATCGAGGAGATCGCCCGCATCTACGGCTACGACCGCATCTCGTTGACCCTGCTGGCCGACGAGTTGCCGCCGCAGCGCACCAATTGGGCGCTGGTGACCGAGGAACGAACCCGCGACCTGCTGGTCAGGGCCGGCTTGCAGGAGATCATCACGTATGCGCTGACGACACCGGAACGCGAGGCGCTGTTGAGGGCGGAGGACGTCGGTTGTCCGCCCCTGGCCGCCCGCCCCTATATCCGCATCGCCAACC
>CADDZL010000290.1 GCA_902812335.1 Chloroflexota bacterium | reverse complement strand
CGGGGAGCACGCCGACGGCACGCAGGAAGTGCGGCGCATCCTCGGCCAGGAGCGTCGGCAAGAGCATCACCCCCGTCCATAGCAGTGCCAGCGCGGCGGCAGGCTCACGCCGAAAGCGGATCAGGCACCAGGCCACGCCAGCGGTGAAAGCCAACGCCAGCAGCGGATCGAAGACTGGCCGGCCGGCCAGGTTGTGACGCTGGATGCTGTCGCCACGGAAAGTGAACATGCCCAGAACGGCCAGCGTCTGCCGCCCCAATGTCCCCCACAGGTCGCCTTTGTTAATGGCCGGGTTGGTGATCAAGACCTCGCCAGCCCGGGCGAACACCACCTCCGGATAGAGCAGTGCATAGATCGCCAGCGGCGCGGCGACGATGAGTGCCGGTGCCAGGAACCAGACGAGGGGCCGCAGCCGAAAGTTTCCCGACGCACTCCGGCTCCGGATAAGGTACAGTCCGAACAGCCCCAGCGCCAGCGGCGTGAAGCGTGCTGCCAGATATGTGTAAAAGGTCAGCCCATAGAGCACGCCGCCTAAAACGAGCCAGCCAGAGGCTTCGCTGCGCGGATGCTTCGCTGCGCTCAGTATGACATCACTTGTGTCACCCTGAGCGGAGCGATGGGTCTCGACCCTCAGTCCGTGCCAGGCAGCGGCCAGTGCCGCCCCCGCGACCAGGGGCAGGGCAATCGCACGGAAGCCGACGCGGCTCAGGTGGACGTGCCAGAATGTGACCGCCAGGATGGCCGCCGCCAGCAGCCCGACCCGGCGATTGAACCAGACGCGCCCCAGCGCATAGGTCGCCGGGATGGTGAGCGTACCCAGGACCGCCGCGACGATGCGGATGGCTCCGGGGCTGCGGCCGAGCGCACCCACAGCCAGTGCGACCAGGTAGATGAACAGCGGTTCACGGCCGTTGTTGGCAGCGAAATAGAGCGGCCGCTCGCCGGCCAGCACCCGCAGCGCGTCGAGGCCGTTCCAGGCCTCATCCTGATACAGGCCCGGCGGGACCCGACCGATGGCAGGGAAGCGCAAGAGCGCCGCCAGCGCTGTGATTGCCAACAATAAAGCCCATTCACTTCTGAATGAGCTTAATCGGCGGAATGTCCCGGCTCGCCACCCTGCGTCATCGGCCAACGTAGCGGCAGTATAGGCCGGATTGAGGTGACTGTCAAGCAATACGGTGTAGCTACAATCTGGCACACCCCCTTAATGCCCGCCTGGCCGGCGATATTGGGCGATGAGGTTGGACAGGACCGACCAGGCTCGTTCGAAGTCGGCGTGACGCACCAGCAGATGGTCGCGTTGGTAGGCCGAGACTGCCACCAGGCTCACCCCAGCTTCGGCCAGCAGGCTGCTGACGGTTGCCAGGACGCCGATCTGGCTCAGTTCCAGCGGCAGGTCAAGTGTAATCAGCCGGTAACCGGAGGCGATGCGCGCTTCGGGTGCCGTTGGGCTGGCAAGGGCCCAGTCGTCGGCGCGCAGGATCAGGGTGATCTCATCTTTATCGAGGATCATGGCACTGAAGGCCTCGGCCAGGCCGGTGAACAGCACGCTGGCGGTCTGTAATCGTTGGCGCGGCAGGCTGGCCAGGATGTACTCGATGCCGTCGGTGTATAGCGTCATGTGGGCGAACAGGTCAGACAGGGGTGTCATCATTCGTCAAAAAGCACCGTAGATTCGGCGTAGTAACGCACCTGTCTATTGGCGACTTTGCGCCGCAGCCACTCTTCCAACCAGGCATTCTTCTCTTCGGTGGAGCGCTCATCGGCGAGGATGTATAGGGGTAAGTTCAGCCGCAGCGCCCGGCGGGGAATGATATGGCGGGTGATGCCGGCTGGCAGGCGCGCGCCACGGCGGGCCAGTTCGAGAATCTCGACCGGCTGGTAGTGCGGGAAGACGACGATAGCCACCAGGTCAGGGTAGAGATGTAAGAGCTGACCGATATGGTCGGTGTTGGTGCGGTAGATGCGGCACAGGTCCTTATAGGCATCCACGAGCGCGTTCAGCAATGCCGCCCGGCTATGCAGGTCGTGACCGCCCTCCACCAGATAGACCTCCTCGCTGGGGCATACCAGATAGGCCAGGACATCGCGTCGTGCCAGCGCCGCCCGCGCCTGCGAGAGGCCGCTTGGCGTCAAGTTGAGCCCGTCAATCGCGGCCAGGCGTGCCGTAAATGCCTGGGGCTCGCAGCCCGTGACGACGTGATACCAGGTCGAAAGCTGGAGCTCCGGGTCATCGTAATCCACTACCTGGACCAGCAAATGGGGCAGGCCCAGTCTTTGGGCGGCCGTGACCCGGTTAGCGCCATCCAACACGACATAACGATCTTCGCTCTGATCAACCGAGGCGACCACAGGCGGGTTCATCAGGATGCCCTCGGTCTTTAGCCGCTCGGCCAGCGGCGCACTGCGCTGCGCGTCGTGCTGCTCGTGCAGGATGAGCCGATCGAGGGGGACGATTCTAAGTACGGGCAGATCGGAGGGTAGCTGGGGCATATGACTACTTCATGTGTGCTGCCAGATAGTCGAGGATGTCAATCTTGGTCAGGACACCAACGACCTGATCATTCTCGACGACGACGGCCACATTGCCCGTGGTGAAGATGCCGAACAGCGTCTCCAGGGGCGAGTCAGGGCGGACTGTGGTCACTTCGGGGTTGACGATGTCGGCAATGGTCTCCTCGGCCGCGTGGGCATGTTCAGCCAGGAGCATGTGGTTGAGCAGGTCAATCTCCGTGACGATGCCGACCAGGCGTCCGTCCTCCAACACCGGCACCTGCGAGATGTCATGTTGTTTCATTAGAGCGATCACGTCCACCATCTTGTCCGTCGGGCGAGCGGTGATCGCACCCTGGATGGCTTTGGTTTTGAGGACGTCGGCGGCGCGGTTCTCGATCCAGGCCGATTCCAGGAAGCCGTTCTCACGCATCCAGTCGTCATTGAAGACTTTGGACAGATAACGGGCGCCGGAATCAGGCAGAATAACGACCATGAGTGTATCGGCCGGCAGGTTCTGCTGGCGGGCGTAGTGTAACGCGCCGGCGACGGCCGTGCCCGATGAGCCACCGCAGAAAATGCCTTCCTCGCGCACCAGGCGACGTGTCATGAGGAACGATTCCTTGTCGCCGATCTGGACCACATCATCAATGACACCGAAGTCCAGTGCACCGGGGACAAAATCTTCGCCGATGCCCTCAACCTTGTAGGTTTTGAGGACAGGCTCATCCGGTACCCGGCCGAGCTTGAAGGTATCGTAGAGGAGCGAACCCACCGGGTCTACACCGATGACCTTGATGTGGGGGTTCTGTTCTTTGAGATAGCGACCCACGCCAGAGATGGTCCCGCCGGTGCCCATGCCGGCGACAAGGACATCGATCCGCCCGCCGGTCTGGTGCCAGATCTCCGGGCCGGTGGTGCGGTAGTGGATCTCCGGGTTAACCGGGTTGTGGTATTGATTGGCCAGAATCGCGCCGGGTGTTTCTTGCACGATGCGGCGGGCCACGCTATAGTACGAGCTGGGGTCGTCGGGCGCGACGGCGGTCGGCGTGATCACGACACGGGCGCCGAAGGCACGTAACAGCCGGATCTTCTCGTCGCTCATCTTATCGGGCATGACGAAGACGCTCTTGTAGCCCTTGATGGCAGCGGCGATGGCCAGGCCGACGCCGGTGTTGCCGGAGGTCGCTTCGACTATGGTGCCGCCGGAGCGGAGCTGGCCGCGCCGCTCGGCGTCCTCAATCATGGCGATGCCGATACGGTCCTTGACCGAGCCACCGGGGTTGAGAAACTCCAACTTCGCGTACAGCGTCGCCTGAATGCCCTGGCTGACGCGGTTGAGCCGGACCAGCGGCGTATGGCCGATGGCCCCTAGAACGTTGTCATATACGCCGGCCCTGGCCTCGTCGGAGAGGAGGGGGGCCACAATTGAAGCCTCCATGCCTCTAGCCTCATTTATCCTGATTAGAGGATATTTGTCCTAATATTGAGAGAAAGCGTACCACGAATGGGGCATATTGTCAACGTTCCCGGCCCGATGCA
>CADDZL010000289.1 GCA_902812335.1 Chloroflexota bacterium | reverse complement strand
GCTGGATCACCTCCTTTCTAGGGAGCGCTGGCGGTGGCTCAGATGAGTCGCCGCCTACTCCCAGGTTCAGACAGGCCTTCGGGCCTGTGCCCCCTCCGCCTCTCCCCTCAGTCGTTAAGGTCGCTGCTCTCTTCCTCGGCGGCCCTGCTGCAAGATTGCCCTCCAGCTATACGTCATCCTGGCCCGGCCCAGCGCCGGCTGCCTCAAATGAGCCGCATCGCCGGCATTGTAGTATAATGTCCTATGGTCTGGTCGTCAGGGGGCGTCGCCATGGCGGATGTGTTCATTATCCTTCAACTGATCTTCCTCGAGGGCATCCTGTCGCTGGATAATGTGGCCGTATTGGGAGCCATGGTGGTCCATCTGCCAGACGACCGCCCCGTGCCCTGGCCCGCTTGGTTGCGCGCCCCGGGCCGCCTCCTCGATCGGCTGCTGGGGCCCCAGCAGATAGCAGCCTTGAGGGTGGGGTTGCTGGGCGCCTACCTGGGTCGGGGCCTGATGCTGGCCCTGGCGGCCTGGGTGGTGGCCAACCCCTGGCTCAAGCTGCTCGGTGCGCTCTACCTGCTCAAACTGGCTGCCGCGGAACTGGGCCGGCAGTCCCGCCCGTCAGATGAGCATGGCCGGGCCACCTCCCGTGACAGCCGCTTCTGGCACATTGTCCTGGCTGTGGAACTGGCTGACCTGACCTTCAGCCTGGATAACGTAGTGGCCGCTGTGACCTTGTCGCATCAGTTGTCGGTGGTCATGTTGGGGGTGGCTCTGGGCATCGTGACGATGCGCTTCGCAGCGGGCATCTTCACCCACCTGGTCCAGCGCGAGCCCTCCCTGGAGCCGGCAGCCTACATACTGGTGTTAAACATCAGCCTGGAGATGTTGCTCGAAGGATTGGCCGGAGTTCACATTGGCGATGTGACCAGATTCATCATCTCGGTCGGCACACTCGTGCTGGCTCTGGTCTATGCACATTGGAGACCTGCGCGGGCTTTCACCCCGCTGGTACAACGGGCCAGCACGTTGCTGCGAGCCGCCAACATGGCCACCGAGCGAGCCGCCCATCTGATTGTGACCATGTTGTCCATGAGGTAACTTTGCGCCTGTGCTCCGGGCTCGGGCGGATCAAGTCTTCGTCACTACCGCAAACACCATCGGGCGGCGCTTGGTCTCGGAGTAGAAGTAGGCGCTGAGCACTTCCTCGACCTCCATGCGCAGCGCGTCGGGGCTGCTGCCATAGCCATTCACACTACGGATGATGTTCTGGCGCGCACCCTCGATCAGCTCCTGAGAGTCTCTCGGATGGATGAACCCCCGCGAGATGATCTCCGGCCTGTCAGAAACGTGGCCGGTGGAGTCTATGGGGACCACCGCGATGACGATGCCGTCGCGGGCCAGCGCCTCGCGGTCGCGGATCACCGCCGGGCCGACCTCGCCCACGCTGGACCCATCCACGAAGACATAGCCGCCCGGCACGCGTTCGCCGACGGTGATGCTTTCCTGGTCCAGTTCAAGCACATATCCATTCTCCACCACCGCAATGTGGTCATGGGGGATGCCCAATTCGGCGGCGATCTTGGCGTGTTGTTTTAGATGGCGCAGTTCGCCGTGAATGGGGATGAAGAACTTAGGCCGAACCAGGTTAATGAGCAATTTCTGCTCTTCCTGGCTGGCGTGACCGGAGACATGCACCGGCGCAATAGTGTCGTAAAGAACGTCTGCCCCGCGCTGGAACAGGCGATTAATGGTCCGATGGACCATCTCCTCGTTGCCTGGGATGGGATGGGCCGACATGATCACCGTGTCGCCGGGGACCAGCGTAATCCAGCGATGTTTGCCGTGAGCCAGGCGGCCCAGCACCGCCGATGGCTCACCTTGCGTCCCTGTCGCCATGATGACGACCTTCTCGGGTGGGAGCTTGGCCGTGTCTTCTGGTTTCACCAGTAACCCTGCTGGCAGATCGAGATAACCGAGTTCCTGGGCAATGCGAACGTTCTCAACCATTGATAGGCCAGCAATGGCCATCACACGCCCGTGCCGCTGGGCGCAGGCGGCCACCTGCTGAATGCGCGAGATGAGTGACGCGAAGGTGGCGACGATGATGCGCCCGGACGCTCTACGGAAGACCTCATCGAAGGCAGCGTCAATCGTGCGTTCCGAACGTGTCCAGCCGGGCCGGTCGGCGTTGGTGCTATCCGACAATAGCGCCAGCACGCCTCGGCCGCTGAATTCCGCCAGCTTGGCAAAGTCCGTCGGCTTGCCATGTACCGGCGTATGGTCAAACTTGAAATCGCCCGAATGGACAATAAGCCCCAGCGGCGTGTCAATTGCCAGCCCCACATTGTCAGGGATGCTATGGCACACATGATAGGGCTCGACTGTGAACGCGCCGAAGGTCAGGCGATCACCAGGCCGAATGGTCGTGATGCTGACCTCGTTGAGCAACTTGGCCTGCTTGAGCTTGACCTCGATCAACCCCCGCGTGAGGGCGGTCGCGTACACTGGTGCGTTGATCTGGCGCAGGACGTAGGGCAACGCGCCGGTGTGATCCTCGTGACCGTGCGTGATAATGATCGCCCGAACACGGTCCTTCTTGTCGAGCAGGTATTGGAAGTCGGGGATGATGAAATCAATCCCCAACATATCGTTCTCGGGGAACATGATACCGGCATCAATGATGATAATGTCTTCACCGTATTCGACGGTCATCATGTTCTTCCCGACCTCCCCCAGACCACCCAGGGGGATAATTCTCAGTTTTGGACTCGCCATGTTAGATAATCAGCCTTCAGTGATAGGTATTCGTTGATTGCCGATCAATGCTATCAGGCCGCGCTGCTTCTGTCAAGTAAATGATGCTGTTACCTTTGATCCTGCCCCAAATTGCCCGCCAGGCCCGATTGACTTGCGAGATGATCGTGTCCGGTGGCGGCGTCGGGCCGTAGCGTGTGGCGACGTAGGCCTTGGTCATGACTTCCAGCTCGTCACCGGCATCGGGGAAGGCTTGATCGAGCGTGGGCCGGTACTCATAGGGCGTCTGCGAACGGCCTCTGGGGTAACCACGTTCCCGGGCCAGCGCCAGCAGCCGCCGGTAAGCCTCACGGACTGACAGGCGACCGGCATCGGCCGGTGAGCCTTCGAGCGGCACAAAGGGGCTCGCCGTGTCCGGTCGCAGCCGCTGGCAGCGCAGCCGGCGTCTCAGGCGACGGGCCAGTTCGGCCAGTTGCGCCCACAACAGTTGCCACGAGCCGATGTACTCGCGGTTCTCTTCCACTCCTTCAGCATCCAATGCCCGGAGGCGGCGGAAAGCACGTGACAGCAGGAGCAGCACAGCTATCAGGATGGCCGCCAGGACCAGCATCTGTACCAGCGTCACGACCCAGGCTGGCGGACCGGTTTGGTTCTGGGCAGCTCTCTCCAACTCGCGGCGGAGGTCCTCAAGGGGAGCGGATGGGGGCGTCGGTAGTGGGGTATTCTGGCTGCGCGGACGCAGGAATTCAATCAGCGGGTTGAGGAAGAAAAAGATAACATAGGCGAGCGCTGTGATAACCAGATAGAGCACCCGTGACAGCCCATTGATCACGGGACCGAACACGCCCATAAGACCCGCGATCACGTCTGGTGCCAGCAGGCTACTGAGCAGCAGGCCCAGCACCAGGATCGTCAGGATGACTGAACCGACCGCGGCCAGCCAAAAGCGGTTGAGAGCCAGTTGTGTGCTGGCCTGTTCCCGGGCCGCCCGCCGGACGGATTCCAGGCTGGCGAGCGCGAGCCCGCTCAGGCTTGCCATGAAGAACAGCAGCAATTGGCTCCCCAACCCAGACAGGAGCGAGCCTGTCCCTGCCAGCACCAGCACGACAACCCAGGCGACCACGCCCAGGCCGAAAGCACGATAAACGAGGTCATAGCCGGTATATGGTTCACGGCCAGCCAAGACGCCGCGCCACCAGAGCAGTACACCGGCTACACCGGCCAGGAGCGGAGCGGTGAGCGTTTGTCCCAGCTTCGCGGCACTGATCTCCCACAGCACCCCCAGCCACCCCAAATCCCATAGATCGTAGGT
>CADDZL010000288.1 GCA_902812335.1 Chloroflexota bacterium | reverse complement strand
GCTACGCGGGCGGAGTCGCGGCGGGCGCGCAGGGCCGCCAGCCGCGCCTTCTGCTGCTCCTCAACCGCCGGGTCCACCCGCAGGTATTCCAGGCGGGTCGGCTCATCGGTCTGGAAGCGGTTGACCCCGACGACGATCTGCTCACCCCGCTCGACAGCTTGCTGGTAGGCGTAGGCCGCTTCCTGGATTTCGCTCTGCATAAAACCGGCTTCAATCGCCTTGAGCGCCCCGCCCATGGCGTCAATCTTCTCGATATAAGCCAGCGCCCGCCGCTCGATCTCATTCGTCAGGTATTCAATGACGTAACTGCCGGCCAGTGGGTCCACAGTATCGGCCACGCCCGACTCGTAAGCGATGATCTGCTGCGTGCGCAGTGCGATGCGGACCGACTCCTCGGTCGGCAGTGAGAGCGCTTCGTCGCGCGAATTGGTATGCAACGACTGCGCTCCGCCCAACACCGCTGCCAGGGCCTGCAACGTCACCCGCACGACGTTATTCTCCGGCTGCTGCGCCGTCAACGTCGAACCGCCCGTCTGGGCGTGGAACCGCAGCAACCATGAGCGCGGATCGCGCGCGCCGAAGCGCTCACGCATAATCCTGGCCCATAACCGCCGCGCCGCACGGAACTTGGCGACCTCCTCCAGAAACTGGTTGTGCGAGTTGAAGAAGAAGGCGATCTGCCCGGCGAACTCGTCCACATCCAATCCGGCATCAATCGCGGCCTGGACATAGGCGATGGCGTTTGCCAGGGTGAAGGCCACCTCCTGCACGGCGGTCGCACCGGCCTCGCGGATGTGGTAGCCACTGATGCTGATCGTGTTCCAGTGAGGCACGTTCTCCTTGCAATAGCGGAACACATCGGTGACCAGGCGCAGCGCCGGGGCTGGCGGATAGATGTACGTGCCCCGCGCGATGTACTCTTTCAGAATGTCATTCTGGACCGTCCCGCGCAGCCTGGCCGGGTCAACACCCTGGCGCTTGGCCACCGCGATGTACATCGCCAACAGGATCGCGGCCGGCGCATTGATCGTCATGGAAGTGCTGACCCGGTCGAGCGGAATGCCGTCGAACAGCCGGGCCATGTCGTCGAGAGAGGAGATGGAGACACCGACCTTGCCCACCTCGCCTGCCGCCATCGGAGCATCGGCATCATAGCCGATCTGGGTAGGCAGATCGAAAGCCACCGACAGCCCGGTTTGGCCCTGTTCGAGCAAAAACCGATAGCGGCGGTTGGACTCCTCGGCGGTGGCGTAGCCGGCGTACTGGCGCATCGTCCACAGCCGCCCCCGGTACATCGTCGGGTGGATGCCCCGCGTGAACGGGTACCGGCCGGGGTAGCCCAGGTCGCGCTCATAATCTATGCTGACATCCTCCGGCGTGTACAACCGCTCCAGTGGAATGCCGGATGAGGTCTCGAAGTGCTCACGCCGTTCCGGCGATCTTTGCAGTGCCGGCGCCAAAACGTCGCGTTCCCAATCGCTCTTCGAGGGCCGCGACCCGGCTTTGCCTTCGCCACCGCGCTGTACAAGTTCCTGCTGTATGCGCTCTGGCACAATCTCCGGCGTGATGCCAGACTGGCGCAGAAGATCCATGACAGCGCCCTGGTTCTCGTGGACCAATCCTAACAGGATATGCTCGGTGCCGATGTAAGGGTGATGCAAGCGGCGGGCTTCCTCTACAGCCAGCTCCAGCACGCGCTTGGTGCCCGGTGACAAATCAATCCTGCTGGACGGCGGGCGCTGACCCAGCCCGGAGATGCGCTGGACCAGTTCAGTGACACGGTGAAGTTCCAGCCCCAACTCGCGCAAGACCCGGCACGCTATGCCGCGCTCTTCTCGCATCAGCCCAAGGAGGATGTGCGGGGTGCCAATCTGGTTGTCGCCCAGTCGCTCCGCCTCCTCTTGCGCGTAGCGCAGCACATTGCGCGCTTCGGGGCTGAACATGAGCATATGTGCCGTCATAACCTCAACGAACCTCTTCCGCAGCAGGAAAGGAAGGGGGTAACAAGCCCAGGTCCTCAGGGGTAACATGCACCTGGCGGAAATTGTCGAAGGTCAGGTCGCGGAAGGGCAGGCCCAGCCGCCGCTGCACGGCTTCGAATAGCGTCAGATAGGTGCCGGGGATGTGCTGTGTCGGCCTTAACCCAAGCTGGGCTGCCGCCTGCTCAATGTCGCCGGCCTCGCCTTCGATCTCGACAAAGCAGCCATAGGGTAGTTCATCCAGCGCCACCTCGGTTCCGGCCAGGTGGAAGGTCTCACGGTATTTCTCGTAGATGAAGATCGTCTCGAAGCCGAGCCCATTCAGGATGGCGCAGATCTCTTCGCGGTCGCTGACCTCGACCTCCATCTCCTGGCGTGACGAAGGACGGAGGATAGACGACACATGCCCTTCGTCCGCAGCGAGGGCTTTATAGGTGAGAAAGCAGGGGCCTACTCCCCCACTCCCCTTCCCCCTGGCTTCGCTCAGGACAGGCTCTGAGAGAGAAAGGGGCATCCTCCCCTCCTCTACAAGGGGAGGGGACAGGGGAGAGGTCCAGCGCAGGCGCAGCGCCTGCTGGCTCTGGCTGAGCGAACGGTCGGGCCGGTCCAGGCGGATGTTGGTTTCCAGCACCCGTTCCCCGACCAGCGTCGCGCCGAGTTCAACCAGGCGATCCCGCACCGGCTTCAGCTCTTCAACCCAGAACTTGACCTCGACTTCGATATGCTTATCAGGCATCAGCTTTCAGCTATTGTATGGTCAGCAAGACCTGATTCTGCTCGACGCTCTGGCCTTGCCTGGCCCGGACCCGGCCCACAATGCCGGCACGGGGCGCTTTAAGCTCGTTCTCCATCTTCATAGATTCCAGGATGGCGACGACCTGGCCCGCTGTGACCGCCTGGCCTTCTTCAACCAGCACGGCGACGATCAGGCCGGGCATCGGCGCTTTGATCTTGATCTCCCCACTGGCCGGAACGAAGCCGCGTGTAGCCTGTGCCAGCCGCCGCGCCCGTTCGTCCTCTACCCGGACGGTATACAATCGGCCCTGCAAGAGCACCTGGTAAACGCCGTCGCGCTCTTCGACAAAGGCCTCATAGGAGCGCTGATTGAGCAATAGAGAAAATAGCGAGTCCTGATCGATGCAGCGAAAGTCCACCTGCTCCGGCCGGTTGTCCACGCTGATCTCGTTCTCCCGATTGACCTCGATAATGAAGGTCCGGTCGCCCACTGTCGCCGCGTATTTCATCGCCGCATTCTCTCGTAACGCCCGAACAATTGCCAGTTGCTCAGGTCGCGGCCCCCACGTGCCACGACCTGGGCCGCCTGCTGGCCCCGCTGGTGGACAACCAGCGTCGCAATGATTGCGGCGACCTCAGGCTCCAGTTCCTCCTGACCATCCTCAGTCATTGAGAAACGCTGTTCGACAAAGGTGGTGTCGAACTGGCCGCCCATGAAGCGCGGGCTGTCCAGCAGACGCTGGTGGAAGGGGATATTGGTCTTGACCCCCATAATGCGATATTCCTCCAGCGCCCGGCGCATACGCAAGAGTGCCTCACCCCGTGTCTCGCCCCAGCAGATCAGCTTACTGATGAGCGAATCGTAGTAAGGCGTGATCTCAAAGCCCTCGTACACACCGCTATCCACGCGCACGCCGGGCCCGGTGGGCAGCGTGATGCCGGTCAGCCGACCGGTGGAAGGCAGGAAATCGTTGTAGGGGTCCTCGGCATTAATGCGGCACTCGATGGCCCAGCCGTTGATGTGGATGTCGTCCTGAGCATAGTGCAGCTTGCGGCCGCGGGCGATGCGGATCTGCTCCTTGACGATGTCCACGCCGGTGACCATCTCGGTGACGGGGTGCTCGACCTGGAGGCGGGTATTGGCCTCCAGGAAGTAGAAGTTGCGGGCCTTGTCCACCAGAAACTCGACCGTGCCGGCGTTGACGTAGTTAACGGCCTGGGCGGCTTTGACCGCGACCGCACCCATGCGGTCGCGCAAATCCTCATCCACGAAGGGTGAGGGCGCTTCCTCGACCAGCTTCTGGTGGCGACGCTGGATGGAGCACTCACGCTCGCCCAAATG
>CADDZL010000287.1 GCA_902812335.1 Chloroflexota bacterium | reverse complement strand
GCTGCCATCGCTGCCGGTGTACTTCAGGACGGCCATTCGCTCATGCGGCGGCGCGGTCTGGAACCAACCCAATGTGGTATCGTTGTCGTGGGTACCGGTGTACACCACACAATTGCGGGGATAATTGTGAGGCAGAAACTTGTCGGCCGGGGTCGTGCCGAAAGCGAACTGCAGTACCTTCATCCCTGGGAAGCCGAATTCATCGCGTAAAGTCTCGACCTCCGGCGTGATCACCCCCAGGTCTTCGGCAATGATGGGCACCGGTCCCAGCGTCCGCTCAATCGCTCTGAACAGGTCTGCGCCGGGCCCCTTGACCCAGCGGCCTTTGACTGCCGTCGGTTCGCCCGCCGGCACTTCCCAATAGCCCTCGAAGCCGCGGAAGTGGTCCAGCCTCACGATATCCACGAGTGCCAATGTGGCCCGCAAGCGTGCGATCCACCAGGCATAACCTTCCCCGGCCATGACATCCCAGCGATAGAGTGGGTTGCCCCACAACTGCCCGGTCTCGCTGAAGAAGTCAGGCGGGACACCGGCGACGACCGTCGGCTGGCCGCGCTCATCCAGATAGAACTGGTCCGGGTGCGCCCACACATCGGCGCTGTCATGAGCGACGAAGATGGGGACATCGCCGACGATGCGGATGCCGCGTGCGTTGGCATACTCCTTCAGTGACACCCACTGCCTGAAGAACTGGTATTGCATGTACTTATGGGCCAGAATGGGGCCCTCAAGTTGCCGGGTCCAGGCCCGGATCGCCGCGGGCTTGCGCGCGGCGATGTCCGGCTCCCAGGCGGTCCAGACCGCGTTGTGGTGCGCTTCCTTCAACGCCATGAACAGCGCATAGTCGTCGAGCCAGGCGGCATTGCGCTGGCAGAAAGCCCAAAAGGCGGCCTGGCGGCTGGACCAGGACCGTGTCTGGAAGCGCTCAAAGGACCGCTTCAGCAGGTTCTGCTTGAAGCTGATCACCGGGCCATAATCCACCCGGTGTTCCGGAAAGGCTGGCAGCCCATCCAGATCGGACGGTGTCAGGGCGCTCTCCTCGATCAGTTCGTCCGGGCTGATGAGCAACGGATTACCGGCGAAAGTCGAGAAGCACTGGTAAGGAGAATCGCCGTAGCCGGTGGGCCCCAGCGGCATGATCTGCCACAGCTTCTGGCCGGCCCCCGCCAGGAAGTCCACGAACCGATAGGCCTCACGCCCCAGGTCGCCGATGCCGAAGCGACCGGGGAGCGAAGTCGGGTGCAGCAAGATACCGCTCGAGCGCGGGAAATTCATCGGGCCTCCACAGACAACCGGGTTCAGCTTTGACTGCTGGCATGCAATTATAATATGATGGTACTTCCTTCGCTACGCTCAGGATGACATTGTAAAGTGGAATCCATATGACAGTCGAAACGAAAACGCGGCCAGGCGGGCTTCAGCGCATATTCATGCGAGGGGGCCGGCTGCGTTCGGGCTGGCGCCTGGCGGTGTATGGTCCCCTTCTCATCATCTGTGTCACGGCGCTCGGCCTACCGCTGTTGTTGGTCAGTGCTATATTTGGGCTACCCTCCTGGGCCGTCCAGTTGCTTGCCATAACCGCCTACCTGGGCGGTGTGCTCCTGGCGACATGGCTGGCGCGGCGCTTCCTGGACAAACGGTCGCTTCTCGACCTGGGCCTGCGTCGTTCAGACGGCTGGTGGGCCGAGATGCTCTTCGGCGTAGCGCTTGGGGGCCTGCTCATGCTCGGCATTTTCGCCCTGGAAACGGGATTAGGGTGGGCGCAGGTGACCGGCCTGGCCTGGCAGCAGGAAGGGCTGCTCAATACGGCCATGATGACCGTGCTGGCAGCATGGCTCTTCGTGGTCGTCGCGGTGAATGAAGAACTGATGACACGGGGCTATCTGTTGCAGACCCTGGCTGAGGGGCTCAACTTGAGGTGGGCGGTGCTCATCTCCTCGCTGATCTTCGGCCTGCTGCACCTGGGCAACCCCAACGCGAGTTGGCTCTCAACGTTCAACATTGTCGTTGCCGGCGTATTCCTGGCCCTGGGTTACGTCGTCACACGCCGGCTGTGGCTGCCGCTGGGCCTGCATTTCGGTTGGAACTTCTTCCAGGGCACCGTATTTGGCTTCCCGGTCAGCGGCACCCACAGCTTCACCCTCGTCCGACTGAACGACACTGGCCCAAGCCTGGTGACCGGTGGCGCTTTCGGGCCGGAGGCCGGGCTCACCGGCCTGGTGGCTATGCTGCTGGGCATGCTGCTGATCCTTGCCTGGGCGCGCTGGACGACGTGGCCGGGGCGTTCGAACCCGCCGTAGATATAACCCTGTCAGGGTTGAGGTAATCATCCACAAGAAAGGTGTGACATGATCTTCCAAGACTTGCTTATTTCAGGCGTACCTCTATTGGAGAAGGCCATCCGCACCGTGGTCGTATACATCTTCCTGATCATCGGCTTGAGGCTGGCGGGCAAACGCGAATTGGCCCAACTCAACAGCTTTGACCTGGTTGTCCTGTTGACCCTGTCCAACACTGTCCAGAATGCCATCATCGGTAACGACAACTCCCTTTTGGGCGGTCTATTTGGAGCGGCCATGCTGCTGGTCACCAACGCTCTGGTCAACCGCTTCCTTTATCGGCACCCGGAGCTGGAGCGCAAGGTGGAGGGTGAACCCGTGATCTTGATCAGCCACGGCCAGGTGATACAGAAGAACCTCAAACGCGAGCAGATTCCGCTCGAAGAACTGCGTGCAGCCATCCACCGCCAGGGCGTGGAAGAGATTTCCGATGTGGACAAAGCCATTCTGGAAACGTCGGGCACGATCAGCGTATTCGCGCGGCATCCGACCCCGCAAGAGGCAGCAGAGCAGGTGCGGCTGGACCGTCTCGACCGCCTGGAGGAGACGCTGTCCCGGATTCTCGCCATCCTGGAGGGGATGGCCGGGGCCAGGCCAGCCGGCCGGGCAGATTGATCCGGCTGGGGGGAGATGGCCCGTGGGAGGCGTGGCGGTTGGCGTGCGTGGGCCGGCTCTGTCAGGCTCCGCCACGCGCTTAACGCTGCGAGAAAAGGTGTCGACACGACTTGAAAAGTTGGGGCGATTGTGATAACATGAGGCAAGAATCGTCTGCCTAAACAGGCGAGCCGCACAAGTGCATGGACACGTGGGGCTTCGTCCAACTGCCGCCGGCCGGCGGCTGGCTGACGCAGATCGCAACATCGCGGGCAACCTGCCATCGGCGGGTTGCCCGTGTCATTAATCGCCACCAGGAGCGCGACCTGGTCACATATTCGTGCAGACAGGAATTGCCCTGAGGGACTTATGCTGTGGGAACCGCTGTGTTCCCATGGCCGTGTTACCGTGGGGCTATACCTGACGTGGAGGAGGGCACGATGACGGATGGGGCTCGTCTGGAAGAAACCAAGCGCATCAGGCGTGTCCTGACGATGATCCAGCTTATCGCGCTGGAGCCGGGGCGGTGGCGGCGCAGTGACCTGGCGCGCGTCTATGAAGTGAGCGAGCGGCAGATTCAGAAGGACCTTGACGTGATCCGCCACGGCCTGCTCCTGCCCCTGATGCACGAGCCGGAGGGCTATTACTTTGAGGAGATGCCTCACCTGCCGACGGTGAGCTACTCCTTCACCGAGGCGCTGGCGCTCTTGCTGGCGGCGCGGATGGCGCAGGCGATGCCGGGCACGAACTCGGCCGAACTGGCGGCGGCGATTGCCCGGCTGGAGTCGCTCTTCCCGGAGGCATTTGTGCCCTTGTTGCGCCAGGCGACCGACCGGCTGCCGCGGGCGGCGGCTGCGCCACACCGACAGGAGATGTTGGCCCTGTTGCACCGGGCGTTGGCCGAGCGGCGGCAGGTGCGCATCGTCTACGCCACCGGTTCACGGGGGGGCGAGGAGAGCCGGCGGGTTGTCGAGCCTTATGCTGTCATACCCTACGTGCGCTCGTGGCAGCTCATTGCCTATGATCACCTGCGGGGCGACGTGCGCGAGTTCAAACTGGACCGCATCCGCGAGGCCGAGTTATTGGACGTGGGCTATACTATTCCGGCGGACTTCGACCTGGACGCCTATC
>CADDZL010000286.1 GCA_902812335.1 Chloroflexota bacterium | reverse complement strand
CCCGGCTGAGGACGAAATTCTCCTCGGCCAGGATGGAGTCGAACATCTCCTGGATCTGCGAACGCACCTCGGCTGTTTTGGTCACATCCATCGTGGGGTCCAGTTCGGCGATGAGCTTGTTCTGGACGCGGGTTTTCAGATCGAGATGGGTGTCTCGTGGCTCCGGCGCGGTCACCGGCCGGCGTAAGCGCGTTTCGCCCCGCCTGGGCTCGGCTTCTCCCGCCGGCGTAAGTGGAGCTGTCAGGGGCTGGCCCTGTTGCTGGCCTTGTTGCTGGCCCTGTTCGATGCGTTTGAGCAGAGACATCTCTTACCTCCCAGTAGTCAATGTCCAACCTGACTACGGATTACCGACCACTGTTTTTACGCCCAGCAGGCGAGCCAGTTGACCGCGTACACCTCCCGGTTCGGCTTGGGCCGGAGGCGACACTGCACCCTTCTCCTCACCTTCCGCCGTCTCTTGCTGCTGCTGCACCTGCTCCGTGAGGGCGATCAGCGCCCGCGACAGCGGGTTCTTGGGATCGGCCTGAACGATAGGGATGCCTTTGTTGACCGAAACCAGTGCGGCGGGTGAGTCGGCCGGCAGTTCGGCTGTCACCGGGTGTTTGATCGCGTCCTGGATATCGTTGACACTGATGCCCCCGACGCGTTTGTCCACTTTATTCACAACCAGCAATATTTTCTGCGGATCGTAGTCCAGGGCCTCGGTGACTTCCAGGAACAGGCGGGCGTTCTTCAGCGCCGGGATATCGGGCGTCGCCACCAGCACGATGCGGTCGGCGATATCCAGGACGTTCAGGATACGGTCGTGCAGAGACGTATCCGTATCCACCACGACAAAGTCGAACAACTGCCGCAATCTCTCCAGGATCAGCTTCACATGTTCGGAGGTCACCAATTCGGCCATCTCCGGTCGCGGCGGCGCTAACAGCGCCTTGATGCCGGAGTCGTGCGGCGTCAGCACTTGCTGAATGAAATCGTCCTCCAGGTCGTGAATCTGCGGCACCAGATCGGCCATGTTACGGCTGGCCTGGAGGTTCAACATCACCCCCACATCGCCGAACTGCAAGTTGGTGTCTACGATGACGACACGGGCTTGCCGTTTGGCCAGGGTAACCGCCAGATTAATCGCTACCAGGCTGCAGCCCACGCCCCCCTTCACGCCAAAGACGGCGATGACCTGGCCACGGCGGGCCGGCTGCACCACCCGGCTGTCGCCTGGCGTAGCCCCGCCCAGCGGGCCGGTGCCCGACGGGGTTACAGGTGGCGCGGTGCGCGGCCCCATCTGGTACACCCGGTGGATGGTCGAGACCAGTTCATCGCTGGTGAAAGGCTTGGTCAGGAAGTCGCGCGCCCCCGCCAACATCGAGCGGCGCAGATAGTCCGACTCGCTCTGGACGGACATCATCACGATGGAGGCAAAGGGCACCTCCTGGGTAATAGCTTCGCTGGCGCTGATCCCGTCTACGCCCGGCATGTTGATGTCCATGAGCACAACATGCGGCTGGTATTGCTTGGCGAGCCGGATGGCTTCCGCGCCGCTCGAGGCTGTGCCGACCACTTCGATGTCAGCCTCGAAGCTGAGCATCTTCTTGAGGTTCTCCCGTGTCTCCGGGATGTCATCAACGATCAGGATGCGTATCGTTTCGGTGGTCATAGGCGCTTATGGACGCGGCGTGGGTGCTGGTTCAATGCCGATGGGTAGCTTGGGCGGTGTCGTGATCTTGAAGCGATCCATCAGGTATGACAAGGTGACGCTATCGGTAGTCACCTGGGCCTCGTCGCCGGTGCGGCGCAGCACCAGGGTAATCGTTGCCTGAGCCTCCTGGGCATATTGCAGCACCAGGGCGTCCTGCTGGCTCAGAGCCAGGGTGATCACGTTGGGCGTGCCGGGGGCGGGGGGAGCCTCAGTGCCCCGGCTCCTGCTGGTAGGTGTTGGCGTGGCGGCCGGCTCACCCTGCGGGTTAGACCAGTTGCCCACGCCCAGAACCAGCAGATTTTGGAGCGTAAGCTGCGCCACGGCGCGCGCCCGCTGGGCTTCGCTGGGGATCTCGTTCCACAATCCGTTAGGCTGCGGTGTCATCTTGCCGACCGGTTCCTGGCCGGTCCAGCTTAGCTTGGTTCCCTCCTGGGTCAGGATGATGACATCGTTGGGCAGCCGGGCCTGAAAGTCCGGGTCCAGGTCAACCAGCCGCATTGACATCAGCACATCCACGTGATCGCCCGGCTGGATCGCATAGGCGACGCTGCTCAATTGATCGATACGCAGGGCCATGGCGACCTCGCCGGCCGGGATAAGCAGGGCCGCATCTGATCCGCCCGACACCCCCGCCTTTGCATCCATCAGCATACCGGCCAGCACCGGTTGACGCCGGCCAATATCACTGCGGGCTATCTTGCCGACGGCCTGGTCGGCATCCAGGATCAACTCGGCCTCCAGGCTTTGCAGACTATCCACCGGATAGGACTGCATGCCGACCATATCTTTGGCGATCACCGTGCCTCGCGGGATGTCCTGGAGTGCTACGACCACCGACTTTTGGGGCACCGCGGGCTGCTTCTGCTCAGGCGTCGTCGTAGACTGGCGCGAGAGTAACAGGAAGCCCGCCACCGCTCCCACCAGTAGCAGCAGGCCCAGTACCATGAAGAGTCCACCTCGTCTCATCCGATCCTCCTCACATCAGTGGCCAGTGATCAGCGCTCAGGGGTCCGTGAACCGGCCACTGACTACTGGCCACTGCCGACTGTAGTTACAGCCCCTTCTGGCGACAAAGCCCTATCGGCAGATAGGGCTCTGTCTCCCTTGAAAATTGATTTGTCCTGGTACCCGTCCAACTAGATATTCTGCACGATGTTGCTGAACACGTTGCCGATGGCGGGGCCGAGCAGGGCCAGGATCACGATCACCACGACAGCCACCAAGACCAGAATCAGAGCGTACTCAACCAGACCCTGCCCCTCCTCATGCGGTAGATATAGCATCACAATTCACCTCCTTCCTCTTCCATTTCTCAATTCCAAATGCGGGTTATTCAGACTCAGGGCCATATCTTCTTGCCGAAGACCATGATCCATTATAGTAGATGCAAGGCAAGCGACAATAGGAAGGCTGTACCAAGAAGCAGCAGGCCGTAGCCAGTCATCGGTCCCGCCTGCTGTCCATGGTCTGCCGTGTTTAGATATTCTGCACGATGTTGCTGAACACATTGCCAATGGCCGGGCCCACCAGCGCCAGGATGGCGATCACCACGACGGCGACCAGAACCAGGATGAGCGCATACTCAACCAGGCCCTGCCCCTCTTCATGCGGTAGATACAGCATCACAATTCACCTCCTCCCCGTCTCATCCAGAATAAGGCCTTGCATCTTCTATACTGGCAATCATATTCATTATAAAGATTGCCGAAGGAACAGCAATAAGAGAACTATACCGAATTGGTTCAGAAGCGGTTATAAAGCACTGCCCCATTTACCTGTGGTATAATCACCCCCGATGTCTATCTTGACCGCGACCGGCCTGGCCAAATCCTATGGCGCGCAGGACGTATTTGCCGGCGTCAGCCTGGCGATCCCACACGGCGCTCGCATTGCGCTGGTTGGCCCCAACGGCGCCGGCAAGACAACGCTTCTACGCATCCTGTGTGGCCTGGACGAGCCCTCGGCCGGGAGCGTCTTTCGCGCCCGCGGCCTGACCATCGGCTATCTGCCCCAGGAGGCCGACCTCCCCGGCGCGTTGCCGCTCTACGAGGTGTTGCTGGAGGTCTTCACCGACCTGCGCGCTCAGGAGGCGGCCCTGCGCCAGATGGAGGCGGAGATGGCCGACCCGGCCCGCTTCGACGCCCTGGCCGAGAAGTACAGCCAGCTCAGCCAGCGCTTCGAAGACGCTGGCGGCTATACCTACGAAGCCCGCATCCGCCAGGTGCTCGGCGGCCTGGGCTTTGATGCTGCCGACTTCACTCGCCCATGCAGCCAGCTCAGCGGCGGCCAGAAAACACGCGCGCTCCTGGCCCGGCTGCTGCTTGAGGAGCCCACCCTGCTGGTTCTCGACGAGCCGACTAACCACCTGGACATCGCCGCCGTCGAATGG
>CADDZL010000285.1 GCA_902812335.1 Chloroflexota bacterium | reverse complement strand
GGGGCCGGGGGGTGAGGGCGCATGCAGCGTCACTTTATCATCAATGACCTCGGCGATGATCTTGACCTCGCGGCCTTTCGCGTCCACCCGGCCACGCACGATCACGACCCGACCTTCTTCCAGCAGTGCCTGCCGGGCTGCCCACAGGCGCGGGAAGACTACCAGTTCAACACTGCCCTGCAGGTCTTCGATCCCTACGAAGGCCATCGCGTCGCCCTTCTTGGTGGCGTGCCGGCGCACCCAACTCACCAGCCCGGCCAGCGTGACGTTGCTGCCATCCAGTTCCTCGCTGAGGTCGCTGGTGTAGTGGGTGACGACGCTGTGTAGCTCGCGCATTGGCCGCTCCAGCGGGTGCTCCGAGATATACGCGCCGACCAATTCCTTCTCCCAGGCCAGCACCTCGCGCCGGGGGACGTCATCCTGCGATGGCAATTCTGCCAGGAGCGCATCGGTCAGCCCTTCGCCTGCCGACGGGTCGCCGCCGGCGGCAATATCGAACAGGCTCATCTGTCCGATCTCACGGGCACGGTGGGCGCTGGCACTCAGGCCGATCAGCCGCTCCACTGCGGCCATCAGTTGGGCGCGGTGGCCGAAGCGGCGCAGCGCTCCCACCTTGATCAGGCTTTCCAGCGCTCGCCGATTGACCTGGCGCAGGTCCACCCTGCGGCAGAAGTCCTCCAGGTCGCGGAATGGCCCGCCACTGGCGCGGGCGGCCAGGATGGCCTGCACCGGCCCCTCGCCCACGTTCTTGATCGCGCCCAGACCGAAACGGATCGCTGATTTCGCCCCTTCGCCCGCCTCGCCTTCCGATCCTGCCTCTTGAATGGAGAATTCCAGTTCACTGCAGTTGACATCAGGTGGCAGGACTTCAATGCCCATGCGGCGGCATTCGGCCACGAGCAGGCCCAGCTTGTCGGTGTTGTTGCGCTCCACATTCAGGAGCGCCGTCATGTACTCGACCGGGTAGTGGGCCTTGAGGTAGGCCGTCTGGCAGGTCAGGACGGCGTAGTCGGCGGCATGGGCGCGGTTGAAGCCGTAGCGGGCGAAATACTCGATGTCGTCGAAGATGGCATGAGCGATTTCCTGGGGGATGCCGCTGTGCTGCACTGCGCCGCTGACGAACTTCTCGCGGTGCTTGAGCAGTTGTTCCTTAATCTTCTTGCCCACCGCTTTGCGGATCATATCCGCGTCGCCAGGGGAATACCCCGCCAGCTTGCTGGCGATCTGAATGATCTGCTCCTGATAGATGCAGATGCCGTAGGTATCGCTCAGGATCGGCTCCAGGGCCGGATGCCGGTAGGTCACCGGCTCTTCGCCGTGCATCCGCCGGATGTAGGTCGGGATGTATTCAATCGGGCCGGGGCGATAGAGCGAGATGACCGCGACGACATGCTCAAATTGGGTCGGCTTCATCTCCATCAGCACCCGGCGCAGCCCGGCCCCTTCGACCTGGAAGATGCCCAGGACGTTGCCACTGGACAGCAGTTCATATAGCGCCGGGTCATCCACCGGGATTGTGCTCAGGTCGAAAGACTTGCCATGCCGCTGGCGGATCAGTTCACAGGCCTTGCGCACGACCGTCAACGTTGATAGGCCCAGGAAGTCAATCTTGAGCAGGCCGATGGCCTCGACGATCTCCATTGGATATTGGGTCACGACGCCGATATCGCCGCCCGCGCCTTTGGTGGGGCGGTGCAGCGGCGCATATTCGACCAGGGGCCGGTCGGCGATCACCACGCCAGCGGCGTGGGTGCTGGCATGGCGGGCGACGCCTTCCAGCTTCTGTGCCAGGTCTACCACTCGCCGGATGTAGTCCTCGCTCTCGTAAGCCTGCCTGAATTCGGCGACGTTCTCCAGCGCGTCGGCAATGGTCATCGGCTTGCCGGGGATGGCCGGGATCATTTTGGCGAGGCGGTCGGCCTCCGGCAGCGGCAGATCGAGTGCGCGGGCTACATCGCGGATCGCCGCCCGCGCCCCTAGTGTCCCGAAGGTGATGATCTGGGCGACGCGGTCCTGGCCGTATTTCTCGATGGCGTAGCGGATGAGCTGATCGCGCTGATCATCGGGGAAGTCCAGGTCAATATCGGGCATTGTGACCCGGCCGGGGTTCAAGAACCGTTCGAAGATCAGATTGTGCTTGAGCGGGTCAATTCCCGTCAGCCCGAGTGTGTAGGACACGATGCTGCCGGCGGCTGAGCCACGCACGTTCCACCAGATATGGCGGCTGCGGGCGAAGCGCGTCAGGTCCCACACGATCAGGAAATAGGTGTCGAAGCCCATCTGGTGAATGACGCTCAGTTCGTAATCCAGGCGCGCCCGGACCTCCGGCGTGATTGCGGGGTAACGCTCACGCAGGCCCTGTTCGCACAGCGCCCGCAGGTAGCTCTCAGGCGTGTGGCCCTCGGGCACCTCGAACGGCGGCAGGTGATAGTGGCCGAACTCCAGCTTGAGATTGCACATCTCGGCGATGCGCAGGGTATTGGCCAGTGCCTCCGGCAACTCGGCGAATAACTCGGCCATCTCGTCGGCGCTCTTGAGGTAATAGCTGTCGTTGTTCATCCGCATCCGGTTGGGCTCGTTGACCACCGCTCCGGTCTGGATGCAGATGAGGATGTCCTGGGGTTCGGCATCCTCGCGGTTGATGAAATGCACGTCGTTGGTTGCCACGAGCGGCAGGTCGAACTCCCGCGCCAGTTCGACGAGCTGGCGATTCAGGGGCACCAGTTCGGGCACATTGTGCTCTTGCACTTCGATGAAGAAGCGGCCGGGGAAGACGTCGCGATACCAGGCGGCAGCCTGGCGCGCCTGGTCAATCTGCTCCTCCTGGATCAAGCGCGGGATTTCGCCGGTTGGGCAGCCGGAGGTGGCGATCAGGCCAGCGGCGTATTGAGCCAGTACCTCTTTATCAATCCGGGGCCGATAGTAAAAGCCTTCGAGTTGGGCGATGCTGGCCAGCTTCATCAGGTTGCGGTAGCCGGTCTCATCCTGAGCCAACAGCGTAAGATGGCGCGTGCCCCGGTCCTTATCGGACTCGCGGTCAAAGCGCGAACGTCGCGCCAGGTAAGCCTCCATGCCGATGATCGGCTTGATCCCGGCATGTTCGGCGGCCTGGTAGAACTCAATCGCGCCGTAGAGCACGCCGTGGTCGGTGATCGCCAGCGCCGGTTGGCCCAATTCGGCCGCGCGCGCCACCAGCGGCTTGATCCGGCTCAGCCCATCGAGCAGACTATATTCTGTATGGACGTGAAGATGGACGAAGGACATAGTCAGTTATCAGTCGCCAGTGGTCAGATGTCTGACTACCGACTACTGGCGACTGGCTACTGACATTATAGCATGGGCTGGCAATAAGGTGGGTGTCGGGAAGCGGCAAGACCTTAAATCAGTTCAAACTCCGCCCGATGCCCGCGAACGTCCGATCGCTACCCCCTCTCCCTTCGTGACCTGATCCAGATAGTGCAGGGCGGTCAGAAGCGGATGCCTGAGCATCATACGGGGCCCGGAGAAACGCATCACCTGACGCACCTTGTCACGCATTGCTTTGTTGTAGCAATGGATGCGGCATTTAGCACAGGCCGGTTTCTGGTCACCATGGGGACACTTCTCAATACGTGCGAAGGCATAGTGCAACAACCCGCCGCACTCCTGGCACAACTCCCCCTGGCTGTAGTGATGGGCCCGGCAGTAGATGCCAATCATGGCTTCGATGGTCTTTTTCTCTCGATTCAGTCTGCGGCTATTCAAGTCTGAAAGCACCCTCCGGATCGGTGATGGTTAGCCCCGGCGGCACGCGCAGCGGCTAAGCCGGGCTGGCTATGCCAAGAGCATACGCCAGGCACAGCTCCCATCATAGGGGCAGATGGCGCAAATCCGCTATGACAGATGTCACAGCTTTCTCGGCTGGGTGCTCAGGTCAACAGGAGAATGGAAAGTTTAAGGCGCTCCCCCTCGCACGGTGATAGTCACCTTCTGGCTCTCCGCCCGGTTGCCGGCGGCGTCGTAGGCCACTGCCCAGAGCGTGTGCCTCCCCACACCGCTGATGGTCCACTTGGCGTTATACGGCGCAATCGTCCGCACCGCCACCGGCTTGTCGGCA
>CADDZL010000284.1 GCA_902812335.1 Chloroflexota bacterium | reverse complement strand
CTCCCCCTCTCCCCAGGCGTGAGAAGAGAGGTCGGTGACCCTGGCTCCTCCTCCCCTCTCCCGCAGTGTGGGAAAGGGGCTGGGGGTGAGGGCTGAACTGCCAGGCCTCCGCGCCGATCCCTGCCAGCACGCTCACTGCCAGTGTGTATAGCGCCAACAAACGGGCCGGTGCCTGGAATAGCCCAAATCCAGGCACATGGCGGAACAGCCAGGGATAGATCGGGGTGTTCCGGCCCAAAGCCAGCACCAGGGCCACCAGCGCCATCCCGGCGAAAAACGGCACCAGCGGATGGCGCTTGCGCCGCCAGGTGACGATGGACGCGCTTGCCAGCAAGAGCGGCAGGACGCCCAGGTAACCGTCATCTTCCCAATATGCGCCGTAGCCCCAGTAGTTGCCGTTGGCCGGCTGACCGAAGAAGTTGGGCGCCCACAATGTCAGCAAGCGCCAGGGCCAGAACGAGTACGTCATGGCGAAGTCGTAGTCCAGGCCGGCTGACCTCTGCGACAGTTGCATCAACTCCCCCGTCGGCACAAGCTGGATAGCTGCCAGCCCGATCCCCAGCAGCGCAGCCAGCGCCAGGAGCCTAATTCTTACCGCAAAGGGCGCAAAGAGGAATCCTGATTTGTTCTCGCGCTCCTGGCGTTCTTTGCGGTTGATAACGCCGATCCGGAAGGCCGCATACGCCACCAAAGCCAGCCCGCTATAGAACGAGGTCTGGGCGTGGCCGGCCAGAAGTTGCAAGCCCAGCATCAGGCCCAGCAGAAGCGCATCGGCCAGGCGGCAGCGCGTGACGATGCGCTCGACGCCCAGGAGCAGCCACGGCAGCCAGGCGTAGGCAGTCGTCATGCTCAGGAAGCCCAGCCGGGCGATCAGGTAACCGCTCAGCATGAAACTTAGCCCGCTTACCGCCGCCGCGAATGGGCGCAGGCCCAGCGTGCGGGTGAATGCAAACATCCCCAACCCTGCCCACAGCACATGCAGCACGGCGATGATGCCCATCAACCATTCGACCGGGCCGAGGAAATACAGCCAGTTGGGTGGGTAAAAGATTGCGGATTGCAGGTTAGCCGCGAGCGGCGCACCGTTGCCCAGATAGGGGTTCCACAACGGCACCTGCCCCGCCCGCAGCGCTGCCAGCGCCAGGATACGCCAAGGATAGAACTGGAGCAGCGGCGTGCCCCAGAACAGCACCTGGCCACCCAACAGGATGCGCCCGAACAGGACCATCAGGGGCAGGATGAAGATCACTGCGATCTTCACCCTACCGTGAAGACCTGCATCCTTCATGGTCCCTTGACCCGATAAATGACATAGTCGCTGTTCGAGTACACCCGTTCCAGAAACGGAGCTGCATCGAGATCGAAAGCACCCAACGCGCGCTCGTGCGGCCCGGCGATAATATAGTTGACACCATACATCCAGATGATGTCCGGTGCACCCGTGGTGTAGAATTGCGCCACCAATGCGCGCTTTGCCGGCAAGTCCACCGTCTCCGGCCCCAGGCCGAGGAAGGCGCGCACGCCGGCTCGTGCCGGTAGGTAATTACCTGTTTCGTAAGCCGACAGCACCAGCGCGCCCTGCGGCGCATTCGCATCCAGCCAGTCAAGTGCAGCCACCTCGCTGGCTGTGTGGAAAATCGGCTCGGACCGTGCCAGCGCGGCTCGGGTGCCGCTGAACACCAGCAAGAGCGGTGTCGCCACCGCGAGCAGCAGAATAGCTGGGGGTGCAACTACTCCGGCGGCAAAAGGCGACGGATGGGCTTTCGCCGCGGGTTCTTCGTCTCTCATCCTTCGTCGGCGCAATGCCGGCATCAGGCCGAAATAGAAACCCAACGCCGCCAGGAGGCTGAGTGGCACCTGGAAACCCTCGATCAGACGCCGTTGCAGATTGAAAGGCACATAAACTAACAGCGGCGCGATAACAACCCAGGCGACGAGCAGCCGTCCGTGCCCTCGCCTGCCCTTCCGCCAGGCTACCCGCAAGCCAGGCACGGCCAGAAGTCCCGGCAGCAGGTAGCCCAGGACATAGTGCAGCGGATGTGGAGAGAGGATCAGGTTCTGCTGCGACCAGGCGCGGAAGACCGGATTGGAACTGAAGGCCACCAGGCTGTAGACAACCACCGGTGCAGCCACCAGTCCGGCCAATCCGGCCAGGAGCCAGGCAGACCTCTCCTCCTTCTCCTCCCCCGATACAGGAGGGGAGGGGGGAGAGAGGTCAGGCGGTGCCAGCCGCGCCACCAGGTAGCCCACGACAACCACGCCGGCAATGACGACATAGAAGGGCACAATCAGCCCCATTGCCAGCCAGGCCGCGCCTGCGGCCAGCGCCGGGCGAACACGCCCGCTCTCGCAGGCCCGCAGCAAGAAGAGCAACCCGCTCAGTAGCAGCGCCCGCGCCGCCGCCAGGTGCGGGAAGCCGAAAAGCGTCAGAAAGGTATATCCCTCCGGCAGATATATATCGAGCGGTGGGCTGCCCAGCCAGTTGCCAGCGCCCAACCCCACCAGCAGCCAGCCCAGCCCGCCCGAGAGCGCCACCAGCAGAAAAGCCAGCCGCCGCACACGGCGCAGGGATGTGAACGCAGCGATGAAGCGATAGGTCACCAGGAGTAAGACCAGGCCGAAGATCAGCCGCGCTAGGTGGTAGGTCACGATCAATGACAAACCGCTGAGACGCGCCAGCTTGCCCAGCAGCAGGTAGAACAGGAAGAACAGCCCGCCGTCATGTGCCTCCGGCGTATAAACATCATGGAAGAGCCAGGCTCCGCGCGCGCCCTGGCCCATCTTCGCCAGGTACGAGTTGCCGTCCTCGACCGCCAGGACGAAGCCGCCAAATACGCGATCCGGTGTGCTCGCCGCCCAGCCGGCCACGTAAGGCACGCTTGTCAGCGCCAGCACAACCAACGCGACCAGGGCGACCCAGCGCCACTCCCCCCAACTCACGCGATCGGTCATGGGTCCAGCCAACGTCAAACGTGAAACGTCAAATGTCGTTCTGTTTTACGTCTGACGATGATCACCAGCACCACCCATCCTAGTGTAGATACCCCCAGCCCTACCTTGACCGTCCATGGGGTGTAGCTGAACTCGACCGTGTGCGCACCGGGTTGGAGATAGACAGCGCGGAGCAGGCCATCGGCGCGGAAGATGTCCGCCGGCTGGCCGTCCACCTGAGCGTGCCAGCCGGGATACCAGACCTCGCTCAGCACCAGGACGCCGGGCTGGTCCAGCGCCGCCCGGATGAGAATGCGGTCGGGGGCATAGGAGACCACCGAGGCCTCGGCGAAGGTGGGTGGGTTGACTTCTCCCCCTTCCCCTCCCCTGGCAGGGGAGGAGAGAGGGAGTGGACCGCCTTCGACAAAAGCTACGGCACGGGGATCTGCCTCTGCCAGCCGCGCCAGGGCCTCACCCGGCCCGCTCACCGACTCGGCCCGGCTCACGATGAAGGCCCGGGGCAGCGCCCGCATGTTCTCGTAGACATAGGTCGTGCCAAAGCGCGCCAGTTCGACCAGGTCACCTCCCTGGCTATCCAGCGGAAACTCGGCTGCAACATAGCGGACATTGAGTAAGCCCAGCAACTCAAGGTTGGGGCGGGCATCACGGTGGCCCATGATCACGTCGCCGCTGGGTGGCGCAGGGGGCAGAACCTCGCTGTAACGTGGTGACTGGCTTTCCAGGCCGGCGGCGCGTTGTACAAAGGCGACTGTCTCCGCCAGTTGCAATGGGTCTACCCCATCTACCGTTTGCAGACCATAGGCTGCTCCGGTCTGCTGCGGCAGGCTGTAGCTGGGCGAATAGATGCGGAACAGACCCGGCCGGGAGGCGAGGTAGGCGATCAGATCGGAGCCTTCCGCCATAGCCGATGCAACCGGCCTCAGCCGGATGAGCGAAGTGTCCATCAGGCCCAGATCAACGATGATCAGCGCCAGCGCCAGCACGGCTGACCGACCCGGCGTGAGCCAGCGCCCCGGCCGGACTCTCCGCTGTAACCCGGCAACACCCAACCCGGCCAGGAACGCCAGCCCAAACGCCACAATGAACCAGGCCCGCGCGGGCACGCGCAGCCAGGTCAACCCCGGCACCAGCCGGACCAACAGCCGATAAAACGGTGTGTTCATGC
>CADDZL010000283.1 GCA_902812335.1 Chloroflexota bacterium | reverse complement strand
TCCGCGCTCGCGGCCGTCCGGTCCAGATACACCGGCATGCCGTTGGGCAGCCGGCCGACTTCGACCACTTCCATTGAAGAGAGGATCGGCGCGCCGATGGCGTCCTCGGTCACGCCCAGGCTGGCGGGCATCTCGCGCTGGCCCTCCGCCGTCCCCCCGCCGTGGCTGCCCATCGCCGGCACGACAAAGGGCCGCCCGCCACAGTTGCGGATACAGTGGATCAGGGCTGCCAGGATCTCGGGGATGTGGCTGATGCCACGGCTGCCGGCGGTGATGGCGATGCGCTTGCCGGCGAGCTTGGCGGCAATATCCTTCATGCTCTCGACGGCCTGTTGTACCGCTGCCGGGATATCTTCCACCTGAGTTCTGGCGAATTCCAGGCGGACGCGCCGGAAAAGCGGCAGCTCTGCCTCCCAATCGAAGGCTGTGTGTGTCTCAGGCCACATGAGACCTTCTTCCTGTCGAGGCTTTACAGGCTGGGCCACGATACCACATGATGCTATTATAGTCGGTGATCGTTAACTGTCAATAGTTAACAACTGCTCCACCACCGTGTTTCCAAGGCGATGCTCACGTACATCCTGGAATCCAGCTCCCTCTATGTGGGGCACGCCCGTGTAGTGCGCCAGTTTGACGGTGGGGCTGCGCGGGCCAGGTGCAGAAGCTGTGTGAGTGCGTGATGATGTCAGCGCCTCGGAGTTGATCCGGCGCCGGAGCACACGCTACCGCATTGAGGGCCTGAGCGTCCAGGAGCCGCAGGTCGAGGACAGCGTGCGGCACATCTATGAGCAGGGATGGTTGAAAAGGGCCGAGATGGGATAGGCCCTCTGTTTTCCCTCGCCGCCCATTTCGAGTACAATAACCGACGCAATTCTAATTCTAACGTACCACGAGAGGGCCTGCAACATCAAGGGAAAGGAGCCATTATGCAGCCTTCTGATGTCGCCATTATTGGGGTGGGCTACGTGGGCTTCAGCCCGCTCACCCCCCAACAATCGTATAAAGAACTGATGTGGGAAGCGGCGGTGCGCGCCTATGCCGACGCCGGCGTGGACCCGCGTCGCGATGTGGACGGCTTCGTCACCGTCGCTGAGGACTACAACGAGGGTACCAGCATCTTCGACGAATATGTGCCCGATCAGATCGGTGGCGTGCGCAAACCGGTCCACACCATCGGCGGCGACGGCATTCACGGCCTGATCACCGCCTTTATGAACATCCAGACCGGCCTGATGGACATCGTCGCGGTCGAGGGCCACAGCAAGGCATCAAACATCCTGACGCCCTTCGCTATCCTGAACTACGCCGTCGAACCCATCTACAACCGGCCGCTCGGCCTGCATCCCTATTTCATCGCCGGCCTGGAAATGACCCGCTTCCTCTACGAGACCGATACCTCGCTGGAAGCCTGCGCCCAGGTCGCCGTCAAGAACAAGCGTAACGCCCTGCTCAACCCGGCTGCGGCCTATGGCGCTGACCTCCAGGTGGAGGCTGTGTTGAACGATACTCCCATCGCTGCACCGCTCACCCGCGCTCAGACCAGTTTCAGCGCCGACGGCGCCATTGTGATGGTGCTGGCGCGCGGCAGCGTGGCCAAAGCACTCACCGACACCCCCGTGTGGGTCCGCGGCGTAGGTTGGGCCAATGGCTCATATGCGCTGGAAAATCGCGACTGGGCCCGCGCCGATTACGCCCGCGCCGCAGCCCGCATGGCCTACCGCACCGCCGGCATCCGCAACCCCGCCGACGAGATTGATTTCGCCGAGGTAGACGATACCTTCGCTTATAAGGAGTTGCAGCACATGGAGGCGCTGGGGTTGTGCCGCGAAGGCGAGGCCGGCCCGCTCACGCTCGAAGGCGCTACCTACCTGAGCGGCGACCTGCCGATCAACCCTTCCGGCGGCAACCTGGGCTGCGGCCACTTGCTGGAGGCCTCCGGCCTGGCGCGCGTCCTCGAAGTCGTACTGCAACTGCGCGGCGAAGCCGGCCAGCGCCAGTTGGAGGACGTGGAGACCGGCCTGGCTTTCGGCTGGCGCGGCCTGCCCACCAGCAGCGGCGCGGCTGTGGTTCTGAGTATCGGGTAGGTGAATCGTAAGGATGAGGAGAAAGGAGTTGTCCAATGGCGATGAAGGCACCTGCCGTTCAGGCCCAACCGCAGTCCACTGAACATCCCCATATCGTGCGTATGCCGGGCATCGCTGCAGGAGAACCGATCCATCCTCAAGGGCAGCCGCGTGCCTGTTCGGGCCGTCGTTGCTGTATATGATGCCATCAGCTATTACCTGGATCATCAGGAGGAAATCGAAGTGCTGATTGAGCAGAATCGGCTGGAGCGGGTCATGGAGAAGCACAGGCTCGAGCTGGGTGAGAAAGGACAGCTTATCCCCAAGAAGTGAAAGTCTGTGATGGCCCGGCCTCGCCTATTGGTTGATGAGGACGTCTGAGAACAGGCAGGGAGAACCCATATGGGAGTGGTTGTGTCGGTGCATCTGACAGGGCGCCAATTTGAGGAACTGCTGCGCTACACTATGACTATGCTGAATGCGGTCACAGCCGAGGAAATGCAGAGTACCGTTCATTATGTGTGATCACGGTGCCCGGGACTGGGTGTCACGTTGGCACCACATCTTCCCGCGGGCTTACCTGCGGCAGGCATATCGGTAGAGCGTTACGAGGAGTTCCTTCACATCAGGGCGAGTGCACTCGCCGAAGCAGGCACTGCCTACTTCTACAAGCTGGTGGGGAAGTCATTTTGAACATCAGGAGGAGGAATGCATGGGAATGCGACGCGTCGCCATTGTGGGCGCGGGGATGACTAAGTTCATGCGGCGGGCGCTCGAGACCGGCCGCGAGCTGGCCTGGGCAGCGGCTAAGGCCGCGCTCGATTCATGCGAACTGAGCCTTGAAGACGTGGATGCCGTGTGTATGGGCACCGCCCCCGACGCCTTCGATGGTATGCACATGAAAGCGGAATACCTCTCCGACGGCGCTGGAGCCTGGGGCAAGCCCTATATGCGCTCCTACGTCGGCGGCGGCACCGGCGTCTTCTCCGCCATCCAGGGCTGGTATCACGTCGCCTCCGGCCTGTTCGACATTGCCCTGGTGGTGTGCGAGGAGAAGATGTCCACCTGCCAGCCCCACCCCCAGGCAGCTTTCCTGACCATCTACGACAACTTCACCGAACGCCCGCTCAAGCCCAACCTGCTGTGGATCTTCGCACTGGAGATGCAGCGCTACATGGCCGTGCATGGGCTGGATAAGCGCGACATCGCCCTCGTCGCAGTCAAGAACAAGCGCAATGCCGCCCACCACCCCGCCGCCCAACTCGGCGACCCTAATATCACGGTTGAGGATGTGCTCAACTCCGAGGTCATGGCCTGGCCGGTGCAACGCCTGGATGTCAGTCCGACCTCGGATGGCGCCGTCGCCATCGTCCTGGCCGCCGAGCACGTCGCCAAGCGTATTACCAATAAGCCGGTGTGGATCGAAGGCGTGGGCTGGGCGCTGGACACGGCCTACTGGACGAACCGCGACCTGTTCTATCCGCGCTACGTCGAGGACGCCGCCCGTATGGCCTATCGCATGGCCGGCATCACCGAGCCGCGCAAGCAGATCAACATCGTCGAACCCTACGATCCCTTCGACTACAAGGAACTGCACCATCTGGAGGGGCTGATGTTCTGCCGGCCGGGCGAAGCGCCGCGCCTGACCGCCGACGGCGTGACCCAGCGCGATGGCGACCTGCCGGTCTGCCCGTCGGGCGGGCTTCTGGGCGTGGGCAACCCCATCGCTGCCGCCGGCCTGATGAAGGTCGCCGAGCTGTTCTGGCAATTGCGCGGTGAAGCCGGCGAACGCCAGGTCCCCGGCCAGCCGCGGCGTGGGCTGGCACAGGCGTGGGGTGACCTGATGCAGGTGGGGACCGTCGTGGTTGTGGGCATCTAAGGAGGCAGCATGACTGATCAGCCAACTCCCCCGCTGAACCTGCGCGGGACACCACTTGAGTTGAGCGATATCCGCGAGGGGCGCGTCCTGACCATCGCCTGGACACCGCGCGCCCGTTACGCCTGGGATAGCGGGGTGGCCATCGGCCGCTATCTGGCCGAATTGAGGAACGGCCGCATTATGGGCGTTCACTG
>CADDZL010000282.1 GCA_902812335.1 Chloroflexota bacterium | reverse complement strand
CCATCCCCCTCTCCCCAAGCTTAGGGAGAGGGGGATGGGGGGTGAGGGCGGGTAGGCCAATACGACCGGGCTGGATTCGGCGTCCACGTCACGGGCGAACACCTGGTCTTCGCCGCCTTCGGCCCATTCGCCGAAGACATCGGCGCGGGGCTGGCTGTAGGTGTTCTGCGCCAGCCAGGCGAAGGCGGCTGCGCCGCTGTGCTTCTGGCCGAAGTCATCCAGGATAGTGTGCGGCACAAAGAGGCGGGGGTCATCGAGGAGGACGAGGGCGAGCCGCAGTTGCACGCTTTCATCGGCAATCAGGCGGGCTTCGCCGCTGCCGACCAGGGCCCGCGCCCAGGTGATGCTGCCAGGGCCCATTAGCAGCACCCCTCGATCACCAAAGGCAACGCACGCAGCCGGGACGTGAACAGTGACCTCTTCATCCATTTACAGACACAGTCAGTCTATGCGCGGTCCGGCAGCGCGCACCTCCGGCGCCGCCTGCTCCGCGAATTGCTCGAAGTTCCTGGTGAAGCGGGCCGCCAGTTCCTGCGCTTTGGCGTCGTAGGCAGCCTGATCGGCCCAGGTGTTGCGCGGATTGAGTACCTCAGTGGGTACATCGGGACAGGCCACTGGCACGTGCAGACCGAAGATCGGATCGGGTTCGGTGGGTACCTCAGCCAGTGAGCCGTCCAGCGCAGCACGGACCATGGCACGGGTGTAGGCGATCTTCATGCGCTGACCGACGCCATACGGGCCGCCACTCCAACCGGTATTGACCAGCCACACGCTCACCTGATGCTGCGCCAGCTTCTCACCCAGCATCCTGGCGTAGATTGTGGGGTGGAGCGGCAGGAAGGGCGCAGCGAAACAGGTGCTAAAAGTGGCCTGCGGCTCGGTGACGCCGCGTTCGGTGCCGGCCACTTTCGCGGTGTAGCCCGACAGGAAGTGGTACATAGCTTGTTCCGGCGTCAGGCGCGAGATCGGCGGCAGCACGCCGAACGCATCTGCCGTCAGAAACAGGATGTTCCGGGGATGGCTGCCGATGCCGGAGAGAACTGCATTATCGATGAAATCAATCGGGTAAGCCGCGCGGGTGTTCTCGGTGATCGAGTCATCGTCCAGTTTCAGCGCCCGTGTCTCCGGGTCAATGACGACATTTTCAAGGACGGTGCCGAAGCGCTGTGTGGTGGCATAGATTTGGGGTTCGGCTTCGGGCGAGAGGCGGATGACTTTGGCGTAGCACCCGCCCTCGAAGTTGAATACGCCATGGTCGCTCCAGCCGTGCTCGTCGTCGCCGATCAACTCGCGTTCGGGGTCGGCGGAGAGGGTCGTCTTGCCCGTGCCGGAGAGGCCGAAGAAGAGCGCGACGTCTCCCCTGTTGCCGATATTGGCCGAACAGTGCATGGGCAGCACTCCCCGAAGCGGCAATGTGTAGTTGAGGGTGGTGAAGATGGACTTCTTGATCTCGCCAGCATAGCGCGTGCCACCGATGAGGATGACCTTCCTGGCGAAGTTGAGGACGATAAATGTCTCTGAGCGCGTGCCATCCTCAGTCGGATCGGCCTTGCAGCCGGGTGCGTGCAAGATGGTGAAATCAGGGGTGAAGCCGTTCAGTTCAGCCCGGTCGGGCCGGATGAACAGGTCATAGGCGAACAGGTTAGGCCAGGCGCTTTCGTTGACGACGCGAATCCTGAGGCGATAGCGCGGGTCGGCGCCGGCGTAAACGTCGCGCACGAACAGGTCGCACTGGCTCAGGTAAGCGGCCATTTTACGGTATAACCGGTCGAACTTGTCCGATTCAAGGGGCTGGTTGACCTTGCCCCACCAGATGTGGTTCTGGCTGGATGGTTCGCGCACGATGAACTTGTCATTGGGCGAACGGCCGGTGTGTGGCGTGGTCAGGGCGACGAACGGGCCGGCCTGGGCAATCTCACCTTCGCCGCGGCGGATGGCCTGCTCATAGAGCGCCGCGGGGGACAGATTCCAGTAGACGTTTCGGGTTGGATGGATTCCCAGTGATTCCAAACCGTCGTGACTTTGATAGCTCACAGTGTTAGCTTCCTCCAGGGCGACACGGATGGCAGCTCTAGTATCAATTGGTCATAGACGAACGCGACAACGGGATCGGGCGTGAGGTGCTCTTAGAGCTGGTCGTCATAACGGCTTACTTAAGCGCCCCCATCGTTTCACGGATCAGCCGCGCCGAACGCTGCAGGGCCTCACGCTCCTCCTCGGTCAAGGCGATCTCGATGATCTGCTCGATACCGGTCCGGCCCAGCTTGACCGGCACGCCGAAGCACATATCGCGCAGGCCGTACTCGCCCTCCAGGTAGGCTGAGCAGGGCACGATCAGCTTCTTGTCTTTCAGAATCGCTTCGACCATCTGCGCTGCTGCCGCGCCGGGCGCGTAATAGGCGCTGCCGGTCTTGAGCAATTGGACGATCTCGCCGCCTCCTTTGCGGGTGCGCTCGACAATGGCGGCGATCCGCTCAGGTGATAGCAGTTCCGTAATGGGAATACCGGCAACCGTTGAGTAGCGCGGCAGGGGCACCATCTCGTCGCCATGCCCGCCCAGGACGAAGGCGTGCGTATTCTCCACTGCCACGTTCAGCTCCATGGCGATGAAGGCCCGCATGCGGGCGCTATCGAGAATGCCGGCCTGGCCGATGACGCGCTGTTTGGGGAAACCCGCCAGCTTATAGGCCAGGTAGGTCATTGTGTCCAGCGGATTGGTGACGATGATCAGGATGGCGTCAGGGGAGCCGGGGACGAACTTGTGAATCACGTCGGTGATGATATTCTGGTTGACGGTCACCAAGTCCTCGCGGCTCATCCCTGGCTTGCGGGCCACGCCTGCCGTGATCACGGCGACATCCGAGCCCGCCGTCTCCTCGTAGCCGGTGGTGCCCGTGATGTGCGTGTCGTAGCCGACGATGGGGCCGGCCTGGGTCAGGTCGAGCGCCTTGCCCTGGGGCATGCCCTCCGTCTGGGGGATGTCCACCAGGACGATGTCGCCCAGTTCGCGTTCGGCCAGCCAGTGGGCACAGGTGGCGCCAACGTTTCCGGCGCCGATGATGGTGATCTTGTTACGCATGATGACCTCCTGAGAAATGACGTATGGCAGATGGGTCACGACGCTGCGACGGGGACGGTCTCAATGACGAGCGAGCCGGCCGGGCGAGGCACCCCCTCGCCCTCCAGCACGCGCTCGAAGGCGGCGATGGCGACTTCGAGCATAGCCGCGTCCGGCTCACGGGTCGTCAGGCGTTGCAGGGCCAGATTGGGCGCGATGATCGCCCGGATGATGGGCTGATGTAGATGTCTGGCGGTGAAGCGGATGAACTCGTAGGCCAGGCCAGCCACAACCGGGATCAGCAGGATGCGCGACAGAAGTCGCAGCCATAGCACGGGGTTACCGGCCAGTGAGAACACCAGGATCGAGAGGACAACGACGGTCAGCAGAAAGGCTGTGCCGCAGCGGGGGTGCTCAAGTGGGAAGCGGGCCACGGCTGCCGGCGTGAGTGGCGCACCAGCCTCATAGGCGTTGATGGTCTTGTGCTCAGCCCCGTGATAGGCGAACAGCCGCCGGACATCGGGCATAAAGCCGATAGCCCAGATGTAGGCGACGAGCAGTGCCAAGCGGATCAGGCCCTCGATCAGGTTGGTCCCCAGGCTGCCCAGGCCGAGCGCATTGCCGATCCATTTGCCGGCGGCGGCCGGCAGCAGGAAGAAGAGGCCTATGCCGATGGCGAACGACACGGCCATCGTACCCCAGGCCATCGGTCCCTCGAACCTGGCATCTTCTTCGCCCAGTGCGACGTTAGCGGAGAACATCAGGGCGCGCACACCCAGGCTGAGTGCGTCCCACAGCATGATCAGGCCGCGCAGGAAGGGGGTCCGACTGATGCGGCCGTTGTAGATGTGCGGGTTGAGCGGCTCAGCGTGTAACTGGATGTGGCCTTTAGGGTCGCGGACGGCAACGGCGAGCATGCGCGAGCCGCGCATCATCACGCCCTCGATCACCGCCTGCCCACCATAGTTGAAAGGCGTTACTGGCATCGGTTCTCAGTCTCCAAGACGAGGCGATTGTACAATGGCTGGCAGGGGGTGTCAAGGTCGGCGTGGCCTGTGCCGCAGATACACCCATCCGATCGCGACGATGATCAGG
>CADDZL010000281.1 GCA_902812335.1 Chloroflexota bacterium | reverse complement strand
GCTGGGAGGTGAGGGCGAAGTTGTACCGCTGTCCAACATCCGCAAGGCCATCGCCGAGCACATGGTCCGCAGCAAGCACACCTCGCCCCACGTGACCACCATCTTCGAGATCGACATGAGCCGCGTCGTGGCTCACCGCGAGCGCTATAAGGCGGCCTACGAACGCGACGGCGTCAAGCTGACCTACACCGCCTACTTCATCAAAGCCTCCGTCCACGCGCTCAAGGCCTATCCGCTGGTCAATTCCTCCTTCAGCGATGAGGGGCTGATCGTCAAGCGCCAGATCAACATCGGCATTGCCGTGTCGCTGGGTGACGAGGGCCTGATTGTGCCGGTGATCAAGGGGGCCGACAATCTCAATTTGCTGGGTGTGGCGCGGGCGGTGAACGACCTGGCCGAACGGGCGCGCAACCGTCAGCTCAAACCCGACGACGTGCAGGGCGGCACCTTCACCATCACCAATCACGGCGTCTCCGGCAGCCTGTTCGCCACGCCGATCATCAACCAGCCCCAGGCAGCCATCCTGGGCGTTGGGGCTCTGCAAAAACGCGTCGTTGTGGTCAGCCAGGACGGCGTGGATGCCATCGCCATCCGGCCGATGGTCTATGTCGGCCTGACCTTCGACCACCGCATCCTGGACGGGGCCAGCGCCGACGCCTTCGTCGCCAAGATCAAAGAGGTGTTGGAGAACTGGCAGGACATGTGAAACGTCATCACGTTTCACGCAGCACGCATCTATGTGAAAGCGAGGTATAACTGTGACCAACGGTGAACCCTACGACGTTGCCGTCCTGGGTGCGGGACCGGGCGGGTATGTCGCGGCCATTCGTGCGGCCCAACTGGGGCTGCGGGCGGCCGTCATCGAGAAGGAGTTCCTGGGCGGGGTGTGTCTGAACATCGGCTGCATCCCCAGCAAGGCCCTGCTACGCAATGCCGAGATCGCCCGCCTGCTGAAGCGCGGCAAGGAGTTCGGCTTTTCGTTCGAGCATCTGACGTTGGATTACGCCGCCGCCGTCAAGCGCAGCCGCGAGGTCGCCGACCGGCTGGTCAAGGGCGTCGGCTTCCTCATGCGTAAGAACAAAATTGACGTATTCATGGGCACGGGCACGCTCCAGGCTGCCGACCGTATCCAGGTGGTGGACAGCGAAGGCAAGGAGCAGACAGTCCGTGCCAGGAACATCATCATTGCCACCGGTGCGCGTCCCCGCACGCTGCCCAACATTGAGGTGGATGGCAAGCATATCGTCACCTACCGCGAAGCCATCTTGCAGGAGAAGCTGCCCCAATCGGTGGTGATCATTGGTGCCGGGGCCATCGGCTGCGAGTTCGCCACCATCTGGCGCTCCTATGGCAGCGAGGTCTATCTGGTCGAGATCCTGGAGCACATCCTGCCGCTGGAGGACGACGAAGTGGCCGAAGAGCTGGCCAAATCTTTCGGCAAATTCGGCGTCAAAGTCTTCGCCGCCAGTAAGGTCGCCGCCGCCGAAGTCGTGGGTGACAGGGTGCGGGTGAAGATCGAATCGCCCAAAGGCGAGCAGACCGTCGAGGTCGAGCAGGTGCTCATGTCCACCGGCGTCCGGCCCAATTCCGAGAACCTCGGCCTGGAGGCGCTGGGCGTCCAGGTTGAGCGGGGGTTCATCGTCGTTGATGACGGGCTGCGCACGAATGTGCCTGGCGTCTACGCTATTGGCGACGTGACCGGCAAGCTGCTGCTGGCGCACGTCGGCATGAATCAGGGCATTGTCGCTGCCGAGACCATCGCCGGGGCCGAGACGGTCCGGCTGGACTACACCATGATGCCGCGCCCGACCTACTCGCATCCGCAGGTGGCCAGCTTCGGCCTGACCGAGAAGCAGGCGCGGGAGCAGGGGCATGAGATCAATGTGGGCAAGTTCCCCTTCCGGCCCAACGGCAAGGCCCTGGGCCTGGGCGAACCCGAGGGCTTCGTCAAGATCATCGCTGACAAGAAGTACGGCGAGATCCTGGGCGCGCACCTGATCGGCCCGGATGTGACCGAACTCTTGCCGGAGCTGACGCTGGCGCGGATGTGGGAGCTGACGCCGGCCGAGATCGCCCGCAACGTGCATGCCCACCCCACGCTCTCCGAGGTGCTGATGGAGGCCGCGCACGGGGTCGAGGGCCAGCCCATCCATATCTGAATCGCCCACCTTGCGGGGCAGGGTATATAAGAGCCGGCAGGAATAAGGCCATTGAGAGCACCCGCCTGGAAGACCAGGGTACCAAGCGAGCCCTCTATGCCGAATTGGGAGTGGCAGAGTATTTCCTGTTTGACCCGTTGGGCGAGTATTTGAAGCCGCGGCTGCGTGGCTACCGGCTGGCAGAGGACAACTATGCTCCTCTCCTGCCTCAGAGCGGCCCTGAGGGTGAACTGCGGCTGCTCGGCCAGGTGCTGGGCCGATCACCAGAATAGGCCTGGGGGGGCTCGAAGACCTCCCAGGCCTACCATTACAGCAAGTAGATGATCGTGAACAGCATGATCCACACCAGGTCCACGAAGTGCCAGTACAGCCCCACCGCTTCGACGGCGACATAGTTCGTCGCTGAGTAATGGCCGCCGAGGGCTTTGATCAGGACGACCAGGATCCACAGGACGCCGACAAGCACGTGAGCCCCGTGGAAGCCCGTCAGCGTGAAGAAGGCCGAGCCGAACAGGCTGCTGCTGGGGGTAATGCCCTCACGAAACAGGGAACTGAACTCGTAAGCCTGGCCCGCCAGGAAGAGCGAGCCGAACAGCATCGTCAGTAGTAGCCCGATGCGCAGCCCGCGCTGATCGTCGCGCTGGACGGCTGCAAATGCCCGCACCATCATCAGGCTGCTCAAGATCAAGATGAATGTGTTGACACCGACGAGGGTGACGTTGAGGGCGTGCTCCGGTTTAGGGAGCCGGCTTCGATAGAGCACGTAGGAGCCGATCAGCCCCGAAAAGAAGATGACCTCCGAAGCAATGAACAGCCACATGGCGATCTTGCGGCTGTCCGTCCCTGCCGTCATAGGGCCAGCCATGGTGTGGTTGGCTGTGGATACTTGGCTCAAACTGCATACTCCTCTCAACAGGATAGGCGACTTTTCATATCATCATAGACCAGATTTTTCATCTCGTCAAACTTGGACCGATCCAGGATGTATTCTATAATCGCACTTCGTCTATGCCCAATCCACCCGCTTGGAATGGCCGGTTGGAGCACGTTGCGGCGTTGTCCCGCGCGGCACTGGCGGCAGTCGAGCCCGCTGCTGCCGTGCGGCGCGCCCTGCGCCGCGAGGGTGATGCCCTGTTCGTCGCCGGCCGCCGCTACGACCTGAGTGCCTACCGGCGCCTCTTCATCGTCGGTGGTGGCAAGGCGGCTGCGCCGATGGCCGCTGCGACTGCTGCTCTCCTGGGTGACCGGCTGGCCGGCGGCCTCGTCATCACCAAGTATGGCCACACCCTGAAAGATGAAGCGCGCCTCGTGCCGGATAAAATCCAACTCCTCGAAGCCGGGCATCCGATGCCGGATGAGGCCGGGTTGCGCGGGGCCGGGCGGCTGGCGGCGCTCCTGGACGGGGCGCAGGCGGACGACCTGGTGATCTGCCTGATCTCAGGCGGCGGGTCGGCCCTCCTGACCCTGCCCCAGCCGGGGATCGGGCTGGACGACTTGCGTGGGCTGACCGACGCGCTGTTGCGCTGCGGCGCGACCATTGTCGAGATCAACACCGTGCGCAAGCACCTGTCGCGCCTGAAGGGCGGCGGGCTGGCCCGGTTGGCAGCACCGGCGGCCGTCATCTCACTCATCCTCTCCGATGTCGTCGGTGACCCGCTCGACGTCATCGCTTCCGGCCCAACCAGCCCCGACCCGACGACCTTCGCCGACGCCTGGGCTATCCTGGAACGCTACGATCTGATCACATCGCTGCCGCGCCCGATTGTCGAGCACCTGCAGGCCGGGCTGGCCGGGCGTGTCCCGGAGACGCCCAAGCCGGGCGACCCCTTGTTCGGTCACGTGCACAATGTCGTCATCGGCTCGAATGCGCTGGCAGCGCAAGCCGCCGTCGCCCGGGCGCGGGAGTTGGGCTTCGCCGCGCTGCTCCTCTCGACCTTTGTCGAAGGCGAAGCACGCGAAGTGGCACGGGTGGCGGCTGCGCTGGCCAAAGACATGGCTCGCAACGGCCGGCCGCTGTCGCCGCCGGCCTGCCTGATCTTGGGG
>CADDZL010000280.1 GCA_902812335.1 Chloroflexota bacterium | reverse complement strand
AACCTCCACCATGTGGATGAGGACCTGCGCCGCTATGTGGTGGACGGCATGCGCAAGCGGGGCATCGAGGTCCTGGAGGGGGCTCAGCCGCTGGCGGTCCGCGGCGACGGCAAGGTGCAAGAGGTCGTCATCCGCGATGTGGATGGAAATGAGCGATCCCTGCCAGGCGATTTTGTGTTCATCGGCACGGGCGAGCGGCCCAAGTCTGAGCATTACCGCGAGGTGCTGGGGGTGGAAGTCGGCAAGCGCGGGGAGATCCTGGTGGACAAGTGCATGCACACGAGTGTAGCGGGGGTCTATGCGATTGGCGACCTGATCGGCCCGCCGATGGAGATGTTCAAGGCACGTAAAGGGGGCATGACCGCCGCCCGGAACATCATGGGCGAGCACTACGAATTCGATTGGACCGATTACCCTGACTTCCTGCACTCGACCTACGAGATCACCTGGGTCGGCCTGTCCGAGGAGGAAGCCAGGGAACGCTACAAGAACGTCATCATCATTCAGATGCCGCCTAAGGGCGTGGGCTTCGATGAGATCCCCCTGCCCTGCGCGGAGGGTTCGATGCTCTACGCCTTCCAATACCCTGAACTGTCGGGCTTCCAGAAAGCCGTCATTGACGGCGATTCACGCCGCATGCTCGGCTTCCACCATGTGGGGTTCGGGGCGAAGGACGCCTTCCAGTACCTGGACCATCTGATGCGGCGACCCGGCGGAATCACGGTGGACGAGATGGGGGAGATGAATGAGCTGTTCCTGAACCCGGAGCACTTTATCCAGTTGTCACGGCTGAGGGCTGGCAACCAGTCGCTGCGAGACTTGTGAAAGCCGGCGAAGGAGGACGATGACTATGACAAACAAAGCAAGTCCACAGATGTGGCAGTCAGCACGCAACCTGGTTCCTCTCCCTTATCGCCGCATCAGCGTGCAGCCCTACAGCGGGCCGATGACCTCAGAAGCCATCAGCACACTGCTGCTCGGCCGCGAGGCTTATCGGCGCACCGATTTCATCGTGCTGCGCGGCGAAGGCGGCCAGACTGCTGTCGTGGCGGTCACGCGCGCCGAGAGCGAACCGCTCTTCTCGCCCATCACGGCGGTGGAGGTATTGGCCCTGCCGGAGACATGCCTGTATGTTGAATTCCCGGGCCTTGACCCGGCCAACCGTTCGGCGCTGGCCGAGGCCGCCCACGAACGGGGCATCGGCCCGGAGGGCACACTGGTCGTCAAAGGGCTGTACGACCATGTTAACTTCATCCACCATCCGGACCCACTGGTGGTGCGTGTTATCGAAGTCGCGCCGCCTGAGCCACCGAAGTTGTACGGATTGGCCCGTCAGGTCCTGAGCTACGCCGACCTGCCACCGATCCGGCTAGAGCTTGAACGCATCGAGGTACGCGAACTGGCGGATAGCATGCCTGCGGCGGCCTACTTGGTGCCCTGCCGCTCCGGTGGGTTGGATGACCTGTCCGCGCCCGTGTATTTCCTGGATGAGCGGCCGGAGCGCCGTGACTGGACGATGATCGGCTGCGAACGCAGCTTGCAGTTTCACCGCCACTTCTACGGCGACGAGCCGCCGCGTGTGGAGATGTGCCCGCGCCGGCTGGCCGGCGCGCGTACCGAGCCCACGCTACTGAAATGCTGCTTGCTCGAATTCCATATCGAGCAAGATGGCCCTGTGGCCGTTGTGCCCTGGGGCGCGGACCTGGCTATGGTTGAGACGGCTCTACAGCGGTTGTCCGAGGGAGTTGAATATGGCTGAAGGTGCCTGGGCCTCGGTGGTCGAGGGCCTGCTGACGGGGCGGGCACAGCCGCCGCGCCAGAGCGGGCTGACGATGGTCATTGACAAAGGTCTCGGCGTGGCGGCGACCGCCGATCTGCTTGACGTATGCGGTGACTGTATTGACCACTGGAAATTGACCTTTGGCACCTAGCTCCGCCCCCAGGTCCTCCACCGCTGCGCTCGGTGACTGTATTGACCACTGGAAATTGACCTTTGGCACCTCGGCCTTCGTCTCCGCGAATGTACTGCGCCGCAAGCTGGTGCAACTGGCGGCACACGGCATCATCACCTATCCGGGTGGGACTCTGCTCGAAGTCGCCCTCGTCGAGGGCACCTGCCGCCCCTTCATGCAACGGGCCCACGAGTTGGGCTTCGGCGCGGTGGAGATTTCAGATGGGACCATCCCGCTGCCGCCCCACCGCCGACGCAAGGTTATCGCCTGCGCGCTCGACTTCGGCCTGACGCCGATCACCGAGGTCGGCAAGAAAGACCCGGCGCAGCAGCTCACTGCCGCCGAACTGGCCGAGCAGGCGCTCCAGGACCTGGACTGGGGAGCAGCCTGGGTCATCATCGAAGCGCGTGAGTCCGGGAAGGGCATCGGCATCTACGATGATCAAGGCGCAGTGCGCACCGAGGCGGTCGCGGCGATCTGTGAACGGCTGGGGGCGCGGGCTGACCGCCTGATCTGGGAGGCCCCTCTGAAAAACCAGCAGGCGTACTTGATCCAGCATTTTGGCCCGAACGTCAACCTGGGCAACATTCCGCCGAGCGAGGTGCTGGCTCTGGAGGCCCTGCGCGTAGGCCTGCGCTTCGAGACGTTTGCCCAGGTGGCGGCAGAACTGCAACGCTCCGGCCGCTGGGACCCGGCTGCCGTTGAAGCACTCTACTGATGGAAGTGCTGGGCATCGGCGGCCGGCTGGCGGCCGGGCCGGCGGCGGAACTGGTGGCGACGGCGTTCGCGCGCGAACTGGCCGACGAACTGGCGCTGTTTGAAGGTGTCAGTCTGGCGGACCTGGCACATACGGTTATGCTGATCGAAGCCGGCGTCATCCCACCGGCGGCGGGCAGCGAGCTACTGGCCGGGTTGCTCGCCTTGCATACCCACCCCCCGGATTTCACCCCGGACCCGGCCCTGGGCGACCTGGTAACAAACCGCGAAGCCTGGCTGGCGGCGCGAACGCCGGCAGCTGGTTGGCTGGGAGCCGGGCGCGCCCGGCGCGAAGCAACAACCATCGGCTACCGCCTGGCGGTACGCGCTGACCTGCTGGCTCTGGCCGGGGCGTTGATCGAGGCGGGGATGGCTCTGGTCGAGCGTGCCGACGAGCACCACGCTGCGCTGATGGCCGACTACACCTATTTGCAGCCGGCCCAGCCGACCTCGTTGGGCCACTACCTGCTCACATTCGCCTACCCCCTGCTGCGCGACCTGGACCGGTTGCAGGCACTTTACCGGCGCACTAACCTGAGCCCGGCGGGCTGTGGCAGCGTCAACGGCTCGCGGTTGCCGCAGGACCGCGCCCGCCTGGCCGACTTGCTCGGCTTCGACGGCCTGGTGCAGCACGCACGCGACGCCATGTGGCAGCCGGATGGCCCTATTGAGACGCTGGCCCTGGTCGTGGCCGCGCTCGTCAACCTGGACCGGCTGGCCGAGGACCTGCAGATCTTCGCCACCGCCGAATTCGATCTGGTTGAACTGGCCGATAGCCACGCGCGCACCAGCGTGATCATGCCCCAGAAGAAGAATCCCTATGCGCTGGCGTATGTGCGCGGCGTCGCCAATGACATGATCGGTGCGTTGGCGGCGGCGGCGGCATTGGGCCGCACGCCCTCCGGCCAGATGGACAACCGTGTCTTCACCTACGGCAGTGTGCCGCGCGCGCTGGAGGCCGCCACCGGCGTGGCGAGCCTGATGGCCGGGGTGCTGCGTGGGTTGCGTTTCAATGCGCCTCTGGCTGCGAGCCGCCTGGCGAACGGGTTCGCCATGGCCACCGACCTGGCCGAAGTCATCGTGCTGGAAACCGGGCTAGACTTCCGCACAGCACATCGCATCGTCGGCCGGCTGGTGCGTGAAGCCATCGCGGCGGAGCGGAGCCTGCGCGATCTCACCAGCGCGGACCTGGACACAGCAGCTATGGCCGTGCTCAACCGGCCGTTGCATCTCGCCGGGGCCATATTCGCCGCTGCGCTCGACCCGGCCTCAGCCGTTGCTGCGCGTCAGGGGCCGGGCGGCGCTGCGCCAGAGCCGCTGGCAGCCATGTTAACCGAGTGCCGCACGGCGCTGACTGCGTATGCCGCCTGGCGTGAAGGGGCGGCGGCGCACATCGCAGCCGCCGAGGCAGCCTTACTGCGCCGTGCCCAGGAACTCTGTAGCAACCCCCTCTCCCCCCAATACCGGGCTTGAGCCTGGTTGGGGAGAGGGGGTAGG